>CADDYW010000293.1 GCA_902810745.1 Chloroflexota bacterium | reverse complement strand
TGTCAACGGCCAAGATATTCACCCACCCCATGGGCAAGGAATTCACCCACCCTTGGTGTGCGGGTCTGATTGATGTTACTCCGGGTCGTTCTCCTTCGCAAGTGTGGGCGCGCGATCGGGTCTGAGGAGCGGCCGGTAGCTCCGGCCCTCCAGGATCAGGTGGTGCGAGCGGTTGATGAGCCGGTCCAGCGCGGCCTCAGCCAGCACCGGGTTCGGGAAGAGCGGATACCAGTCCTGTGGCGCGCGGTTGGAGGCGATCATCGTGGACAGGCTACGGTGCCGCTCGCCGATGAGCTCGAAGATGTCCTCCGCCTGTTGCGGGGTGAGCTCACGCAGGCAGAAGTCATCGATGATCAACAGGTCGGGGTGAAGGTAGGTGCGGAAGCGGCTGTCCCAGGTGCCATCGGCGTGACCTCCGCCGAGGTGGGCGAGCATGCGGCTGGCACGCGTGAAGAGCACCTTGTAGCCCTGGCGACAGGCGGCGTGGCCGATGGCTTGCAGGAGATGGCTCTTGCCCGTGCCGACGGGCCCGCAGACGATGACCGACTCCCCAGCCTCAATGAAGTGGCAGGTGGCCAGGTCGCGGACCTTCTGGGCCGGCATCTTGGGGTTGAAGGCAAAGTCGAACTCTTCCAGCGTCTTGACCTCCTCGAAGTGGGCCAGGGCGATGCGGTAGGCGAGGCCCTTTTGCTCGCGTCGGGTGATCTCGTCCTCGAGCATCAACTCCAGGAACTCGAGGTAGCCGAGTTGGTGCTGCTGGGCCTGGTCCAGGCGGACCTGGAGGGTGTCCAGCATGCCGCCGAGGCGCAGTCTCTTGAGTTTGGGCTGCAGGTGATGAGCGCTAACCATGGGTAACCTCCTTCTGGGGCTGAGTGTCAGCCGCAAAGAGTTGTTCCGGGCCGTGCAGGTAAGCCCCAGCAGCGGCGGCCGTGGCGCTGCTGGTCTGCAAGGGCAGGGCTTGCTGCCCTTCGAGCGCCTTGAGCAGGATGTTGTGGACCGTTTTGTAGGCGGGATCGCCGTGGGCGAGGGCCAGTTGGCAGGCAGCATCGAGCCGCTCTGCGCCGTATTTCTCGGCCAGGCGGATGATGCCCTGGCATTGGCGCAGGTAGTGCAGCGCATGCTGGCCCAGCAGGGCCTCGACCACCTCGGCAACCGCAGGGCCGAGTTGACGCGCCTGGGAGCGGCACCAGTCGGGGTTGCGCTGGAAGAACTGGGCTTTCTCCTGCGGGTAATCGTCCCAGTCGGTCTGGCGGCGGCCGTCGCGCGGGCGCAGGTGGGTCTTGACCAACTCCTGACCCAGGTAGAACTCGACCGTGCGCTCGGATACCCGCACGGCCAGGGTCTGGCCGACGTAGCGGTAGTGGACGGAATAGAGGACGTGCCCGACCTGCACGTGGCAATCCCGAGCGACCTTGCCCTGGGTCCAGGTCACGGGCTCAAAGGGCTGGGCAGGTAGAGGCAGCAGGGCAGAGGCTTCCACGCGCTGGAAGTGGTCCAGGGGACGCTGGCGGGTGGTGCCGTGGATGCGCTCACCGGCGACCGAGAGGCACCACTTCTCGGCAGCTTGGTTGATCTCCGCCTCGCTGGTGAACGTGCGGCCGGCATAGAAGCTGTCACGGATGTAAGGCATGGGACGCTCGACGCGCGGCTTGTCCTTGGGGTGAGCCACCCGGCAAGGGTCGACGATCACACCGTAGTAGGCTGCCAACTCGGCGTAGGCGCGGTTGATGGCCGGGTCGTAGAGATCAGGACGTAACACGCCCGACGTGAGGTTGTCTACGATCAGCAGGCGCGGCGCACCGCCAAAGAAGGCAAAGGCGGCGACGTGCGCCCGGGTCCAGGCCACTTGGTCCATGCGCGTGACCACGTAGACAAACATGTGCCGGCTGTGGCTAAGGACCATGGAGAAGGCCCACAGCTTGCGCAGCTTGCCCAGGGCAGGGTCGTACCACTGGCCGAGATAGCCAAAGTCGATCTGTGCTTCCTGGCCGGGTGGTGGGTCATCGCGGAGCACGGTGA
>CADDYW010000292.1 GCA_902810745.1 Chloroflexota bacterium | reverse complement strand
TACCGGCCCCCGCCGTACGCGCCGCCTTGACGTACTCCTTCTCGCGCAGGCTCAGCATCTGGGCCCGGGTAAGTCGTGCCAGCGTGACCCAGCTCGTCAGGATGATCGCCAGGAACAGGTTCTCCAGACCACGCCCGAGAACCGACATGATCAGGATCGCCAGGAGAAGCTGCGGAATCGGGTAAAAGAGGTCGACCAGCCGCATCAAGAGCGTGTCCACCCACCCCCCGTAATAGCCGGCAATCGCACCAATCGGTACCGCGATCAAGACGATCACCAACTGACAGATCAGCGCAACCGACATCGACACCCGCGCTCCGTAGATCATGCGGCTGAGCATGTCGCGCCCGACCAGGTCGGTCCCCAGCGGAAACTCGGCGCTGGGTGGCTCCTGGATGTGATCGAAGTGCTGATAGTCATACGGCCACGGGCTGATCCAATCGGCCGTGATCGCGAGGAAGAGCAAGAAGACGACGCCAGCCAAACCAAACATCGCTAGCCGATTGCGGAGGAGTCGGCGCCAGGCATCCTTCCACAGGCTGACGTGGGGGCGTCGGGCCTGCTCCGCCTCGTCTCCCCAGAGATCCTCCGTTGTCGGGAGCCCCGCCTCTCCCCGTACCCTTGCATCCGCTATCCGTCTGGATTCTGTGGCTAACCAGCTATCTTGCGCTTCCACCGGCTTTGCCTCCCGACGACTACTCCGCGCCGCCAAAGCGAATCCGCGGGTCGACCACTCCATACAGCAGATCGACCAGCAAGTTCATCAGCTGAAGAAAGACCCCGTAAAAGAGGAAGACCGCCATGATCAGAGGATAGTCGCGCGCGGTGATGCTCTGGATGAAGTAGCGGCCCATGCCAGGCACCCGGAAGATGATCTCGACGAAGGGAGAGCCGGTCACGACGGCCGCGATGAGCGGACCGAGTATCGTCAGCGGAGGAATCAGCGCGTTCTTCAGCACGTGGACGAGCATCACCCGACGCTCGCCCAGGCCTTTAGCTCGCGCGGTCCGAACGTAATCTGACCGAATGACGTCGATCACGCTGGAGCGGGTGTAGCGCGCGATGACCGACAGGGGCCCGAGCGAGAGCGTGATCGTCGGCAGAACCCAGTCAACCGGCGTCCGCCAGCCTCCGGTCGAGGGAAAGAGTTTCAGCCCCAGGACGAACGTGACGATCAGCAGCACCGCCAAGACGAAGTTGGGAATCGACACGCCCAGCATCGCCACGAACGTGCAGAGGTAGTCAAACGGGCCATTCTGATTCATCGCCGCGACGACGCCCAGCGTCCCTCCGACAAGGATCGCGATCGCCAGGGCCATCACGCCAAGATGGAGCGATACCAGAAAGGTCGGACCGAGAATCTCCATCACCGAGCGGCTCTTGTACACGTACGAGTTGCCGAAGTCGAGGTGCACCGCCCTGCCGACGTACGTGACGTACTGCTCGAGAATCGGTCGGTCGAGACCCCATTCGTGTGCGAGGTTCTTCTGCTGCTCGGGATTGAGCGGGTTTGCGTTGGGCGCGATCGGCTGGAGGGGACTGCCTGGGGTCAGCCGCATAAGGACGAACAGGATGAGCGAGAGGACGACGATCGTAGGGACCATGATGATCAACCGCTCGACGACAAAACGTGCCATCAGCGTACTCCGGTCTCCTCGGCGTAATGACAGGCAACCCAATGACCCGGCTCGACCTCGCGAAGCGGCGGAATCGCATCGGCACAGTCCGAACGGGCGATCGGACAGCGGGTTCGGAAGCGACAGCCAGACGGCGGGGCGATTGGGTTTGGAACGTCGCCGGTCAGCAGCATCCGCCGCTTCTTTGCCCCGGGCAGAGGAATCGGAACGGTCGAGAGCAGCGCCTGGGTATAGGGGTGGCGTGGCCGAGCCACGATCTGCGCCGTCGTGGCGAGCTCGACCAGCTTTCCGAGATACATCACGCCGATGCGATCGCAGATGTACGCGACGACTGCCAGGTTGTGGGCGATGAACAGGTAGGTCAGCCCGAACTGAGACTGAAGATCCCGTAAGAGATTGA
>CADDYW010000291.1 GCA_902810745.1 Chloroflexota bacterium | reverse complement strand
CCATCCGTACCCTCCGAACGGTCCTCAGGCGTTTAGCCGCCTGATCCTGCTCGAAGGGTACTTTCCTTTTCCTCTTCTGTCATCCCTCACCCTCGCCCGCCTGCTTCACTTTTCTGGGCCGCACCCAGTGCCGGTACGAAGGTTGCACGTCGGGGCAGATCACGCTATAATTGTGAGTGCTCACACACGGAGGCGTGGTGTAGCGGCCTAACATGCAGCCCTGTCAAGGCTGAGATCGCGGGTTCGAATCCCGTCGCTTCCGCCCGTTCGAACATCTGGACAGTTCAAGTCGAAAAATGGCTTGAATTCGGGTTGTGGCTTCACAGCCACAACCCGTTGGTTTTTTATCCAGATCTCTTGGAATAAGCGCCGCGCGATGTGATTACGCTGCCGCTGGTCGGCGTGCTCCCACGCGAGGGGCAGATCTCGCAGGTAGCCAGCGAGGCGCTCGAGCTTGACGCTCGCTTCGTCCACCGGCGCTAGAACCGCGAGTTGCTTTTGAATCTCCGTCCGCTCGGTGAGATACTCCGCCTCCGGCATGTCCCCCCACTGAAAGAGCTTCTTGATCCGCTCCAGCCGCGCTTGAAGCTTGGCCCGGTCCACGGTCTGGGGATCGAGGTTCCGGCGTACCGAGGCATACATCTCCAGAATGCGGTCCCGGTAGTCGGGTGGAATGACGAGACGCGCCAGGTAGGCGTGCAGTTGTTCCTCGTACCGATCGAGCGAGGCCGATGGCTCCGGACAACCTTTCCCCTGGACCCGCGCGTAGCAGCCGACCCGTCGCTTCCCCTCGATGGGCCGTCCCTGGACGTGGAGCTTGCTCCGGCAGGTCCCGCAGTACGCGATGCCGGAGAGCGACCACGGCTGCCTCTCGGTGCGGACCGAGTTCGGATTGGTTCGGTTACGTGCCCGGGCTTCCTGGACGCTTTCAAAGAGGTCGGCCGGAATCACCGCCGCGTGCTTACCCGCCATCCAGCCCGTCTGGACCTTGTGGAGCTTACCGTCCGGCCCGCGCACCTTCTCCACGACCGGGAGCTCGCCAAGATAGAACCGGTTCGTCAGCATCTCGGCGACCGTGTCCTTCGAGAACAGGTTCCGCCCGCGATTCCCGGTGGTGCGATAACCTGCGTTATTGAGGATGCGCGCGACCTCGGCGTCGCTGCGTCCCTTCGCCGCTTCTCGGAAGGCCAGGAGAAGCCCTTCGAGGTTCGTCGTCGTTTTGCCGTCGATCTCGATCGGCGTCGTATCCGCAACCGGGATGCGGTCGGCTCCTTTGACCGTGCCGAACGGCAGAATGCCGTTGTAGAGGCCTTGCGCCTTCCGCTCCTGCTTGCCCTTCGAGGTCTCCTGTCCGAGGTTCTCACTATAGAACTGCGCGAGCGCCCCGAGCATCGCCAGGGCGAGCCGTCCCCACGGGGTCGAAAAGTCCAGGTTTTCGGTCAGAGAGACGAATGTGACGCCAGCGCGACTGAGGCGCTCGAACTGCTCGAGGGTGACCCGGAGATTCCGGCTGAAGCGGTCGAGCTTATGAACCGCAACCATTGTGAGACGCCCGGCCTCGGCGTCATCGAGCAACTGTTTGAAGACCGGACGTCGCCGCAAATCCTCGCCTTTCGCCGACCGGCCAGGTTCGACGTAGGAGGTAAACTCTAGGCCGCGTTCAGTGGCGAGCTGCTGGCCCGCCCGGAGCTGGGCGTCGATGGAGTAGCCCTGAGTCTGTTCCTCAGAGCTGACCCGCGCGTAAAAGCCAAGGCGTTGGGGCGGGCCACCGAGGTCGCCGTTTCGAGAAAAACTAGGCATTGTCGGACTCCGATTGCGATTCAGGCTCAGCGCTCGCTGCGTATCGGGCTGGCGCTAGGGTACGTTTGCAAATGGGTTAGCGAGTCCAATGCAGAATCGCGGCAATCACCCACATCGCCCGGTAATTTTCGCGCAGTTGCTCGTAGCGGGTCGCCAGGCGTCGCGCCTCCTTGTTGAGGCAGACCAGGCGCTCGATGCGCTGGCGCAGGCGATACGCCGCGCGGTCAAAGGGGCCGCGGCGCCGTTCGCGCTTCTGGTGGGGAATCGTGACCCGGATCC
>CADDYW010000290.1 GCA_902810745.1 Chloroflexota bacterium | reverse complement strand
TCTAAGCGATTGTGGGCTGCACGACGGCCGCGTATTCGTCCGCACGGTCACTTTTCGCGGGTGCCAGGCGCCGCAGTCCGCATCGTGCTCGTCACACAGAGCTCGCGTCGGGGGTACGGGTGATTCTCGCCCAGCGTCCGAGGGGTCATGCTCTTGCAACTGGTGAACGCCTCTGCTAACTTCAAGGCACTGCCACCTTGCCCGGAGGCGATGTGAAGTGAGTGCGGGCACTAGCTGGCGATGCAGCAGGAGATGAGAATGCGTCTCCCGTTCGTCATCCGTGGCGTGCTCATCGTCGCGGTCGTTCTCACATCAATGCCATTGGTGACCGCCGCGTCGGCTTTCTCCGCGAGCCAGCCCGCTACACCTCCAGTGCCGGTTCAGCACCATGGCCAGATTGGGCCGGCGCATATCACGAGTCCTGCCTTCGCGCGGTCGGCTCCGCCGACGCAACGTGCCCGCCGGCTCCTGCCGTTTCTCCCTCGGAATGCCGCCGCGTTCGAGCAGGCCAAGACAGCAACCAATGCCGGCCGCAGCCCGGCCCGTGGCTCCGTGCCAACCACCACGCTGGCGGGCCCGAGGACGGCGGTCAGCCCGCTGCAGGCCGAGCAGGGGGTCACCAGCTTCCCGGTCATGAGCTATGAGGAGCAAATCAGTCAGATCTGCGGCCCCTTCTCCTGTGACCAGGCGGTCCAGCCACCCGATACTCAGCTTGCCGCAGGGCCGACCTACCTGCTGGAAACGCTCAACGACAGTGGCTCGGTCTGGACCAAGAGCGGTGGGTTGGTGACGAGCTTCGACCTGAACACGTTCTTCCCGGTCCCTTTTGGCTATAGCTTCAGCGATCCGCGTGACCTCTACGATCCCCTCAGCGGCCGGTGGTTCGTGTCTGGCCTCTCTTTTGATTCCGCCAACGACAGCCAGGTATACGTTGCCGTCTCGGCGACCTCGGACCCGACGGGTAGCTGGTACACCTACACGGTCGAAAGCAACACCGCGGGTGTTCTCTACGACCAGCCGAAGATCGGTGTCAGCAGCGATAAGGTCGTGATCTCCTGGAATGATTACAGCGGTGGGAGCTTCACCGGTCAAGAGACGTGGGTGCTACAGAAGTCGGATTTGCTGGCCGGCGGCGCCTATTATTATTGGTATTTCGGGCCTGACCCGAATCGCTTCGACGTAGTGCCGTCTGAATCTCTGACCAGCACCTCGACCGAGTACCTCGTCTACAACGACTCAGATCCGCACCTCAATCAGAACTTGAGCTACCCGTCTCTCGGCGTCGTCGCGATCAACGGCACGCCCGCCCAAGGCAATGTAACCTGGAATGAGTCTGATCCTGCTATCATCGCCACCTCCCTGCCTCCTGATGCTGTCCAACCGTCCGGTCCTCTTATTGCAACGGATGATGACCGTCTGCTGTCTGCCGTCTGGCAGAACGGCAACCTCTGGACGACCGGGAACGATTACTGCTCGACCACCGGCTACTCGTGCCTGCGCCTGATCCAGGTGAGCACAGGCGGATCTTCCCCCACGATCCTCCAGGATTTCGACGTCGGTTGGAGCAGCGGGTACCTCTTCTTTCCAGCGGTCACACTGGACATTTACGGGGATGCGTTCTTTTCGTTCTCTGCCTCGTCGGCGAGCCTGTGGGCGAGCACGGCGACAACAGCTCAGCCTGCTAGCGGCTCGGCCGGTTCTGACGAGGGACTCTTCCTCGTGCAGGATGGCCTCGGGTCATACAACGACTGTGCCAGTAGTTGCACCTACAGTAATAACCGCTGGGGGGATTACTCGGCAGCCGCCCCGGATCCGGCGAACGGATCGGCCGTGTGGGTCACCGGGGAGTATGCCGCCTCAAGCACGGACAGCTACGACTGGGGAACGGCGACCGGCGAGATGATCCTGACGACCCCGCCCACGGTGACGCCGACCCCTGTTCCCAGCGCCACGCCAACCAGCAGGCCTTCACCGACGAGCACCCCAGCAGGCTCAGCCACGCCGACCAGCACATCCACGCCCACACCGTCCCCGACGACCACGGCGGTCCCATCACCGACCCCGACGAGCACGCCGACGAGCACGCCGAC
>CADDYW010000289.1 GCA_902810745.1 Chloroflexota bacterium | reverse complement strand
TGTTTTTTTGGCGGTCGGCCAGAGAAAACTATAGCAGACCCGGGCCGTTCCGGCCAGGTTACGCGTGGTCCAGGGAAGCATCAACAACCTGGCCGGTAGTCAGGCTGCCGTTGGTTGAGGTTCACGGCGTCGGTGCCAGTAGGCATCCCAGTCGCCGTTGAGGTGGAGGATGCGCAGCGCCAGGATGCCGTCGGCGCTCCGACGCCGCCAACGCATCCCCCTTCGCCCCTTGAAGCGACGGTTCACCACCACATCTCCCGCCTTCTCAACGGCGCCGCTGCCCACATGCTCTCCCGCTGCCATCTCCGCCTCGTCGTCGACGATCGCGCCTCGGTGCCCTTCGATGTACCTGATCGTCGCGAATAGCTCCTCGGGCACCGCGGGCACCGCCGACTCTCCCCCCTCGCCGACGCCGACCGTCGGCTGCTGCTCGGCCAGTGCCCGTAGCCTCGCGAGCACTGGCTCGACCTGACCGCTGCGGATCAGCCCGCCGAACTCCGCCCGCTGCCTTGCCAACTCCGCCTTGTCCCCGATGGCCGCCTTGAGCCCCCGACTCCGCTGCCGCTCCAGGTGCCACCGGTCGAGAATCCGCCTCGCCCGCGCGAAGTGCTCGTCCCCGACGGTGTCGATCCACCTGGCCCCATCGCCCAAGAGCCGCAGCCGACCGACTCGCTCCACACCACGCGTGCTCGCCTGGGCATACACCAGCTTGCCCAGGAGCTTCGATCCCTGGAAGGTGGCGGCGGAGCGCCGATTCACCAGCTGACGCCGATCCTTCCCGATCCTCTCCACCCCACTGTAGATCACCCCGATCTTGGCTTCCCTCCCCTCGGGGTTATCCCGACTCCTGACCCAATCCTCGTCGAGCACCACGTTGAGGCCCCGAGCATCCTCCTCCCCTTCATCGAACACGGGAGTCTCCAGCACCGCTTGAGCCTCAGCCTCCAGCTCCTTGGCGACTCGCTCGCCTTCGGCGTTGGCCACCCGTCGGATCTGCTCGTGGCTGACCTCTCCCAGCAGCATCCGCTCGACGATGACCTCCGAGTCGGGGTGCCCTTTGGGCCGGGCCAGTTGGCCCCCGCCAGGCAGGTCAGCTCCGGGACGAGCCAGGTCGCCCGATGCTCCCCAAGCTCCGTGAGCCACGCGTCCCTCGGCTGGCTGGAGGCGTTGCAGGCTCGGCACTGGACTCGCTGTCTTGGCAACTCGACCGACCCGAAGGCGGTGAGCACCTGAGAGGGCTTGTGGCCGCAACGCTCGACATCCTCGCTCCCACAGTGGGGGCAGCGCAGGCTCTGCTCCTGAAGCCTGTGCCAGAGCGTGCCGATAAGCGCGCGCATCAGCGCAAAGCCTTCCTCTCGGACGAGCGTTTCGAGGGCGTTGACACTGCCGAGTTCGTCTGGTACATCAATCGTGCGGGTGATCGTTATCCGCATCAGTGAGACTGGCCTCCCTTCAAAGCCTTTCGCAAGCCGAAGGTATAGCGCCAGTCTCGCTTATTGTCACCAGACTTCCGCCTGCCTCGTCTCCTGCCTACCTCTAATCAGCCTACCTGCCAGCCAACTATGTGATGCTTCCGAAGTATTGGGGTATAACGCAGAATTGTAGGAGGTGCGGTAGACTCTTGGGGAGCACCTATTTTCCAAGGAGGTCCCGTGCCCCGGCGCCTATCCCGTGACCAACGCAGAGTCGCTTTTCTGGAACGTGCGACACAGATGTTTGAGCAGTTGGAAGACTGGTACGACCAGCATCCGGACGCAAGTTTTGCGGACATCGAGGAAGAAGCGCGGCGCCAGCGGCGGGCGCTGATGGGGGAGGTCTTGCCGGTGCTGATTAACGGGCGCGAGACCGGTCAGCAGGTGGAGGCGCCCCGCTGCCCCGCCGGTGAGCAGCCGACGCGCTTTGTCGGGTACCGTTCCAAGCGGGTGAGCCACCTCGAAGGAGAGAGCACCTTCGAACGCGCCTACTACGTCTGTCCGACCTGTGCGGACCAGACGCTTTTTCCCCTCGACCAGAAGCTGCGTCTGCGCCCCGATCACTGCAGCCCGGGGCTCGCCCGGGTCGTCGTCCGTGAGGGGTTGCAAGCGCGCGCGTT
>CADDYW010000288.1 GCA_902810745.1 Chloroflexota bacterium | reverse complement strand
ATATTTGCGTATGGCCATACTAGGCACGCCGTCCCCCCACTCAACCCCGCGGAGGTCACGACGAGGCCATATCCGGGCCATGGGCCGACGCCTTGCCACCCACGCCTGGCAGACCGACCCGTACCTCAGCTTTGCAGCGCGAGGCGTGGCGGGGGAACCACACGCGGGTCCTGCGGATCACGCGGGAGGAGTCCTTACCCTGTCAGCTCAAACGCCAGTGGGGCGCAATGATCGATTCGCACCACGGGTCTGAACCAGGTCGGGGTCGCCGCCTTGGCCGCCATCCCCGACGCGTTCCGGCAGAAGGGGGTGCCCTCGGGACCGGGCAGGACGTTCTCCCACTGACGCGAGACGTGCCTGGCTTTGCAGGCCCCCGAAAGGGAAGTAGCAAGGAAAGGACAGAATAGCTCCTCCTACGTCTGCTATCAGTGGGCAGACACACTGATCTGGTCAAAGGGGTGCACCCCAGTACGGGGCAGGCGCAGGGGCAGGCACACGCACGGGGGCATGTACTGGGGCAGGCTCCCAGGGGCCTGTCCCTACCGGTTTCGGTCCGGGCATTGATGTCCTCATGTCCGCACGATATGGGTCGGGTAGGGCCGGCCCCCGTGCCTGCGCTCCATCCTTGCCCGGCGATCGCACCCCCGTGCCTCGGAATCCGCGGCCTCGTGCCCGGAGATCCGGTTCCCCGCATCGCTATCCCGAAACTCGAGACGTAACCTGGATACACGCGTCGGGTCGCTCGCGTACCTCCGGACGTAGACGGGTCCCGAGACCTGGTGCTGTCGGGATCATCAAATACCCATCACGGATGTCGACATTCGGCGTGATGATCTCGGCATAGTACCCTCGGTAGTAGGCACGCACCGTCTCCATAATCATAGCGTTAGGGCAGCTTGCACAGAGGTGGCTGCAGGCGAAGACATTGACCGGCCCAGTACAGTCGTGAGGCGCGATGGGCACGTGGTAGGCTTCCGCCATCGCCGCGATCTTCTTCCCCTCGGAGATGCCGCCGGTCCAGATGATGTCTGGCATCACGATGTGAGCGGCTTTCCGCTCCAGGACCTGGCGGAAAGCATAGCGGGTGAACAGGCGCTCCGAGACACAGATCGGCACCCGGGTCTCTTCCACCAAGCGGACGAGATCATCAACCGGCTCGGGCGTCAGCGCCTCCTCGAGCCAGAGCACGCCGTAGGGCTCGAGTGCACGGGCAATCCGAATCGCCGATGGCAGGTTCCATCGGGCATGGAGCTCGATCGCAATCTCTATGCGATCTCCAACCGCTTGCCGAATCTGCTCGATCGGTTCAAGTCCCCGCTTGAGTTGATCGAGCGTGATGTGCTGACCAACGGTGTAATAATCCGACGGGACGTGGCGGGCCAGAGGGGTCGTGTGGCCCGATGATCGGGAGGAGGCGGCGAATGCATCAAAGGGCCAGATCTTCATCGCGGTGATTCCTTCCCTCAAAAGATCCTGCGCCAGATTCCCCGCCTGCTCGTGAAACGCCGTGTAATCATCGATATCCCCATCGCTCGCGCACGTGTTGTAGACCCGAATCCGGTCACGAACGGTCCCGCCCAGCAACTTATGGATCGGCTGCCCAGTGGCCTGTCCGAGGATATCCCAGAGAGCGATATCGAGTGCCGAGATCGCCCGCATCTCCGCGCCGGCGTGGCCGTAGTAGTTCGCGATGTGAAACAGCGTGTGCCAATGCCGCTCGATGTCGAGCGGATCTTCTCCAACGAGCACCGGTGCTGCGACATCGTGAATGACCGCGGCGACCGCACCAGGAACGTAGAAGGTCTCGCCGAGCCCAACCAGGCCATCACTCGTGTAAACTTGTACCCATAGAAGCTGGGGATGCTGGCCCAGACGGATTGTCTCAATCTGTGTGATATGCATGCTCCCTCGCTATTGCAATACCGGCGAGCTGTGCTCGATACGAAAGCCAAGCCAAGGGGACACGCGCATGGCCAGCACCCCAGAGGCGACCTTCAGCAGGGTACTCACCACATCCAGGCATCTCATTCCCACCTTGCCTTTCGTCTAGTGCACCGCCAACGGAAATATGAGGGGTAGCAATTTAGGAAAATTGGCCC
>CADDYW010000287.1 GCA_902810745.1 Chloroflexota bacterium | reverse complement strand
GTCGCCGTCGGGGCGGGTGGCTGGGCCGCTTGCGCGGCCGGCGCGCTGGTTGCCTGTGGCGCGGCGCCGCCTGCCGTCGGGGATGGCGTTGGCGGCGGCGAGCAGGCGGCGACGATGGCCGTGATGGCAGTCGCCGCGGATAAGCGGAGGAATTCGGCGCGATCGAGTTTCCGTATGGCGCTCACAGAGCAGTACTCCTTCCTGTGCATCGTCAGAGGTCCTTCCGCCATCGCGCGAGGTGCACGTCCAGCGCGTGACCACGCGGGCAGAAAGACCACCGGCTGTCCCTGTAAACGGGCTGAATCATACAACCACGCCTAGGCGGTGTCAATAATGCTCTATACACACGTCTCTGACATATTGTGTACTACACAATAAGGGGGGCAGCCGGGTAGCTGGCACCCAGGTGCCACGCGCACCAGCAGGCGACATAAGAGGGCGGCACGAGTGGATGGGGGAGATGCCGGGGGCTGCCGTGGGACTGGCAGCTCCCGGCGTCGGCAAGGCCGCTAGCCCTTGTGCTCGTCCGGGTTATCCCAGAAGTAGGCCTCGGGATCGTACACCGCCGGGCTGGGGATGATCCACGGCCCGGTGAACCCGTACTGATAGCCGTTCTTCGGGCCGAGGTCCTCGCGCGTGGGCACGTTCTTCAGACCTTCCTTGGTCAGGATGATCGACGGCGTATTCGCGACCGTACCGGTGAAGAACGGCCCGTCGCTGATGTGGATCTTGATGATCTGCCACACGAGCTGGGTCCGCTTCATCTGATCCGGCTCGGTCTTCGTCTGGTCGTACAGGCTCCAGATCTTTTCGATCGGGCCACCCTTCTCCGGCTCCATCCGCGGTGGCGTCCGCTTGTACGGATCGACGTCCTTCTCCTGGTTCTCCTTGGGCGTGCCCTTGAGCGCGTAGAACTTCCCTTCGAGCGGTGCCCAGCGGGTCTCCTCGATCGGCACGATCCACTGCGGGTAGACCAGGCAGTTGGGCCCGTCGCCCACGCCCCAGTCGGCGCGGCACATGATCTTGCCGGCTGCCCACAGCTCGTCCCAGCTCGTATCCGGAACCGGATTCTGCTTGGCGTTCAGCCCGACTCCCTGCCAGTTCTTTTCGAGAATCGTGTTCTTCTTCACCGCCACACCGTTGGGATCCTGGCTGGCGTGATAGTCAATCGTGATCTTCAGCGGGCTGCCGTCGGGCATCTCCCGCCAGCCATCGCCGTTCACGTCCTTCACGCCGATCTCGTCGAGCATCTTCTTGGCGGTGTCAGGGTCATACTTGATGTAGCTATCGCGCCACTGCTGGTAGACCTCCTGGCCACCCTCGACGTGGAACTCGAGCGCTTTCGGGCTCATCGTGCCGGTCGTCATCTCGCCGGTCTCGTAATAGACGACCTTCCGGATCGTCTCCCGATCGGTCGCGTGAGAGAGTGCCTGGCGGAACTTGGGGTTGCGGATCAGCGCGCGCATCTTCGGCTCGAAGTAATCGTAGTTGAAGAACCACGCCGAGCCGCTCCCGTCCCCACCGTCCCAGAACTCGAGGTGGAGCTTACTGGTCGCCTCGGACTGCTTCAGCGTCGAGACGTCGGCCAGGGTCAGCGGGGTGAAATTGCCGTGGACGTAATCGACCTTGCCCTGCTGGTAGTTCAGTCGCAGAACCTGGGGGTCCTGGATGTTGGTCATGATCAGTCCGTCGATGTAGGGAAGCTGATTCCCATCCTTATCGACGCACCAGTAGTAGGGGTTGCGCGTCCAGACCGAGTTTTGCCCCTTCGTATAGGACTTGAGCATCCAGCCGGTCATCGTCGGGCAGTCCGGATTCTTCCGGAACTCGCGCATCTGGAGGAAGGTATCGACCCACTTGGTCTTGTCGACGCTGGGGTTGTACTTGGGGTGGAACTGCTGGAGGTAATGCTTCGGGTCCATCCAGCGTGGCCCGATCCCCCGCTTCACCCACATCGCCAGGCGGTCGACCGTCAAGGGCGTGGGCGCGTCGTAGATCAGCTTGAGGGTGGTGTCATCCACCTTCTGCATCTTGAAGAGGGTACCCTTGCCCGAGCGAGCCTCGTCCGGGGGATCCTCTTTGAGGTCCGGGGTCTGGACCTCGT
>CADDYW010000286.1 GCA_902810745.1 Chloroflexota bacterium | reverse complement strand
ATGAAGAGGCAATGGAGCTCGTAAGGAGAACTTTCAATCCTACTTTAGTACGATTCTAACATTACTTTTCAGATGCGTCAGAGCGAGTTGTCTTTCTCTTTCAATCCTACTTTAGTACGATTCTAACTTTGATGGGACCCGGCGGCGGGCCTGCTTTACCAAACTTTCAATCCTACTTTAGTACGATTCTAACTTGAGATGGGGAGCTCTTCTGACGAACCTAAAAAAACTTTCAATCCTACTTTAGTACGATTCTAACTTTTACTCACCAGTACAGCGTAATTATGCAAAATAACTTTCAATCCTACTTTAGTACGATTCTAACACAGAATCCGACACTTGCAGGCGTAACAAAAGATAACTTTCAATCCTACTTTAGTACGATTCTAACTGATTCTAACTGCTTTGTACAAAAATAATCCAACACCTTTCAATCCTACTTTAGTACGATTCTAACAATTATTTGGGATGAAACTGAATTATGTTATCTATACTTTCAATCCTACTTTAGTACGATTCTAACAAGCATATTACATTTAGGGCAATAAACTTTGATTTTCTTTCAATCCTACTTTAGTACGATTCTAACTTTTACTCACCAGTACAGCGTAATTATGCAAAATAACTTTCAATCCTACTTTAGTACGATTCTAACGTTTCCTGCTCCGAGAAGATTCGATGAAGTAAAATTCTTTCAATCCTACTTTAGTACGATTCTAACGGGGAGCTCTATCTTTGCCTTCTTCGGATCGAGCCCCTTTCAATCCTACTTTAGTACGATTCTAACGGAATCCCAGAAAGAAAATGTTTGAAACCGACCGCACTTTCAATCCTACTTTAGTACGATTCTAACGATGCCCTAAAACATTTTAAAGAAAAACAATTTCAGCTTTCAATCCTACTTTAGTACGATTCTAACGGCTCATCTCGGAAGTCAGATGGCTGGCGTGGCCGCCTTTCAATCCTACTTTAGTACGATTCTAACTCTGCCTTCCGCCCCCAAGAGTTCCTCTCGCTCAAGCTTTCAATCCTACTTTAGTACGATTCTAACCAGCTCAGTCATGCTCGCCGCTCTGCAGCGCCTGTTCTTTCAATCCTACTTTAGTACGATTCTAACCTGGTGATCCTTCGCCTTTCGTAATCACAGTACCTGCCTTTCAATCCTACTTTAGTACGATTCTAACATTTCACCGGAGCTCCCGAAGGGACGCCCATTGAAACTTTCAATCCTACTTTAGTACGATTCTAACGTGATTACGTGCATTTTGTTTTACACCACCAAAAAACTTTCAATCCTACTTTAGTACGATTCTAACAATAGTATTGCTAGATATTATTGCACTCGCAACTGCCTTTCAATCCTACTTTAGTACGATTCTAACAGCTTAAAGAAGTGCGTGCAAGGCGCAACGAGGCTGCTTTCAATCCTACTTTAGTACGATTCTAACCGTACTTGTAGTTGTAGCGGTGGTTGTCCTTTCTTTCAATCCTACTTTAGTACGATTCTAACTTTTCTAACCAGCCCTGAAACATAATGGGGGTACTCCTTTCAATCCTACTTTAGTACGATTCTAACAAGTTGAACGCTTGTGAAACCAACTGCTATAGAATACTTTCAATCCTACTTTAGTACGATTCTAACACAAATAATATGTAATCAATCATCTATCACAGTGTTCTTTCAATCCTACTTTAGTACGATTCTAACATCAAACCCTTGTCCGATCTGCTCCTCACAACTCTGCTTTCAATCCTACTTTAGTACGATTCTAACCATTTACATGTTAGATGAATCCGAAGTCAAAACTCGCTTTCAATCCTACTTTAGTACGATTCTAACTTTGAAGCACGTAATAAAAAGTCGTTTGCGCTCCTGCTTTCAATCCTACTTTAGTACGATTCTAACGTCGTTTGCGCTCCTGCTGGGACGCCAGCTGCATTTCTTTCAATCCTACTTTAGTACGATTCTAACTATCAAACACGATATGAAATTCAAGAGTTTGACAGTTCTTTCAATCCTACTTTAGTACGATTCTAACGATAGAAATATTGTCGGGTTCTCTAGTAATTACATCCTTTCAATCCTACTTTAGTACGATTCTAACT
>CADDYW010000285.1 GCA_902810745.1 Chloroflexota bacterium | reverse complement strand
CCTGTACCTTGCCGATCTTCCTGGTCGTCGTCGGCGGGGCCCTGGCGACGTCGGGAGTCGTCGCCGGCGTACTCCAGTTTGTCAGCTACGCGCTGGGGATGGGGGTGGTCCTCAGCGCGGTGAGCGTGGCAACTGCTCTGTCGAAGGGGGTGATCATCCGCGCCTTTCGTTCGTTTCTCCCGTACATCGAGCGCGCCGGCGCGTTTCTGCTCACCGGTGCCGGGATCTACCTCGTCGTCTACTGGTGGCCCTATCTCGCTCAGCCCCTCGGCTAGAACATCGGCCCATTAGTGGTCATGCAGCCTCCTGACGAGAGGCAAGGTCGTTACGTTGGAGCACGTGCAGGTTGTGGACGACGGCTACCCGCCGCAAGTCGAAGAGGTTCTTGCGCTGGCCGACGTAGCGGGCACGGTCGCCTTGCCAGTGCCCGATGTGCGACAGCGAGTGCTCGACTTTGACCCTCTCGCGCAGCTTCGCTCGACCCAGTGGAGTCAGTTGACGCTCCCGCAACTCCGCCAGGAGCTTCTCGTCAGGATGGATCGAGACGTTGCGTCCCTGCAGCTTGCTGCGGGTGCAACGCTCTCTCAAGGCACAGGCGGCACAGGTCTCTGGCGGGAAGTGGACGACGCCCCCGAGCGAGAATGGCACCGTCACCTCGTTGGGACAGCAGATTGTCTCCTTCTCCCAGTCCAGGACGAAGGCGGTCTTCGGGAACTGCCCGCCGTTGCGGACTGGCCAGGGCTTGCAGTAGACCTCGGTGTGCGCCTCGCGGTCCCGAACAAGGCTGCTCGACAGGTAGGCCCGATCGATGTGCAGCTCCCCGAGCACGACCTTCTGGGGCTCGAGGTCGGTCTTGATGTCGTCTGCGGCGGCGGCATCAGGCACATTGCCCCCAGTGAGTGCCACCGCTCGGACGACTTCCAGATCGAGGTCGCGCAGCCCGTGGCGCTTAAAGCCGTCGAACCTCTGGCTGCGACTCTTGCGACCGTGACGCATCTCGGCGTCCTCGACCGAGATCCGGCGGTCTTTGGCGACCGCCTTGCGCAGGCTCACCTGGCCGTCCGCACTGGTCTCGACGTCTTGGGCCTTCACCTGGTGGGCTACCGCCAGGCTCTCCTCGACCTGCTCGCGCACCTCGGGATCGTCTTTGACCTCAGGGTGCTCGGCGAGGTGGGTCTCGACCGCCTCCAGTGCGCCGAGAGTCAGGACCAGTGCCCGATTGCGCTCGTCGGGATCATCCCAGTTGAGATCCAGAGCGGCCTTCAGGCTCGATCCTCCGAGGATCGGGGCTCCGACCTCGCTGACGATCTCCGCCAGCCCCCGCCCCTGCTGGCGGGCGATCACGCCGAGGGCCTTCCGCAGGGCGTGTCCCAGGAGGTTGTAGGTGTCCTCAACTCGACTGGCTCCCCACAACGGGCTCGAGTCCAGCGCGGCTCGGAGGGATCGGGGGCTGACTCCCCGATCCTTCTCGGCCATCTCGACCGTCCGCTCGATGAGCCGACGATCGAGGTTCTGGGCGATGAGCTTGTCGCGGAAGCGCTGGAGGGTCGCCTTGCCGAAGGGAGCCTGCTCGCAGTCCAGGCAGTCGAGGACGAGTTGCCAGCGCCGGTCCATGGTGAGAGCTTCGATGACCTCGTCGTCGGAGACGCCGACGTAAGCCTGGAGGATGGTCGCCAGAGCCAGCTTGGCCGGAGGGACCGGGGGCTGGCCGAAGGGGCTCACCTCGTAGAGGATACCGAGTTCCTCCTGGAAGGCGTCGGAGAACAGCTCGTGGCGAATGCGACGCAGGAATGTGAAGAGCTTGGCCCGCTTGATCCGCTTGACGACCGATTGCTCGCGAGGGGACAGCTCGACGGGTGGATGCCAGGGGAGTGGACGCATGGTCATCAGCTTTCTAGGGCGAATCCGCCTCAAGTGAAGTTGCTCAGAGCAAACCATACGCCCATCCCCCAGTCAACAACCAGTCAGACAGCGACTAATGGGCCGATGTTCTAGCACCGTGGGTGCCGGGCCAGGCGAAGCATCCGAATGGGTTCGCGCGAAGCCACCTGGCCTATCCGAAGGGGGCACAACGTCGTGGAGGTGAAATGATGCTTTTCCGAGGATCGATCCGGTTGC
>CADDYW010000284.1 GCA_902810745.1 Chloroflexota bacterium | reverse complement strand
CGACGCGAGCGCCGCGACGGACACCGCGCCGTAGCCGGCCGCTTCGTTCAGCCCCATCGCCAGGCCACGGCGAGCCGGTCCCACCAAATCGATCTTCATCACGACCGTCATCGACCAGCACAGCCCCTGGTTGAGCCCGAGCAGCACGTTGGCAAAGATGATCCAGCTCCAGGTCGGGGCGAAGATCACGAGAAAGGGCACCGGCAGGCCGACGAGCCAACCCGCCACGAGGATGCGCTTGCGCCCGGCCTGGTCGCTGAATCGACCGGCAAACAGGTTTGCCAGGGCCTTGACGATCCCGAAGCTGACGATGAACGACAGCGCGACCGTCCGCGAGACCAGGCCGAAGTCGTGCTCCGCGAGCAGCGGAACGACGGTGCGCTCGAGGCCGACCATCCCGCCGACGAAAGCGTTGACGACGACCAGCAACGTAAACTGACGCCAGTTGGCGCGCAGACCAAGGACCACCTGACGCAGCGCGGGCTTGTCGAGTAGCATATCTGGATTTCGCCGACCCCCATCCTGGACCTATCGCCCAGCGTTCTGGAGCCGGATCGTTGCGAAGTCAGGTGGTGCTGGCGGCAGGTCGCGCAGGGCATACTCCACGAATGCGTCGCGGTCCCGGATCTGGAGCGCCGGGTTGAAGCGACGCTCGAAGCCAATCGTCGACGACGGCTTGGCGCTCATCCATCGACCGCATGCCGAGCCTGCGAAGTGGCCCGGGTAGACCTCGACAGCGTCGTGCAGGGACATGAGCTTCGTCCAGATGCTGTCGTGGAGCTGGCCAGCGAGTCCAGTCGCGTCCTCCGTCCCGTGCAGATCCGGACGACCGACGTCGCCGACAAAGAGGGTGTCGCCAGTCAGGACGAACCAGGGATCCGGTCCGCGGGTGCGGTCGCCGACCAGCAGGCACACGTGCTCGGGGGCGTGACCCGGCGTGTGGAGGACGCGGACATAGTCGTTTCCGAGCTGGATCTCATCGCCATCGCGCACGACGACGTGAGGGAAGGCGACGTCTGCCGCCTCGTGGAGATAGATCTGAGCACCGGCTTGCTTTGCCAGCGCGACTGCCCCGGACAGGTGATCGGCCTGAACGTGGGTTTCGAAGACGTGGCCGATCCGCGCGCCAACCGCGTCCGCGAGCGCGAGATATTCGTCGACGTGAGACCAGTGAGGATCGCACACGGCGAGCTCACGCCGTCCGGTTCAGCCAAAGAAGTAGGAAGCGCAGCCCGTGCTCGGGTGCAGGATCTGTCGAAAGATCATCGCTAGCCTCCGGAAGACAATTCATCATCTGTCGTCGCGATAGGTAGGCCGGCCGCGCGCCAATCCGGAAACCCGACGGACAGGCGGGCAGCCTGCAGTCCGTGCGCGCGCAGGAGCATAACGGCTTCGTCAGCGTAGACACAGTAAGGTCCGCGGCAGTAGGCGACGATGGGACGATCTGTCGGCACCTCGGTAATTCGCTCCGGCAGCGCGTCGATCGGAACCGACTGTGCGCCAGCGATGTGTCCCTGTTGGTACTCGAGCGCGGGACGCACGTCCAGGAGCGTAACCTCGCCGCTGGCCAGGCGCCGCCGCAGCTCGTCCGCGCCGACGACCTCCATCTGCGCCCGGTCAACGAGGAACGTATCCACGACGCGCTGGATCTCCGCGAGGCGCGTCTCGGCGGCGGACCGCAGTGCCTGGTACAGAGTGAATACTTCTGGCCCTGCCAGCGCGTACAGAACGCGGACCCCATCCCGCCTCGCGACGATCAGCCCGGCTTGCCTCAGCACCTGAAGGTGCTGTGACGCGTTGGCAAGCGTCAGACTGGTCTCGTTCGCCAGCTGCTCGACCGATCGTTCGCCCTGAGCGAGGACGTCGAGCAGCTCGAGTCGGTGCGGGTTGCTGATTGCCTGGCCGATCCGTGCGAACTGTTCAAATAGCTGGTTCTTGAACTGCCGCTTCTGCGACTTTTCCATGGCCTTTGGTTATTCAATTAATATCTAGATCAATTGATTAGTCGTATATTAGCGGATCAGCGCATCATGTCAAGTCCCATATTCGGTCCGCGCGACTCATCTGACTCGCCAACCGGAGCTCGAGCCACACCACGCGATGTGAGATCGGCACGGCGCAAATCTCACAGCGCAAGTCGCGACTGAGACGTGG
>CADDYW010000283.1 GCA_902810745.1 Chloroflexota bacterium | reverse complement strand
CTCCGTGCTCTCCGTGCCTTCTCGGTGTCTCCGTGGTTAACCGTCCAGAAACGTCACTAGATGAACGCGATCGAGCCGTCGGCGCGGGTAGGAAAGGCGCGGTGCCAGGTGCGGAACGGGTACCTGGGAAAGGCATCCTCGTTCAGGTCGATGCCGAGGCCGGGGCGAGTCGGCAGCTCGAGGTAGCCGTCCTGCAGCTTCATCGGCTCGTCGATCAGGTCGCGGCGCGGCGGCGCGTCGTCGGGATGATATTCCAGGATCAGGAAGTTCGGAATCGACGCCGCCAGGTGGACGTTCACGGCGGTGGCAACCGGCCCCATCGGGTTGTGTGGCGCGACCGTGACGTAGAAGGCCTCGGCCATGGCGGCGATCTTCCGGCATTCGAGGATGCCGCCCGCGCAGCAGACGTCGGGCTGGAGGATATCCGCCGCCTGCTTGATCAGCAATTCGCGAAACTGAAACTTCGTGTAGAGCATCTCGCCGGTGGCGATGGGCACGTCGGTGTGCTCGGCGACCTTTGCCAGCGCGTCGACATTCTCCGGACGGAGCGGCTCCTCGAAGAAGAGTGGCCGGTACTGCTTGATCGCCTCGGCCATGGCGATGGCGCGATTCGGCTCGAAGATCTTGGCGTGCGGATCGACCGCGACGTCGACGTCGTCACCGACCGCTTTGCGCACCGCTTCCATCCGTGCCACCGTGCCGCGCAGGACCGCGTTCCACGGCATCGCGTCGGAGCCGGGCGGCTGCGGCCCGATCTTGATCGCGGTGTAGCGGTACGTCTCGATCAGCCTGACGGCGTTCTCGGCCAGGGCCTCGGGCGTGGCGCCGCCGGGGCTCTGGTAGACGCGAATGCGATCGCGACAGTGACCGCCGAGAAGCTGGTAGACCGGCACGCCGAGCGCCTTGCCTTTGATATCCCAGAGCGCGTGCTCGATGCCGCTGATCGCCGAGTTGATCACCGAGCCGCCGGGGAAGCGGATCCCTTGGTACATCAGCGCCCAGAGGTGCTCGATCCGGCCCGGATCCTGGCCGATCAGCCACTCCTCGAAGTGATGGATGGCGAGCGCGGTAGCGTCGTCGGGTCCGACGGAATAGGCCTCGCCGATACCGTGGATGCCCGCGTCGGTGTGGACCTTGACGAAGACCAGATTGCGGTGGTCGGGATGGGCGAAGAACGTCTCGATCCGGGTGATCTTCATGGATCTGCGCCTCACTGCGTGGTGCCGCCGGTGGTCGGCGTGTGCTGGGGATTGTAGGGCAGGGAGGGAGTGGGGTCAAATGGAGGAGCAGTGCTGCTCGACGACAGTGATGCACGCCGAGCGAGCAAGCATCACTGTCGTCTCCTTTTTGTCGGCAGGGTTCTCGCGGCTTCTGCGTTTTACGGCACGCAGCTGACGAACTGGTCGGAGCCGTTGTTGTTGTTGATGATCACGAACACGCCGACGCGAAGGGTCCCGGAGAGCATCGTCGGCGTGAAGGCGGTGATGTCGCCGTTGGCATTTGTCGTGATCGTCCCCAGCGACTCGCGGTTGTGATCGTTGAAGCGGACGAACGCGACGGTGTAGGGCGTGTTTGCCGCGGCGCCCCGGAGCTGTACCCAGATCTGGAGCGAGGTCGCCGTTCCCCGGGGGCGAAACACGCGCACGACGCCCGAACGCAAAGGATCCGAGCCGGGGGATCCCCCCGCTGGAGTAAAATCATTCCCACCGACTTGCTTGACCGGACACAGGGTGAGCGCGTAGAACGGGCGTCGGACAAGTGGTCCACGGCCCCGTCCGCGATTACTGGGTCCCTGATCGTCGTCGTCCGGGTCATCGCTGTCGTCTTTGGGCCCTTTGTTCTGCGGCCCGTGCGCGGCGTAAGCGGCGCTCCCCGGGACGAAGGCAAGCGCCGCCGAGGTCGCCAGGGCAAGCTTTATCCCCTTGCTCAGGAGACCGCGCCGGCTCGCGTCTGACTCGGGGCCATCGTCGATGGTGGGCATCGATGCAGGTTCGTCTCGTTTCATGACAATCTCACGCTCCCTTGCTGTTGTATTGTTCCACTGGCCCGGCCAACGCCGCGGAATCGACCTGTCGGTTGCCATCGCCAGCCGATCTCGAAGACGCGTGAGCACCCAATGACCTACCGCGCCACGCGTCGTGGATCGCTTGTCGTCTGACATAACGACCGTCGAGCGAAAACGTTTCAGGCGGCCTAG
>CADDYW010000282.1 GCA_902810745.1 Chloroflexota bacterium | reverse complement strand
TGGACCTCGACGATGGCCGGCAGCTTTGCCCACGTCTCGGGGCGAAACAGGTCGTCGGCGGTCAATCCGTCCACGAAGCGGCAGAGCTCGTCGGTGGCGTCCTCGACGACGAGCCGCTCCGCCGTCAGGAAGCGCCAGAGCCCCATCAGGGTGTTGACCGTCGGGTACATCGAGAGGAAGTCGCAGTAGACGACCGGCACCGGCGCCCGGCGCACGTGGCACTCGGCCCGCCCCCCGTAGTACGTGGTCATCGCCAGTCCAAGGACCTCCGGAACGCTCAGGCCGGCGTCCGGGCTGGCGCGGACCACCGGGAGCTGGATCCCCATCGCCTTGAGATACGCCTTGCCGATCGACGCCGTCGAGTAGGCGCGGTCGGCGGAGAGCGCGAGGGGGTGACGCTCGTACTCGGCCCGGAGCGCCCGGTACAATTCCCAGGTCGCCCGCACGTCGTGGCGGCAGTAGTCGATCTCCTCGGGGGTGACCTGTCCGGTCGGGCGGTAATCGTCTTTACCATACGGTGTCTCGAACGCGCGACACGCCGACGCGAGCGAGAGCTTCTGGTCGGTCAGCGCGCGGGCGAGCGTATGCAGATCCACGAAGGTGCCCCGGAAGCGGTACCCCTTCCGGGGCTGCCCGTCCGAGGAGTCTTCCGGGATGCGGTCCTTTGCATCCGGCTTCCACCAGCTGGTGAAGCCGATCACCGCCCGGTGGTCCCCGAGCGGCTTGATCGCGACGCGTGGGCGATGGGCGTTGGACTTCCAGCGCCCCCTCTCGTCCTGGTACTCGCTCAGAACCAGGCTGAAGCCCCCCGCGAACCGCCGACGGGCGGGACGGGCGGCGACCGCGAGCCGGGAGAGGTCGAAGGGCAGGTTGAAGCCGACGACGGCCCCCCGCCCCTTGACCGCGACCGGCCAGAAGACCTCTTCGAGGAAATCCCAACGGCGGTGCAGTTTCAGCGGCTTTCCCCTGTCGTCGGGATGATCCCGAGCGTAGATCTCCAAGACAGCCCACTGCGCGGGGGAGAGGTCGTCGGCGCCGATGAGTCCCTCTTCGAGCAGCACGCCGTTACGCCGCACCTGATACACCCCGAAGGTGAGCCGTTGGGTCGCATCGAGCGTCGTCTCGGTGTCGAAGACGAGCGTCAGTGGTGGCCAGCGCGGCGGGTCGGTCTGGTGTGACCGCTTGACCTTCATCGGCGGCGGAACGGCATACCCGCGCACGACGGTGGGTAGGAACGTGATCGGGGTGCTCACGTCGCTTCACCTCCCGACGCCTGCGGAAACCCGGGAAGGGTCCAGTAACGGGGGCCGAGCTGCTCCTTGAGCCAGGCGTCGAGCCGTTCCAGGAAGTCCGGAATCCACCCGACGGTGCGGTCGATGATCAGGCGCAAGGTGTCCAACCAGCCCCGGAGCACCGCCGCCGCTTTGAGGACCGGACTTCCGTCGGGGTTGCGGAGCGTCTCGGTGGGCCAGTTGACCTGGAGGTCACTGGCGACGCGGTGGTCGTTGCCGGGGATGGGGACGGTGTCGGGCAGGTTGTGCTGGCCCGCGACGTGGTGGAGCTCGACCGACGCGCGGCCATTCTGGCGGTTCTGGCACTCGTAGCAGAGGACGACGTCGCCGACCCGGCTGAGGCAGCGAGGGTCAGTTTCATCGCACGATGCGCACTGTTGGGCCTTACCCAAGGCCCGACGCTTGCGCTCGGCGCGAACAGCGGATTTGAGATTGTCACTTTTCATTCTGTGTTTCTCCTAGATGTTTGGTTAGGCTGCGAGTCCATCGTCATACAAATCATCGAAGTGCAGCTCGCCGGCGGCGCCCAATGCATCAAGCAGATCGGTATCGACAAGGAAGGGATAGGCGCGCTTGTTCACGCGAAAGACCTTGCCGCGAAACCGCTCCAGTTGGCTGGGGTCGCCCGTGGCCAGGTAGTGCTCGACGGCGTTCCAGTAGCGGCCGATCTGGGAGGCCGTGCGCGAGTCCGAGATCGGCAGGCTGACCTGGCCCTCCGGCGTCAGCACGCGGAGATGGCGCGTCAGCCTGTCGAACGGCGTGGGGCGGTAGGTCCGCCCCTCCCGCTCCAACGCCCGCCCCGCGTAGCGCTTCGCCGTCGCCGGGTCGATGCCCACCTGCCGCGCCGCCGCGGTCAACGACAGGTTCTTGGTCCGCATCAGGCTCACCGTGCGCAGGGCGAACTTGCG
>CADDYW010000281.1 GCA_902810745.1 Chloroflexota bacterium | reverse complement strand
GTTGAGCTTCCAGTAGGCGGGGGTATCGCGCAGCGCCTCGTTTTTCTGGATCAGGTCCCAGGCGGTCTCCCCGGTATTCGTGCGCGCCCTGGGATCAGCCCCCAGCTCCAACAGGACCAACACTACCCGGGGTTCCTTGCTGCGAAGCGCAGCCCAGTGCAGGGGCGTAAAGCCGGCCTCGGTCCGCGCATTCACATCCGCGCCAGCCTGCACGAGGGTGCGGATCACTTCGGGGTGGCTGTTCGAGAGGGCAGCCCAGTGCAGGGGCGTCTCGCCGTTCTTGTTCCGCGCGTTGACGTCCGCTCCCAGCTGCACCAGGGTGCGGATCACTTCGGGGTGGCTGTTCTGGGCGGCCCAGTGCAGGGGCGTCCAGCCGTTCTTGTCCCGCGCGTTGACGTCCGCTCCCAGCTGCACCAGGGTGCGGATCACTTCGGGGTGGCTGTTATGGAAGGCAGCTCCGTGCAGGGGCGTGGAGCCGCCCTTGTCCCGCGCGTTGACGTCCGCCCCCAGCTGCACCAGGGTGCGGATCACTTCGGGGTGGCTGTTCGAGAGGGCAGCCCAGTGCAGGGGCGTGGAGCCGACCTCGTCCCGCGCGTTGACGTCCGCCCCCAGCTGCACCAGGGTGCGGATCACTTCGGGGTGGCTGTTCGAGATGGCAGCCCAGTGCAGGGGCGTGGAGCCGACCTCGTCCCGCGCGTTGACGTCCGCCCCCAGCTGCACCAAGGCGCGGATCACCTCGGGGTTGCTGTTATAGGCGGCAGCCAGGTGCAGGGGCGTCCAGCCGTCCTTAGTCCGCGCGTTGACGTTCGCCCCGTCTCTCACTGCCTGTCGTACCCGCTCCGGGGTGGCGGTCTTCCAGAAATCCTCATCGAGCAGCAGATCTACCGACGTGCCGGAGAACTGCGCCCAGGCAGCCGTCCCTCCCGAGATCCGGGCAAGGACCGAGACTGCGACGACAAGCCCCGCAATCGCCGCCCCACGTCTAGCCCGCGGCCATCCCATCTTCCCCGGTCACCTCCTTATCCCTCGTTCGCCTCCGCACGCGAGGGCTCACAAGCGGCATGCACGACCTCCATCCGTCCTCTGCAGGCTTCGGGTTCGGTCGCCTCCAACAGCTTCTTTGTCCAGTACGGCTTGAGCGAGCCGCGGTAAACCATGTCCGACCGGATGCGCCACAGGTATCCGCGAGATTTGGGGTCGCTCTCCACGTACCCGAGCCGGCGCAACCGGTGGAGGTATCTCCGGAGCGTGCTCCGCCCGATGCCGAGCGTCCGGGTCACCTCGTCCCGGTCGAGCTGCACCCACCCCTCGCCCTGCGTCGGTTGGGTCACTGTCTTTGCCAGGAACCACAGCAGCAGCCGTCCCTCGCCGTTTATCAGCCCCAGCTGCTCGAGGACCTGCGTGGCGAAGAGTTCACATACTTGTGCGACATCCCAGTCCTTGTGCTGAGGGACCAGGGCGACTACGTTCAGCACTTCGCCCGTATCCATGTCCACCCCTTGCTGCTTCCGCCGAGCCACCAGCCGCAACGGAGACTCTCCCTTTGATTGGCCGGGCCCGAAGGCCCGGCCTCCCTTCTGTGGGAGAGTCTACCATGCGAGCGTCTTGCGCTCAAGAGTTGAGCGTTTGGCGCTCACAAATGAGCAGCTGACGTTCCCTCATCCCTTCCCATGACGCCGCAGCACATTCCGGGCACCAGAACTGGGCCGCACCATTGCGACATCGACCGTTCAGTGGGACTACGCCGTCGGATGCAGCCACACTCGGAGCAGGGCCCGTGTGAGGCGCGCCTGCCAGGCGCGGATGGGCACGCTGACACAGGGCGGGCAGGGGATCGTGACGCGTCGGGATCCGTCGCTCCACGCGATAGGTCCCGGGGATAGAGGGCGTCCGGAGCGGCCCTCCCGAGAGCTCTCTGCCCGCCCTCCGTGAGGTGATCGGAATGGCTCGGGCTCTCCGGTGTGCGCACTGCGGCTTCACCTACGGCTTTGCGGACGAGCACATCCGGTATACCGGCTTCCTCTGCCCGGGCTGCGGGATGGCCGCCCCGCGGATCGAGACCGCAGTGGAGGAAGAGACGCCGGCCAGCTCCTGGGTCGTGATCTGTCAGCGCCGGTGGTAAACTGACCCAGATCGCCGGAATAGAATTGACCCACCCCCAGCCAAGTTATCACCCCGACACTATGTCGGGGGGGGTGACGATCACACTCATGCTGGGAGGCAGGGACGT
>CADDYW010000280.1 GCA_902810745.1 Chloroflexota bacterium | reverse complement strand
CGCTGTAGCTCGGCGATGCCCTCGATCAGCCGAGGCCCGGGGCGACTGAAGAAGCTGTTCGCGTCGACCGGATAGACCTGGCCGGACTGCACCGCTCGCAGCGCCTGCCATTCCGGGCGCGGCGCGAGCTGATCGATTGCCTCGGCCGCCTTCGCCCGGTCGTAGCCACACGGTGCGACGACGACGATGTCTGGATCGCTTTCCTGGATCTCGCGCCAGGTCACCCGCGGCGACGGCTTGTGTCGCAGCTTTTCTTGCAGAGGCACGTTGGTGCCCCCGGCTAGCTCGACCATGTCGGCGACCCAGTGCCCACCCGGAAACGGCGGGTCGGGCCATTCCAAGACCAGGACCGATGGTTTTGATCGCAAGCCCTCGCCCCGACGGCGGAGACCCTCGACGCGCTGCCGTAGCTGCTCCACGACGTGCCGGCCGCGCTCGCCCTCGCCGAGCTCGTCCGCGACGATCCGAACCGTCTGAAGGACGTCGTCGAGGCTGGATGGCTCGAGGCTAACGATGGACGGCGATTCGCCTTCCTGGTGCAGGAGTCGAGCGGCGCCAAGCACCTGGTCGTAGCTGACGGCGCAGACGTCGCATAGCTCCTGAGTGAGGATGACATCCGGTCTCAGCTGGCGTAACCGGTCGACGTCGAGCGCATAGAGCGACCGATGGGCGTGGAGGCTCTGATTGACCAGTGCATCGATCTCTGACGGGGCAAGATTCGAATCCAGGAGACCGCGGGTCAGGCGCGGCAGTTGCTGAACGCTCGGAGGCCAGTCGCACTCGTGCGAAACGCCGACCAGCCAGGTTTCCAGCCCGAGCGTCCCGACGATGTCCGTCGCGGAGGGAAGAAGGGATGCGATGCGTTTCATCCGGTGCCTCCCGTACGCGCCAGCGCCAGGCTCCAGTCGAAGCGGCTGCAGAGTCCATTATAAAGCAGTCAATACCAGCTTGGTGCCGTCAGTGGAATCCAGAACGAGGCCGGCGATGCCGCGACCCATTCCTCGGCCTATGTCGAATGCCCCGTCATCCCTTCAGGCTCTGAAGGAAATCCACGAGATCGGACAGATCTTGCGGTGAGATCGTGCCAGCGTAGGCAGGCATATTGTAGCCTCCGCCGAGGATGCGAGTGATCATCTGCTGGCGCGTCAGCCGGGCTCCGACGTTGGTCAGGTCTGGTCCACGCAGACCGCCGGTGCCCGCGACCATATGGCAGGTGTGGCAGGCCCGCTGCTGGAACAGGAAGGCGCCATGACGCTCCGCGGGCGTCAGGTTCGCCGTCACGCTCGCCGGCAGAGGACCGGGGTTCACGTTCGGCGACCACGGCGCGACCGCCCCCTGATGCACAAGGAGGGCGATCGACAAGGCGGTGACGCCGACGATGGCGGGGGCCCAGGGGCGACGCCACGGACTGCGCTCCCCGGTGCTGGCGATAAAGGGCAAGGCCAGCATCAGCACGGCCACGGCCAGCGGAAAGCCGAGAATGAACGCGTCCTCGATGCTGTTCGGGATCAGCGCCAGCAGCGCGAAGTACCAGAGGAAATACCAGTCCGGCCGCGGGTACGCCTGAAGGTTGGTCGGATCCGGAAGCGCGCCCAGACGCGGAGGACCCACGATCGCCGAGAGCGCCACGACGACGACCCCGACGGCCAGCGCGAAGACGACGTCCTTCCAGACGGCGTCCGGGAAGAAAGGCATGCCCTTTTCGAGAATCTCGTGGTAGCGACGAGGGTAGGTGGCCGGATCGACCGGGACGCCGGGCTCGGGAGGCTCTGAGACACCCTCGACGATCACGAGGTAGAGGTGGATGCCGATCAGGAAGAACATCAGGGCGGGGAGGAGGAAGACGTGGGTAGCATAGAAGCGGGTGAGGGTTGCTCCCCCGACCGTCTGACCAGCCACGACGAGCTGGGCTAGCTGCTGTCCGAGGAGAGGGGTCTTGCCCACCTGCTCGGCTGCGACGACCACCGCCCAGTAGGCATCCTGATCCCACCGCAGCAGCTGCCCGGTAAAGGCCATCCCCAGGGTGAGGAACAGGAGCAACGTACCGGTCAGCCAGTTAATCTCGCGTGGAAACTTGTACGACCCGATCACGAAGACGTGTGCCGCGTGACAGGCGATCAAGATGACCATAGCGGAGGCGCCGAAGTAGTGGATGCCGCGGATCAGGCTGCCCAGGACAGCCTGGTTGGTGATGAAGTTCAGCGAATCGTAGGCACTGTTGGGTGCTGGAACGTAGCTCA
>CADDYW010000279.1 GCA_902810745.1 Chloroflexota bacterium | reverse complement strand
GAAGGAGCTCGAAGATCACGGAGTTCCCTGCGTCTGCGTGCGCGGTGGTGGCGGACTGGCAAATCCGCGGACGGCAGGGGCGAGCCGCAAGCGACTGGAGGAGGCGATTACCTTCGCGGCACAGATTGGCTGTCCACTCGTGAATACCACTGTCGGTACGCCAACCGTCTCAACGCTTCCGGGCGACTTCGTCGGCGAGCCGGTGTCGCAGGGAAGCAGTCGTGACGCTCACGAGAGCGACTACGAGGTGACGGCCCGGGGCTTCCGCGAGGTTGCCCGAATCGCGGCCGACCACGGCGTCGAGATCTCGATCGAAGTCCACCAGCACTCGATCGTCGACAATAGCTGGTCGGCGCTCCACCTGCTGGACCTGATCGACCAGCCAAACGTCGGGATCAACCCCGACCTGGGCAACATTCTCTGGACCTACGATGTCCCCGAAGAGACGTTAGAGCAGGCGATCGTCGCGCTCGCACCGCGCGCGAAGTACTGGCATTGCAAAAACCTCCGCCGTGTCTACATCCCAGAGAACAAGCACACGATCTTCCTGCGGGTCCCGCTTCCCGACGGCGAGATCGACTATCGGTTCGCCATCTCGGCGATGGTCGCGGCGGGGTACCAGGGCTACCTGGCGATCGAGGGGCTCCAGCTCGGCGACCAGATCAGCGGCGACGGCCGCAGCCTCGCTTACGTCAAGCAGATTCTGTCCGAGGTCGAGCGCTAGCAGGAATTTCTCGGCCACACGCTTGATCCCCTCTAGTGCCCCGCCAACGGAAATATGAGGGGTAGCATTTGGGAAAATTGGCCCGCAGGGCCAATTTTCCCAAATGCCTCCACTCACCAATTTTTGCTTGACACACCACTAGCGAAGACGGGGAGCGGCGGCTGGATGCACCGGTCGCCGCGCAAGCATTGGCAGGGGCGAAGCTTGTCTCCGCCCGACATTCCGCGGTGGCAGGCAAGCTGTCGCCCTACGGCCAGAAGTTCCTGGCTGATCCGTTCCGTTACGGCGAGCGATGCGAAGGGACTCCGGGCTGCCCAGAAATGCTTCGCTGCGCTCAGCATAACCGAGATGGCGTTGTCACGCTAGTACGGCTGTATGATGCTCAGCGTGTCATCGCCCGCGCTGGCGACGAACACCCGGTGAAGCCGCTCGGAGACGGCCAATGCGACTGGCCGGTCCCCCACGCGGATCGAGCATCGGCTCTGCCCTCCACGGGCGTCGAGCACATCCAGCGTGCCGCTGTCGTGGTCGAGGACGAACAGGCGGTCGGCCTTCGCGTCGACGCCGATGGCGTCCGGATCCGCTCCCACGCGAGCGGTCCAGAGACGATCCCAGGTTCGGCCATCAAGTGCCGTCAGCGAGCCGCCCTGGTCGGTCGCGCTGCTGACGAGAATCTGTCCGGTTCGAGGATTCTCGGCCATCGCCGTGGGATTCGGCAACGTCACCGTCTTGAGAATGGCTCCGTTTCGCTCGTCGATGATGGCGACCTGACCGTCGATCGGCCCACCACCGCTCACGCGTGGCGGATAGCTCATCGCAAAGAGATGTCCGCTGGACTCGTCGACGACCAGTCGCGCCACCGTCCCCGGCTCGGCCCCCAGGCGGACCGTTCTTACGATGCGCAGGTCCCGCGTGCTCAGGAAGCTCACGGTGTTGCTGACGAAGTTCGCGACGAAGGCCAGGCCCAATCGGGAATCCACCGCAACCGCGGCCGGATAGACGCCCACCTCGATCTCGCCCAGCTCCGTTCCCTGGTCCGCGTCGAAAACGGTGATGCTTCCCGGCCCTGGCGTTGGGCCGCGGTTGGCAACTAGGACCTTACCAGTCGCTTCGTCGACCGCGATCGCCTGTGGCCACGAGCCCACGCGGACGTTCTGGAGGAGATGCCCATCGCGCGCGCCGAGCACGCTCACCGTGCCGTTTGGATTCCGATTGACGATGAAGACGCGCCCAGCCCGCTCGTCGACGGCGACGGCGAAAGGGTCGATCCCCACCTCGACCACGCCGACAACGGCGCCGGTCGCGGCGTCAAGTGCGCTGACGGTCCCAGGTCCCAGGTCCCAGGGGGTTGTCGGTGGCGTCCACGGCACCGCGGCTCAGCACGAAGACCCGTCCGGCCTCGGGAGCCAGCGCGACCGCGACCGGGTTGGGGCCAACCGGGGCCTTCGCAACCGCCGTGCTTGCTGACGTTGGGCGGCCAGGCCGGTCAGCGACCAGTGCGAGGGCCAGGGCGACGGCCAGGA
>CADDYW010000278.1 GCA_902810745.1 Chloroflexota bacterium | reverse complement strand
TCACGTTTTACGTTTTCCGCGTTGCCTACCGCGTCACACTCACGACGAGACAAATTTGGAGGAAACCACGATGAACGTTTCAGTCCTGTCCTACTCCTTCCGCGGGCTTCTTGGCGAAGGCAAGATGGACGTCTTTGGCTACCTGGAAACCTGCCGCTACCGGTACGGTCTCGACGCGGCCGACATCTGGAATGGCTTTCTGCCGAGCGTGGACGAGGACTACCTCAAGAAGGTGAGGGACGCGCTCGACGAGCGCGAGCTGGTACTGGCAGATCTCTGCGTGGACCGCGCGCACGTCTGGGATGACGATCCAGTCGTCCGTGAGCAGAACTACCGAAACGCGCTGGCCCACCTGAAGGCCGGCGAGATCCTGGGCGCACGATTCGTCCGGATCGACGCCGGCAGCCGTGCCGAGACCTGGACCGACGAGCAGTTCGAGCACATCGTCAAGCGCTACCGTGAGTACGCCCAGTTCGCCTGGGACCACGGCTTCAAGATGGGCGCCGAGAATCACTGGGGTCCCGAGAAGTCCTGGCCGAATCTGAAGAAGCTCTACGAGGCGGTCGACCATCCAGGCTTCGGCATCTCCTGTCACGTCGGTGGCTGGGCGGGAACTCCGGAAGAGGTGGACGAGGCAGACCGGCTGGTCGCACCGTGGGTCTGCCACACGCACTTCGCCTGGAACATCACCGAGGGACCGCTCGAGGAAAAGATGGCAAACCTGCGCGACGCCGGCTACACCGGCTATTACAGCGTCGAGCACCACTCGGCCAAGAACGAGTACTCCGAAGTGGCGATTCAGATCGCGCGCGTGCGCGACGTGCTCTCCCGGTGGCGGTCCGGAGGCTAATCAGGAGCGGCTCAGCGGGAACAGCCGTCTCGATTCATCTCTGACACGAGTTCCGGGTGCAGGGTGATTGGCTTGGGGTCACAGGTATCAGACGATGCCCAAACGACTACACCTCAAAGATCATCTGTCACTCGACGAACTCGAACGGCGCTATCGGCGCGCGCACGAGCCGGTGGTGCGCTCGCACGACCAGATCGCCTGGCTGATCGGGCAGGGACGCCTCACCCACGAGGTCGCCAGCGTCACCGGCGACAGCCCGGGCGGGGCGGATGAGCAACCGGGTCGGGGATGATCCTTCCAGGCGCGAGCCGCCTCCGCCCTGGTGCTACTGGGCGTGGACCTGGTGGGCCGGGTGGACCCAGATCTGTCTGTCGGGCAGCGCCAAACCCCTGGCGAGGAAGAACCCATGGACTTGCAAGATATCATGTATCATCGCTGGAGCGGATTCAAAGTGCACGGGTAGTGCCACCGGGACGGGCGTTGGAAGCACAATCGACGAAGCCTGGGGAACGGCCCAGGAGGCGGCCACGGCGGATTTGCCCCTCCACGTATGGACTCCAGCCGGGACAGAAGGCTGGATGCTACATCCGCCACTGCACTCCACCGGACCGAGCGCGCTCCAAACAATACCCCGAAGCCGGGCGAAGGATCAATCCATCGCGGGGGCGCGATGGACGCGGACGAATTTCTCGTGAAACTGCGACGCATTGTTGAGCGAGTGTACCCTGGCGCACGTACGGAGACCGAGCAGGCGCTCGACCAGCTCTCACAGGCAGGTGCAACTTCGTTTCGTGGGCTCCTGGCTGTTCTACGGGATCCGCGCGCTCGTCTCGAGACTCGTCTCACCGCCTGTTGGCTGGCGGGGCAGCTCGGATCAAGGCGTGCCGTCCCCGCGCTCCTCGCCGCCCTCCGAGATCAGGATCCCCGCCTGCGTGCCGAGGCCGCTCGCCAGCTGGGATACTTGCATAGCCCGCTGGCAATTGGACCGTTGATAGCTTCCTCTGACGACAGCGACGTTGAGGTTCAAAAAGCCGCTGTCTACGCCCTTGGATACGTGCGTGGCTCCCAGGCATTCGAGGCGTTAGAGGCGGCCCTGGCGGACACCCGAAAGGCTCCCGAGGTTCGCGGGATGGCGGCCGAACAACTGGCCCGATTCCACGACAAACGAGCCGTGAGTCGACTGCTTGGAGCTCTTCGCGACAGCTCCGTGGATGTGCGCTTCTGGGCAGCGTATGCGCTGGGGGTGCTCGGAGCCGCCGAGGCGTTGCAGGAGCTTGAGCGGCTTGCCACGACGGACGAGGCGGTGCTACCGGGATGGTGGTCGGTGGGCCAAGAGGCCCGCGACGCCAGAGCGAGTATCAAAGCTCGGCAATCCCTTCGGTGACTCCACCGGCGATCCTGCGCGGAACTGTTCGAA
>CADDYW010000277.1 GCA_902810745.1 Chloroflexota bacterium | reverse complement strand
CCGCGCAAAATCTGCCGCCTCATGCAATTCACCCCGTTGCGACGGGATCGCCTGCCGGCGAGCGTCCTGCCGACCCCGGTCAGCGGGGGCAAGCAACCGCGCGCTCAGCTTCAGAGATCAATCAGAGGAGACTGCTGCATAACTTCCTGAGCGAGGTTGGGTACTCGGATTTATCCTGAAGGTGACGCCAATCATCGTCAGGAGAGCACCCAACATGACAGAGAGTACCCTGTCGGTCCACGATTCGGCCAGGGATGACATCGGCCCACCGCCGCGGCGACGGCGCCACGACCAGTCCCTCCATCTGAACGCCGTCCAGGTCATCGGCATTCTGGGTTTGTTGCCGCTCGCGATGAGTGTCGTCGCCGTCGCGCTCGTCAGCCATCGGCGTCTCCCGTCCTCCACGCGTCAGCGCGGTCACCCCCGCGTCTATTCCGACGCCTCGGTCCTCCTGATTGCTTTGCTCGCGCGGCTTTGGCAGCTCTCCAGTCGGGAGGTCTGCCTCTGGCTCAACCAATGGCCTGCTCTCGCTGCGGCCTGTGGTCTCCCCGAGCACCGGGTCATTGATCCGGGCCACTTCACCCGTCGGGTCAAGACGCTGGGAGCCTATCCGTTCTGGCTCCTCTACCTTGCCCTGGTCTGGCGCGGTCTGCGTTCGGGTCTCCTGGCCGGACGCGATGTCGTCATCGATTCCTCCTTGCTGCGTGCCTGGAGCAAGGGCGATCCCGACGCCGACTGGTCTTTCCCCTCGTCTTTCCATGGCTATGTCTTCGGCTACAAAGTCCACGTCCTGCTGGATCGCGCGGCCCGCCTGCCCCTTTTCTTCCTGCTCTCACCCGCGAACAAGAATGATCTCCCCTTTGCCTACCCCTTGCTCTGGCTCAGCCGGCTCGTCTTGGCCTTGCCGATCCACATCGTGCGGGCCGACGGCGCCTACTGGGGGAAGGAGTTGGTGCGCTTCATCGTCACCGTGATCGGCGCTCACCCCATCATCCCCTTCAATCGCAAGAAGCAACCCCTGCCGCGGGTCCGCCACCTGGTCTACTGGCCGCTCAGTTACCTCGCCCGGGCCGTGATCGAGCGCTTCTTCGCGGCGGCCAAGCGCTACTATCGCCTCGACACGCGTTATCAACTCGGCTGGGACGCCGTCCTTCTTCAGGTGACCCTGACCTTCTGCGCCATCCTCGTCGTCGGTCTCGTCGCCGCCAAACTCGGTCGTCCTGACCTCCGCCTTTCGCCCACTCGTGTCCTCGCCCATTATCTCCCCGTCGGACAGCCGTTATGATTTATGCAGCAGTCTCGTTTCACTAAGTAATCAACCAGGCCAATGGTGCGCGCGAGGCGACGACCGCTGGGGAGAGGGCACCCAAGAACACGTAGGCCATGTAGTTCGGCGTTCCTAGACCAATAACAGTGCCAAAAGCGAGAATCTTCTGCGATCGGCAGGTCCGTAATCAGAGCATGGGCCCGTAGACGCACACCCAATGCGATACCTTCGTCGACGCTGGCAGCTCCCACCACGCGGTACGCCTTGAGGTATCGCTGAAATAGCCCAATGACGGCGGGATCGTCATCAACCACTATGACTGTGGGTGATGGCGGAGTACACACAAGCCGCTCGATCCCCAAATAGGTTCGTGTAGGATCGTGATTACTCCGTATATCACTCTCGTCGAACTCGATTGGCAAAGTACAGATGAAGGTCGTCCCTTGACCTGGTATACCCGTACTCGTCACCTGCATTGTTCCGCCGTGGAGCTCGAGAAAACGCTTACTGATGGCTAAACCGAGGCCAGTTCCACCACGCCGCCTTTTGGTTCCTTCTCCCGCTTGATGGAAGGGCTCGAACACTTTTGCAAGATCGTCAGGGGCAATTCCCAAGCCAGTATCCGATACCTCAATCACGATCTGTCCGCTGTCACGGAATGCACGAATCCGTATACTTCCCTGGTCGGTAAATCGGACAGAGTTGCTGATCAAGTTGAGGAGAACCTGCCGAATGCGAACACGATCAACACGAAGCAATGGTAAATCGTTTGCTATCTCGATAAAGACCGACAGGCCCTTGCTTTCGATCAAACGCGATGTCGTCGCGACCGCCTCGCGAATGATGGTTCCAATGTCGGTAAGATCTCTAAGTACCGGCATCTCGCCTGCCTCGATCTGAGAGAGATCGAGGATATCATCGATCAGCCCCTGAAGGTGTTTCGCACTGCGGGCAAGTGCCGCAACATCGGCAATGTATGGTTTGGGAAGAGGGGAGGAACCATATACCTCTGGGG
>CADDYW010000276.1 GCA_902810745.1 Chloroflexota bacterium | reverse complement strand
CCGTCGGCTGAGCCGCGGCACTGGTGGGCTGGGCGGCAGCGGTCGTCGGCTGCGCCGCGGCGGGTGCCGACGTCGGCGAGGGCGTCTGCGCCTGGTTCGAGCAGGCGGCGACGAATACCGCGGCTGCACCGGCGGTCGTCGCGATCAGCCAGCGCCGTCGGGATATTGCACCAGAGGGGCGAGCGATCTGCTTGGCCATGTTCGTGACTTTTCCCCCTTGCATCTCTAGTAGCCCATGGAATGGCCATTTCATGGGCCGTCTACGATCATAGCGAAGTTCAGATAATTTGCAAATTATCTCAGTGGTTGGTCGCGACCGAAAATGGCTCGGCCGACGAGACACGATATATACGTTTCGATACATCCAGACCGGTCGGTGGCTGCAGCAGCGTCGGCATTCAGCGAGCACGAGGCACGGGCGCCGGTGCATAAGTTGACCGCGAGCTTTGCGGTGGTTATCCTGGACCCGTCGCGGTGGGCGCGGGCGTTGATCAAGGATCAGGGAAGCCCCGTGGAACATCGCCGGCAGCACCGGTGGGTCGGACCGGTCTGCCCCGAGCCAATTCCCCGGGGTTCCTCCCGGTGAGAAAACTTCTCAGGACGTGAGGTCAAGGGCATATGGCATTGCGACTCGAAGGCATCATTCCCCCGCTGGCGACGCCATTCACCGAAAGCCAGGAGCTGGACGAGGCGGCACTTCGTCGTGAGGTCCGTTTCATGCTCGACGCCGGTGTTCACGGTCTGACGATTGGCGGCAGCACCGGCGAAGGGCACACGCTCTCGATCGAAGAAAGCTGCCGTCTGGCGGCGGTTACTCTCGAGGAGACACGAGGTCGAGTACCCGTCGTGAGTGGGATCATCCGCGACTCGACGCGCGAAGTCATTCGCTATGGTCGTGCGCTGAAGGAGGTTGGAGTCGACGCGCTCCAGATCACCCCGGTCCATTACCTCTTCAACCCGGGCGAAGAAGGGATGCTCGCCTACTATCGCGAGATCGGCGAAGCGGTGCAGCTGCCGATCGTCGTCTACAACGTCGTGCCGTGGGCGACGATTTACCCGCCAACCCTTCTGCGTCTGGCCGAGCAGGAGTGGGTCGTCGGCGTGAAGCAGAGCGGGGGCGACATTCACAAGCTGGCAGATCTCCTTCGTGCGAACAAGAGTCCAAAGCTGCGCATTCTCACGGCGATCGATGCGCTGCTCTATCCGTCGTTCTTGCTCGGGGCACACGGGGCCGTGGCGGCGATCCTGACGGTGCTGCCGCGTCTCTGTGTCCAGCTGTGGGATGCCTGCAAGCGGCGCGACCTTGATTCGGCGCTCGCGCTCCACGAGCGTATCCTTCCAGTCTGGCGGGCAGTCGAGGCTCCCGATATGCCGTCCCGGATCAAGGCGGCGCTGGAGATGCAGGGGCGACCGGTCGGACCTGCCCGCAGTCCGCTCCAGCCGATCTCGGCGGCGGTTCGCGAGGAGATCCGGATGACGCTGGTTGGCGCCGGGGTGATCGAGTAGGGCACGAGGCGTGGCGCCGGACGGAGCACATCCAGCCTCGCCCCTGTCGTGGCGGCGTGGCCTCCACGTCCAGACCGGCGCCGGAGCCATCGTCGGCCTGCTCGCCGCGATCGCGTACGCGTCGAGTGTCCCGGCCGACGCCGCGCCGCTCTCGAGCGCGCTGCTGGCGGTGGGAATCGGCCTGGGCGTCGCCGGTCGCGGCGTTGCCGTGACCCGCGACGAAGCCAGGCGGCAGCGCCACGCCGCCTGGGCGCGGTGGAGCGAGGTCGAGGCACGCTGGAAACGCGAGGCCGGTGACCAGGCATTCCGAGCGAAGCGGCGCGAGCTGGCGATCGCCCGCGACGACTACCAGGCGCTACGGGCCCGACGCCAGGAGAAGCTCCAGCGGCTGCAGTCGGACCGACGTGAGCGGCAGCTCCAGCGGTTCCTGGACCGGCACCGGCTGGCCGACGCGCGGATTCCGGGGATCGGACCGGGGCGCGAGGCGACTCTTCGCTCCTACGGCGTCGAGACGGCCGCCGACGTCACTCGCGACGCGGTGACGCGGGTGCACGGCTTCGGCCCGACGCTCGTGGGCGCGCTGCTCGCCTGGAGGCGCGCGATCGAGCGGACGTTCGTCTTCGATCCGACGACGGCGATCGCTCCCTACGACGCCGAGGACGTCGAGCGCGAGATCCAGGCCGAAAAAGCCCGTCTCGAGTGGCGACTGCTGGGCGGCGCGGCCGAGCTCCGCGCCATCGCGCAACAGACCATCGCGCGGCGCGCGAGCCTGCGCCCGGAGGCCGAGCACGCGCTCGCCCTGCTGGCCCAGGCCGAGGCCGACGCGGCGCAGGCTTTCTGAGGCAGGTGCAATCAGCCTCCCCCGTATGTACCCTC
>CADDYW010000275.1 GCA_902810745.1 Chloroflexota bacterium | reverse complement strand
TATGGACGCTGCTCGTTCTGGCGATCGCCGCCACCCAACTATATAACGTTGTCCGAAGCACATAGCGCGGTCGCTCCTTGCCACAACGTCCAGGTCTACCACGTCGATGGTCTGGGCTCGGTCCGGGTACTCACCGACGGGAATGGCAACGTCATCCAGACGTACCAGTCGGACGAGTTCGGCATCCCGACCCAGACCCAGGGGAGCAGCAGCCAACCATTCCAGTTCACCGGACAGCAGCGCGATGCCGAGAGCGGGCTGTATTATCTGCGGGCGCGGATGTATGATCCGACGATCGGGCGGTTTTTGATCTTGGATCCTGCCCTGGGCGGGCCGGCGAGCCCGCTTTCACTGAACCGCTACACCTATGTTGAGAATAACCCCGCCAGTCTGTTCGATCCCAGCGGTCTTGCGAGCAATCGGGCGGCTACCGACAACGACTGCATGACCAAGGTAACCAACTCCCTTGCCGGTGTCTCAGTTGGCGGCTACGTCGTGAATGCGGTATGCTTAAACACGCAGTTGGTCTCGATCGCTTGGGTCATGGTTGAGGAGCCCGGCAGTGGCCACATTTTCTTGGTGCCGATCCTCCTCTCGACGGATCCGAGCCGATCTGGTGGCAGCTCCGGGAGCGATCCGTACGAGACCGCGAAGGCTGGCGGACGGAACGCAGGTTTACTCAGGACCTTCGCCGGCAAAAGCGCGGCGGAGATCCAGCGAGCAATCCGGAGCCTCGCGGCACGGGCGGCGGAGCACCTGGACAAAGCGGCGAATCCGACGAAGTATATCGCCGACTGGGCGTCGAAGGACCCGAGGGAACAACAGGGGTTGGCGAATTTCTGGTTGAAGGAAGCTGCCACCTATACTGAGCAGGCACAGGTTTTAGAGGGTCTGCTGAAGGAGCGGGGAGGTGCTCCATGAACACTGCGGAGGACTACCTCAGAGATATGTTGGGCTTGCTGCTGGACCGTGCTCGGGAGGCGAAGTCGCGTTGTCACGCGGAGAAGTCACGGAGCCAGACGCAAGCCGCGGGTTTTGAATGCGGCCGAGCGTTGGCATACTACGAGGTTCTCTCTGCCTTGATCAACCGGCTTGAGCCCTTCGGCCTCTCGCGGCGCCAGGTCGGCGTTCCCGACGATCTCGACCTGGATAGGGAGCTGCTGTAAGTGTGGGCGGCGGCGACTCCTTCGCCTAGCGTGGCCAAAACTGGCTCAGCGAGCGGCGACAGGCAGATTCGGGCGGAGTCGTGCCCGTCAGCGGCTGGAAGTCGCTGCGCGAGGGGAGTGGGCTGCGCTCGGGTTCCACAACGGGCCGCCCCGCCCACGCCGCTTGCCTTCACGCGCTGGCGAGGAACACCCGTCGGGGCACAATGTCAAGCCGCCTTTGACCCCTGGTACCAATGCCTGCTTGACTAGCGCGCCGCGGCGTCGGTAGGTGCCGGGACGCGCTTACTTTGAAGAACGATGCCGCCACCTGGACCTGGGGCTACAACAGCAACGGGCAACTGGGCAACGGGACGACGACCAACAGTTCCACACCGATCCAGGTGAGCGGGCTGAGGGGGATTACCAGCCTCGCGGGCGGGGGCTGGCATAGTGTCGCCAACGCCCGGGTCCAGCCCAACCCGACCGCGACGACGACCTACGGGTACGATCAACTCTACCGCCCGACCAACGTCGACAGCACCGCGACGACCTACGCCTACGATCCGGTCGGCAATCGCCTGGCGAAGAATACAACGAGCTACACGTACGATCGCGCGGACCGCATTCTCACCGCCCGTTCGGTCGCCGACACGGTCAACGCCAACGGGAACCCGACCGGGCGTGGCTCCGACAGCTTCGCCTACGACCAGGCGAACCGGCTGACGAGCGCGACCGTCGGCGGGACGACGAGTAGCTACGTCTACGACGGCGACGGCAAGCGGACGAGCAAGACAGTCGGCGGCACGACCACGAGCTACGTGTACGACGTCAACACGGCGCTGCCGGTCGTCCTGACCGACGGCACCCTGAAGTACGTCTACGGCAACGGCCTCGCCTACGCCGTCGATGGCTCCGGCAACGTCCAGGTCTACCACACCGACGGCCTCGGCTCCGTCCGGGCGATCACCGACGCCAATGGCAACGTCACCCGGACCTACCAGACCGACGAGTTCGGCGTGCCGACGCAGACGCAGGGGAGCAGCGGACAGCCCTTCCAGTACACCGGCCAGCAGCGGGATGACGAGAGCGGGTTGTACTTCCTGCGGGCGCGGATGTCTGATCCGACGACTGGGAGGTTTATGATTCGGGATATGCTGCCGCTGCCGCCGCAACAGCCGGCGTTGCTGCACCAGCACGCGTACGTGCAGGCCAATCCTGCCACATTTGTCGATCCCTCCGGGCTC
>CADDYW010000274.1 GCA_902810745.1 Chloroflexota bacterium | reverse complement strand
GGTTGCAGCCCGGCTAATGTCAAACATCGGCTAGGATGTCCCCTAAGAGCTGACGCGCGCTGGTCCCAGCGCGCGTCAGCTCTTCATTTTCGGATGGAGCGGATTTGTGACGGCGACGGTCGCCGTCGACCAGTAGTACCGCTAACGTTATCGCATAAGCAGCTCTATCAGTCGCTCGAGATCCTCAGGGGAGTAGTAGTGGATCTGGATAGTTCCCTTCTTGCCGTTGGGTACGATACTCACGCTTGTTGCGTATCGCTCTCTGAGTTGCATTGCCAGGTCTGCGATCTGGGGATCCTGGGTGCGGACGCGCCTGACCACTGTTTCACGTGAAACACGGCGAAGCCTGGACTTCGCGAGATCCTCCGTCTCCCGTACCGACAGGCCCCTCTCCTCGATGGCGCGCCACAGTTCGATGATCTCGCTTGGATAGCCGTGCAGCGTGAGCAGCGCCCGGCCGTGTCCCTCTGACAGGCGTCCGTGGCTGATGGACGCCTGCACCTCTCCAGGAAGATCGAGCAGCCTCATCGTATTTGCGATCGCCGACCGGCTTCCTCCGACGGCTTCGGCGACCTGTTCCTGTGTCATGTGGAACTCATCGGAGAGCCTCTTGTACGCGATAGCGCGGTCGATCGGGTTGAGATCCTGCCGCCTCAAGTTCTCTATCAGCGCCAACTCGAGCATCTCCCGATCGGTTATTGCCCGCACAATCGCGGGAATGCGCTGGAGGCCGGCCGCTTCCGCGGCGCGCCACCGCCGCTCTCCTGCCACGACCTCGAAGCCGTCCACTCCGGGACGGACGATAATGGGCTGGAGCACGCCGTGCCTTTTCACGGACGCTACCAGGTCGTCGAACTCAGGCCCCTCGATCTCTCGCCTCGGCTGGAACGGATTTGGAGACAGCTTCGACGCATCGATCTCTGTCACCGGACCGGATGGCCCCTCGGATACGGCCCCCGGAATTAGTGCTCCAAGGCCTCTCCCAAGCCCCCGCCTAGTCGTGTCCATTGCCCCTAACCTCCTCGTCTGCTGGTGCGGCGGTAGTGGAAGCACTCTTGACAGAGTCGTGTTCGGCGAGATCGACGGCGTGGCCAAAGTCATCGCTCGCGTCCGCGGATCGGGTCTGCGCCCCGGCGTCTGCGAGATGGCAGGCCGAATCATTGCCCTCTGACGACCCTTCCGTAGCCGGTCCATGCGATGCTGTACGCTGACCGACAGGCGACAAGCCTCGACTGTCTTCGGATGCTGCGTCGGCCGTGCGCATCCCGATTCGACGCAGAAACTCAGCTGCCAGGCTCCGATATGCCTCGGCGCCACGCGAGGACGGAGCGTACGAGAGCACGGGAAGGCCGTAACTCGGCGCTTCTGCGAGGCGCACACTCCTAGGAATCACGGTTTCGAACACCAGTTCCGAGAAGTGTCGCCTCACCTCGTCCGCCACCTGATCGGAGAGACGAGTCCTCGGGTCGATCATGGTAAGTACCACGCCCGCGACGCTCAGGTCAGGATTCAGGTGGCGCCTAACCAGCGAGATCGTATCCATGAGTTGAGTGAGCCCTTCCAGGGCGTAGAACTCGCACTGTACCGGGATCACGCAGGCGCTGGCAGCGGTGAGCGCATTGATTGTCAGGAGCCCAAGCGACGGAGGACAGTCGATCAGCACAAGGTCATATCTATCCTCGACCGGTCTAACGGCCTCTCTGAGTTTAGTTTCGCGGGCGATCTGCGGCACCAACTCGACCTCGGCTCCGGCCAGCCGGATATCGGACGGCACGATCTGGAGACCTGATGTTCCTGTTGCCCGGATCGCGCGCTCCATCGGCACCCCTCCGACCAGCGCGTGATACGTCGTCACGCCGAGGCCGGCCTTGGAGATGCCGATGCCGCTGGTTGCGTTGCCCTGGGGATCCATGTCGATGATGAGGACGGAATGTCCGAGGACCGCGACCGACGCGCCGAGGTTGACGGCGGTGGTGGACTTGCCGACGCCGCCCTTCTGGTTGACAATGGCAAACGTGCACGCCGTGGCTTCGATGTCCTCCTGCGCCGCAAGGTCCGTCCAGCAACAACAGCGCCCGCCGGCTTGGGGCCCAGCGCGCCGGCAGGCTTGGCCGCACGCGGTCGTTGACGAGTTTCCCCCAATCCCGGCGAAATCCTGCCCAGGAGAGCACCGTGACCCAGGCTCCGCGGCTGAGAGCTCGGTAGTTACATATTCAGTAGTTCGGATACTAATATATGTTCAAGTATATATCTTGTGACATCCAATCGGTCGGGTGCTCCGCCGGCGCCGCCTGGAAGGACGAATCAGAGGCCGGTCGCTCCGGCGCGGACGGTCCGGGATGAAGGCGGCAGCCGGGCTTCGATTTGGACGCATACTCGGTGCCCAATGGG
>CADDYW010000273.1 GCA_902810745.1 Chloroflexota bacterium | reverse complement strand
ATCGAGTCGGATAGGCGTGAGCCAGCGCAATCGCCGGCGTCAGCAGAAAGAGTGGCGCGACCAGAAGGAAGGAAAGGTAGCTCCGCGATCGGCGCCACATCAATCGACTCCTTGACGCTGTCCGCCGAGGGCGTGAGCACGGGTGGCCCGCGCCGTGCCCACGCCCCGGGGGACTAGCTGGTATTGTCGCCGCTCCTCTTCCGCGAACCAGCAGAAGAAAAGGATGCTCATCGTGGCGAGCAGCAGCAAGCTGCCTGGTAGCCACATGATCAGCGCCCCGATCTGCTGGTCTTCCAGCACCGAGATGCCCCAGAGGTGGGGTACCCGCGCGTAATATGCGTAGATCGGTGTGTTCGCAAACGCGAGCAGCGCCCCGATCGCGGTGCATTCGTTCGTCGGCACGAAAAGATAAAGGATGGCGGCACCGTAACCGAGCCGGCGCCGGCCGCCGCTGGGGTGCACGACCGGCCACCAGAACAACAACGCCGTCCCGAGGAACAGCGCATGCTCGATCCCGTGCACGAGCGTTGGCCCCTCCGCCAGGCTGTAGAACACCGGCAGGTGCCAGAAAGCCATGTCCACGCAGAAGAGAGTCAGCGCGACCGCGGGGCTAGTGAGGTGATGGAACAGGTGGTGGATGGGGTGACTCGTTCGAAACAGCCGCCCGAGCGTCCGTCGGTCGGCGTCAGGAAAAGCCCAGAGCATCGGGAGCAACGGTGCCCCGAGCCAGAGGAGCGGCGGCGCGACGAGGAGCAGGAGCAGATGCTCAATCATGTGGCAGAAGAAGAAAATGGCGCTGAAGGTCGAGATCGGCGACAGAAGGGCCAGGGCGAGTGTGGCCAGGCCCCCACCGTAGCACCAGGCCCGCCACGGGGCGAGGACCGGCACGCGACTGCGTGCGTGCAACCGCTGCCATCCGACCGCGTAGAGCCCCGCGGCGAGCACCAAACCAACCATGACAAGTGGCTCGAAAGACCACGAGGTGAGGACTGCAATCTGCGTTGAGCTCATGAGATGCGAGCAGCCAGAGCCCGGAGATCGTCCGCGAGCTGTGTCGGGGTGAAGTCGGGACCGAGGAGGCGGCGCTCCCGCCCGAGCGGGTCGATCACGTAGACGACCGCGCTATGCACCCCTTGGAAGGCAGGATCGTTCTGCGCGACCTGGGGGCCCTTCTGGACCAGCAGCGCGGCCTGCTGCGCCGGCACCGGTGCAACGCCGTAAGCCTTCCAGATCGGTGTCAGCTCCGCTCGGCTACCGGTCAGGAACTTCCACTTGCCGGTCATCCCCATCGCCTGGGAGTATTCGGCGATCCGCTGGGGCGTATCGGTTTCGGGATCGACGGTGATCGCGACGAACGCCACCTTGCCCGCGTCCAGTCCAAGCTGCGCGTACGTTTGACGGAACTTCTGGGTGATCAGCGGGCAGACGTCCGGACAACTGGTATAGATGAAAGTCAGGGCCACCGCCTTCCCGCGCAGCCCGGCGAGGCTGATCTCGTGCCCCGCGGCATCGGAGAGGCGAAACTCGGGAGCGGGCGTCGCGTTCAGGTCGGTCCCGACCAGCGTATCGCCGAATGGGACGACCCGGGTCAGGACGAGCGTCGCCGCGACGAGCACGACCGCTCCGACGAGAAGGGGAGCCACGCGTTTGATTTTGGACTGTGCCATCCGTTTATCCTCCTGCCCAGAAGGTGCCACGCATCTGCATTGGCTGGTGCATCAACCACCAGCCGGCGGCAAAGAGGGCGATCACCAGGAGCCACCAGGGCAAAGCCGCCCGCCACGCCCCTGCGCGCCGTGGCGCATCGTTCTCGGCAATCCGCAGGATCGTGAACCAAGATCCGAGCAGGCCAAGCTCGAGACAGGCCATCTCGATCGGGATGGTCCAGTCCAGGGGCACCAGCGCGGCCAGCCCCCAGCGGGGCGCCCCGAAGATCGGAAAGCCGAAATCGGAGACGAAGCTTTGCGCTACCGGGATGATCGTCAGAGCGCCGACCATGAAGTGAAAGCCGTAATGGGCGAGCCACATGCCCATGCCGACCGGGACCAGTCCGTACGCGAAGCGCGTGCCCAGCTTCACGAGCGACTCCGCCGAGCCGCTCAGCGTGCGACTGGCGAGGGCAGCCAGCCCGACCACCGTGGCCGGCAGCGCGAGGAGGCCCAGGAAAAACACGAGCAGCAAGATGACCTCCCGGGAGGTCGTGTGCAGCAGGTGGGCCAGCCCGACCTCTAACGGATAGAAGGGGCTGACCATGCCGAAGGCGTTCAAGAAGGCGCCAAAGACCAGGGTGACCACCAACGCCGCGACGTCGGGGCGATCCCCCAGTCGTCCGAGGTTGGAACGCCGGGGGTCGGACCAGAGTTCGCTCGTCGGCACGCGGGCCAGGATCCCGACGTTGTCGTGGGGGCAGGCGTGGATGCAATCGAGGCAGAAGGTGCAGTCCAGGTTGCCGACCTTCCGCTCCTGGAAGAGCCCGAGCTCG
>CADDYW010000272.1 GCA_902810745.1 Chloroflexota bacterium | reverse complement strand
GGGGACAGCCTCCTGGGGAAGCCGAGAAGGCGGGGCGATGGCCCAGCCGCTGCAGGCTGCGGCCATGGGGAGTTTGCCCACGTCGTAGCCCGCCAATTGCAGGGGTGATTTGCCGCGGATGCGTGGCTGCGCGTCATCAGAGAAGGGCGTGAAGCGGTAGACCTTCTCGAAGACAGGCAGGTAACGCGCGGCGGTTTCCAGCGAGTCGAAGCCGCAGAAGTTCTGGTAGTGTTGGTCGAAGCGGCGGATCACCAACTCAGCGGCGTTGTTGGTGGTTGGGATCAGGTCGCTCTCGATGCCGTTGACGAGCTTGGGCCAGTGTGCTGCCAGGGAGGAGAACACGGCCGCCAGTTGAGGCTCCTCCTTGACCCAGGCATCGCGCTGGGCCATGAGTTGGTCGTACCGCCGCTGGGCGGTCCGCTTGGTCCGCGCCTGCAGGGGGCCATCCAGCGCCTGGCACAAGGCAGCCACGTGTTCGTCGTGGCGCAGGGCGTCCCAACCGTAGATCTGGGCCAGTTGCTCATGCAAGGCCTGCGCGGCATGGAACAGGCACTCATGGTGCTGAGCCTGGGGGAACACACGGGCGATGGCCGGACCATAGTCCTGACGCAAGTCGGTGACTACCACGCGTGGGCGATATCCTTTGGCCCGCAAGGCGAGCAGGAAGGCCTGGGCGCTCTCGGCAGTGTTGCGGGGATAGATCGCGATGTGCAGCAAATCGTAGGTGTAAGCGTCCACTGCCACGTAGACGTACATCCACTTGCGGCGAGCACCGGCGGGCTTGTTGTTCTTGGGCACCTGCACCCACTTCTCGTCCACGCCCACCACTCCGCTGGACTTGACCGCACCGAACAGCGCCGCCACCGGCAACAACCCATGGCCAAAGGCGCTCACCCAGCGGTAGGCCGTCGTGGTCGCCATGCCCAAAGCCTTGCCGGTACGACGATATGTGCTGTACCCCCAGGCGTACATCTGGAGGGCCAGCACATGCACCTCGAGCCGCTGCCGAGAGTAGGGCACTAACCCCGCCGGGAAGACCGTAAAGCTCTCTCGAGGGCAGTTGGGGTTGTGGCACCGGTAGCGATAGACCTCCGCTTCCTGCACTTGGCCGTGCTCATCCACAAACTTCTTGAGCCTGGGTTTGCGCCCCTTGCGCCCCACATGGCTGGAGCCACAGTCTGGGCAGCGGATGCCTTCTGCGGGAACCTCGGCCCAGGGCGCAAAGAGCACCTCCTCCACGCGCCGCAACCAGGGCAACGCCTTCCCGGGTGGCTTGGCCTGCAGCCCGGCCTCGCCTACGGCCGCCTGCCAGGCCTGCACATCCAACTGCTCCTCAGCGGTCAGCCCCTGCCCGCCCTCCAGCTTCTCGAGCAGCGTTTGCACTTGCGCCAGGAGGTCGCCCACCAGCCAATCCTCACGCAGGCGCAACTCCTCGCCCCGCTCGATGCACAACCGCCCGAGCACCTGCCGCACGGTCTGCCAGCCACTGTCGTGAGCCGCCTGGCGTACCTGGCTTTCGGTTACCGCCACGCCCTGCGCGACCAGGAAACGATGGACCTGCTCGATCCCCCAGTTGGGCCAGTGCGCCCAGGTCTCGATGATGCGCTGCTGCAGCTCCAGGGTCAGTACTTCGCCAGTGTGCTGGCTGAGCAGGCGCCGCCAATCCCCCTGCAGCCAGTATCTCAGCCAGAGACTGATATGGGGTTGCTTGAGCCCCAGAACCTCAGCCAACCACTGCTGCCGGACAAAGGGCGTCCGCCCATCGCGGGTGCGCCGGCTCCCCCGATGGCCCGTCGGGTCCTCCAAGAGCAGCAAGAACAGGACGAATAGGCGCAGGCGAAAAGGGTCGTCGTCTTTGACGGCTAAGGTCAGGCGACCGTGCAGTTCAGCCGTGTAGCATCCGCTCTCTCGATCATGATGCACCTGGACGGTGGGGCCCGCGCAGAGCAGACCCAACCTCGACAGTGATGGCTGCCAGGTCGGGGGCCTGCCTTGAGCCGGGCTGATCAGAACGCGCCACACGGCCAGGCCCGAGAGGATGGCCAAGAGGAAACGCTCACCCAGTCGGATGGCCTGCTGTACCCACTGCCATTCTGGCTGTCGCGCCAGATCGGGACACAGTATGCCGGCGGCCCGCCAGAACCAGCTCGCCCAAGGTAGCAGAACTATCCAGACCGCACCCACCTTGCCGCTGGCCAACCACAGCACGGCCAAAGCGACACTGCGCGCCAGCGGCACGCGCCAACTGTGGCGCATGTAACCCCAGGCTGCAGGCCGATCGATCCGCCACCTGCGCCCGCTGCGACGGACGCGACGCGGAGGGCTGCTGCTGTAGACCACCGGCGGCAGCACGACCCAACCAGCATACACGTCCAAGGGATGGCCCAACAGGGCGACGAGCAGGACGCTCACCACGACCACGATGTGCAACCAACGAGGGAGCACATCGACGATAGCACGGAAAGGGACATTTGTGGTATACTGCATCTCGGCCAGGTTTCTAG
>CADDYW010000271.1 GCA_902810745.1 Chloroflexota bacterium | reverse complement strand
GTCACCAGCACCGTGACCTGGCGCTCGCGGTTGAGATTCTTGACGAACTCGAGCACGTTGCGCTTGGCAAGCACGTCGAGCCCGATCGTCGGCTCGTCGAGAAAGAGAATCTCCGGCTCGTGGATCAGGGCAAGCCCGAGCTCGGCGCGCATCTTCTGCCCCAGGCTGAGCTCGCGCGCGAGCGTCTTGAAGAACTCGTCCAGGCCGAGCACCTCCCGGAGATATCCGAGCATCTGCTGGTAGCGCGCACGGGGAATATCCCAGACGACGCGTTTCCACTCGAAGCTCGCCGCGACGGGATAATCCCACCAGAGCTCGGTGCGCTGACCGAAGACGACGCCGATCCGACCGACGTAGCGTATCCGCTCGCGGATAGGATCCAGGCCGAGCACGCGGACCTGCCCAGCGTCAGGTGCGAGCAGACCCGCGAGAATCTTGATCGTGGTGCTCTTGCCGGCACCGTTCGGGCCAGCGTACGCGACGATCTCTCCCCGGCGGATACGCAGATCGACCCCGCGCAAGGCGACGACTTCACGGACGCGCGGACGAACCAGATTGCGAAAGACGTCTCGCAGCCGCTCGGACCGCTGGGCCTGGCGATAGGTCTTCCAGACGCCGGACAGTTCAACGACGGTGTCCGAACGACAGGTATCGCTGGGAGCCAACTCGTCCATAGTGCTTCATTCCTCGGTGGAAAACTGCGAGCGTAAGGGTGGCGATGACGATCGCTGCCAGCGGCGTGATGCCGACGGCGTACGGCGATCGATCGATGCCGAGCAGGGCGCGGGACGGATACCACGCCACGAAGCCCACGGGTAGAACTGTGAGCAAGCCGCCGAGCCCGGCCGGACCGAGTCCGTCGAGCGGGAAGGGCGTGAGCTGGCTCATCATGTTCATCGCGGAGGTGCTGATCTCTTCCGCCGCGCGCTGGGCCCAGAACGCCAGGCTGCCCCAGAGAAACGAGAACGCCAGCACGATCGCGCAGGACGCCACGACGTTGGCCACGGCAGCCGCCAGCCAGGCCGGTGAGATGGCCAGGGACAGGTTTATGCCCGCCCAGACGGTCAGGGCGACGCCAACCACGGTGATCCCGCCACCGGATAAAGGTGCGAAACCCTCGGTCAGGAAGGTCAGCCAGACCGGCCGCGGCTGAACGAGCACGTGATCGAGCTGGCCGCGCCCGATCCGGCGGCTGATGATCGCGACGTTGTAGCTGAAGAACGTTTCCGTGGTACCGTGAACGACGGTCGCGTAGCCGAGCATGAAGATGATCTGGGGAATCGTCCAGGAGCCGATTCCATCGAATCGTTCGGCCAGAAGGAACGTCGCCGTGACCGTGGCGATGTTCAGGGTCAGCTCCGAGACGGAGTACGTCAGGAAGAAGCTCAGATTGCGAGTCAGCCAGGTGAAATCCATCCAGGCGAAGAGTCGCCACTGGTGCCACAGAATGACCAGCGATCTGATCACCCGATCATCCTCCATAAGTTGCGAGCTTGTCCCGGTTCTCACGCCAGAGCCACGCCGCGATGAGCCAGAGCACGACTGCCCAGACCAGCTGCAGCGACACGAGCAACGGAGCGTCTCTGGTGCCCGTGTAGATTCTGAGCGGCGCCGACGCCATCGACGCGTAGGGAAGCCAGGTGAAGATGTCGCCAATTCCCCAGGGCAGTAGTGCCAGCGGAATCAACGCTCCGGACAGCACCGTCGTGAGCGCGTCGCGAAGTCGGGTGATTCCCCAGGGATTCTGGTCCAGCGCGACGATCAGCGCGGTAAAGATGAACTCGATCGCGAAGCCGACCACCACGGATAGGATCAGACTCGGGACAAAGATGATGGCCGCGGCGAGGCTGGCGGGTCGAGGGTCCACCCCGAGCAGCGGCGAGACGAGGACCAATGGGATTGAGAAAACACCGAAGGAAAAGCCCCAGCGTCCGACGGTCCTGGCTACCGCGTGGCTGACGAGTGGCGTGGGCTGCAGGAAAAACATCCCGATGTCGCCGTTCCAGAGGGTGTAGGATAGGTCGGTCCGGCAGTTCAGGACGTCGGAGAAGACCTCGGACATCAGCGTGTAGGTCAGCACCGTCTCCGGCAACATACCCGAGACTGATCCCCTGCCTCCCAGAATCAGGTGCCAGATCGATAGGAGGACGGCGACTCGCACCAGGCGCAGCAGATAGTCGAGGGGAAACCAGGGGCTGTCGCCGACATAGGCGGCCGCGGCCATCGTCGCGGTCTTCCAGTGCTTACGCACGGCGCCGACGATCGCCACCGGCAGCGATCGTCGGTCTGACCATTCCGGCGGGTGGACTTCTAACTCGCCGACGCGACGGGCAACCTCTCTTCTGGCCCAGTCGCCTCCGAAAGAAGAATTCACCGGTACCCCCTGTCGTGCACACAAAAACGCCCGCGACGGTCCAGACCTCCAACGACGTTCGCGTTGGAAGCCGTCCCGGTCGCAGGCGCTATCAAGGGCCGAAAGAGCGATCCTGCAGCTCGTATTGTTTTTTT
>CADDYW010000270.1 GCA_902810745.1 Chloroflexota bacterium | reverse complement strand
GGCGCAAGCGAGCCCTGCGCGATGCGGCGGCCTGGCTCGGGAATCAAGGAACGGGAGGACGGGTCGAGACGAACGATCCAGCGCGGCATCCGGCGCCGGGCTCCCGTCCCAGGTGTCGGCCCGGCGCCGTGGCTCGAGCTGGCGATCGACGAAGCGGGTAGACGGCCCGGCTCGGCCTTCCGGGCGACGGTCTCGCCCCGAAAGCCGAGCCGCGGGGCTGATCTTCAGGCCCGCCGTGCGTGAAAGCGATCTAACCCGACGGCGTGTTCGTCGCCTGGGGCGTGCCGGCCGCTGGCGTCGCCGCGGGGGTCGTCGTGGTGCCCGTGGCCTGAGGTGTTGTCGCGGGCGTCGACGTCGGCGTATTCGTCGCCTGGACGGTGGCCCCGGCCTGAGGTGTCGCCTGCGGGGTCGAAGCCTGGGTCGCCTGCGGGGTCGAGGCCTGGGTCGCCTGCGGCGTGGATGCCTGGGACGTCGCCTGTGGAGTCGAAGCCTGAGGTGTCGTCTGGGTCGGAGTGGCCTGGGCTGCCGCCGTCTGAGCCGGGGACGGGGATGCCGCGGCGGCAGATGTCGGGGTTGACGCAGCTGGCGATGCGCTTGTCTGTGCCGCGGACGTCGCGGCCGGCGTCGGACTGGCGGCCGAGCCACCGCAACCGCCGACGGCGATGACGAGCGCCGCGCCAACGCTCAGCGCGCTGACACGCAGCACGTCCCGACGTGAGGTGACGAGATGCCTTCGGTTCACTTCTCCTCCTTCTTTTTCGATCAGTCACCTGGAACCAGAGGTGACCGACGTAGAGATGACGCCGCGAATCGTGGTCACCGCGCGGGGGGATCCGGAGCCAACCGCACCGGCGTCCCTCTCCCGCGCCACGAACGCGCACACGCGCGTTCTGGACCACGCGAATGCCTCGGCTAGCCGAATACCGGACCATGATACGACTCGACAGATAGATATTTGTGAACTATTTGTTAAAAATGAATTGTTCCGCGCCGGACAGGGCGCTTCGGGGAGTGCGGGGTCAAGAGGCGATCAGGACGAGGGGCTGGCCGCCGCCTTCAATGCGAGGTCATTCCAGGCCTCCGCGAGGTCACCGACGGCTCGAAAGAGCGGGTAGAGCTCCGCCCAGAACGCGTCGGCGGCTCGGCGCACCGCCGCCTCATCGTCGGCGCGGTGCGCTCGCCGGAGGGCAGCGCCGTGCTCTTCCTGCGCCGCCACGCTCTTCCGGGCGATCTCGGCCAGACGGCGTGCCGCCGCGAGCTGCCGGTCCACCAGCTCTTCGACCGGCGCGACGGGATCCGGGATCTGATCACGCTCACGCGAGCGCCAGGTGCCGTAGCGCGGGCGTTCCTTCTGGCCACCCGCGCGCGGATCGGCCGTCCAGGTCGTGTGGGTTGGCTCGAGGTGGGGTGTGACCGAGAGGTACATCGTCATCGGCTGATCGCCGACGACGCGAACCTGGTGGAGCTGATCGCGCCGTGCAAAGCACGCCTGGCCGGGGCCGAGGACTGCCCGCTCGCCGTCGATCTCGAACTCGCACTGCCCCTCCAGAACCAGAAAGATCTCGTGCCCCAGGTCGTGACTGTGGCGGGTCGCGACCTGACCCGGCTCCAGCCGCATAAAACGACCGCGGATCTCCGGCGTGACGACAATGTTGCGAACGTCAGTACGGTAGTCGAATACTTCGAGTCCCATCGCCCTCTTTCCTCCTCCTTAGCCTGGAACGAATCCGCGTGCCACGACGTAGGCCTCACGGCTCTCGGCACGCGTCGCCTCGGGGATGACGACATTGACCTTCTTGAACGATCGACGCACCGCGCTCAGAAAGCGGTCCAGATCCTCTCCGCGGAACACCTTGACGACAAAGACGCCTCCCGGACGGAGCGTCTTTTCCGCGACGGCCAGCGCGCTCATTGCCAGGTCGATTGCCCGCGCCTGATCGACGACAAGGATACCGGTCGCCGCCGGAGCGACGTCGGAGAGGACAACGCCAGCAGCGCCCCCCAACGCGGCCTTGATCGCGTCGAGCGTCGCCGACTCGCGAATATCGCCGACGAGGGTAACGACGCCGCGCAGCCCGGTGATGGGCTGAAGATCCACCGCGACGACCTTGCCACTCGGTCCGACCCGCTCCAGCGCCACCTGGCTCCAGCTCCCCGGCGCCGCGCCCAGATCGAGCACGACCTCGCCCGGGCGGAGCAGTCGGAACTTCTCGGCGATCTCGAGCAGCTTGTACGCCGAGCGGGCGCGATAGCCCCGCGCCTTGGCCAGCCGGAAGAAACGGTCACGGGATTGCTCTTTACGCCAGCTCATCGTTGTTTAGTACTGAGTACTGAGTACTGAGTGCTGGGTGCTGAGTGATGAGTGATGAGAAAAGGGCAACGTGGAACCTGAATCGAGGCAGACCGCCATCGCGTCCGGCTGCTTCCCCGATGCCAGGCCAAGCTCCCGTCGTTCCCATTCGCGCCCGTGCCTGGCAATCCAACCTCCGAGACTCGACACTCGCTCCCCTGCCCTCACC
>CADDYW010000269.1 GCA_902810745.1 Chloroflexota bacterium | reverse complement strand
GCGGTTGGTCCTCGGTGGGCGCGGGCGAGGAGTTCACGGGCGCATCGGGCGTCGCGGGTTCGCTCTGGACCTCCAGGCGACGTCGGCGCGTCTTGAGCATCTCTTCCAGGGCTGCGCTCGCGTTTTTGTTGGGTAGGCCGCAGGCGAGGTACTGGCGAACCATCCCTTTTCCCCCGGCCCCCCGCCGAACCGGACTTGCCCGTTTGCAGGCATCCGGCTCTCCCGTGTCAATGCGGCGTGAGTGGGTGTCCGTCGGCCTGGCCCGCGTGAATTGCGCGGTGACACGATGCGCACACGACGAGGGTCTTGCGCCGTCGTGCCGCCATCTGTTGGACCCAAGCGGGCGGGGCAGCGTGCCCTTTGCGTTGCAGGTCCTTCAGATGACGAATGTGATGAACCGCGACGTTGTAGCGCGATCCGCACAATTCGCAGGTGTCGGCCAAGAGCCGCGTCACCAGTTCGGTCCGTCGGTTCACGATGATCCGCGGTGCGTCGTCAAGAGGAACGTCCAAGCATCGTTTGAGACTAATCCCACCCCATACGGCGATCAGTGGCGCCTTGCCCTTGCGTTCCACTTTCACCTCTAGCCCTTTGCGAGGGCCATCGGGCGTTGTCAGCATCGTTTTGTAACGGTCGTAGACCTTGGGAACACGGATGCGGAACTTGGTCGCCAGCGTCTTGGTCAACGACTGTTCCATCACGTACTTGAGACGGGTGAATTGCGGCGCGAGGTTGTAGGCCAGGCGGTAATACTCGACAATCCCCCGAAACTCCTGCTGGTAGGTGGCGATGATGGTGAAGTCGGTATCGAAGGTGCGTTCGATGAGACAGGCTGCTTTCCCGTGCTTTTGATAACGGCGACATTTCGCACGAGCCACCTCGACGGGAACTTTGAGGGCGATGGTGCCGTTGGTGGCCCGACGCCCCGTCGGGTCGCAGAGGTGGTCGTTTTGAATGACGCCGATGTCGTAGCCGAGGAAGCGAGCCGTCTCGGTACGCGCATGAGTGATGAGGGTTTTGGGATCGGAGAGAGTGAGTTTGAGCGAGTCGTGAAGGAAATCGCGGAGTTGGCGTTTGATCGCCTCGGCCTCGTGGCGTAGGCCACAAAAGCCGAGGAGAAAGTCGTCGGCATACCGCAGGTAACGTAAGCGACGATACTCCGGGTCAGACGGATCAATCGAAGGGAGCGTACGACGGAGCTTACGCAGTCGTGCCGCCTCTTTCTTTCGTCCCGTTTTCGCCAGGTATTTCGCCCGCCCGCTCACCGAATTGTAGGTTGGATTCAACCGACGCCTGATCCCTCGGTTGTATTGAGGGAGGAGGACGGTCTCGACGAAGCGATCCAATCGGTCCAGGTAGATATTCGCGAGGACGGGGCTGACCACACCCCCTTGCGGCGAACCGCTCAAGGTTTTGTGATAGCGCCAGTCTTCCAAGTAGCCGGCCTGGAGGAGGTTCGCGATCAGGCGCAGGAAACGACCATCGTGGATCTTTTCCGCCAGGATGCCCAGCAACACCGAATGATCGAGATTGTCGAAGCATCCCTGGATATCGCCCTCGACGAACCAGGCTGTTCCCACCCACTCGTGGTAAATCTCCCTCAGAGCGGTGTGACACCCGCGCTTCGGGCGGAAACCGTGCGAATGATCGGAGAATTGCGGCTCGTAGTAGGTCTCCAGGATCAGCCGAAGAACCTCTTGGAGCAGTTTGTCCGACCAGGTGGGGATGCCCAGCGGACGTTTCTTCCCGTTGGCTTTGGGAATGTAGGTCCGCCGAACCGGCGTCCAGCGATACCGCTCCTGGCGTAGCTTCGCGATGAGCGTATCGATTTTCGCCAAAGACATCCCATCCACGGTTTCTGATGTGGCCCCGGACGTGAGTGCTCCCTTGTTCCGCGCGAGTTTGCCATAAGCGAGCAGGTACAGGTCTCGATTGAACAGTAACCGATAGAGCCGTTCGAGGGGTAAGCCTCGGCGGCCCCGCTCACGCAGGACATCCAAGATGCGGTCGGCGCTTCGCATCCCGCGTACCTCCCTGTTCTGGATGTCATCTGACACCTGCCACCCTTCGCCGTGTGGACGGCTTTCCCGTCCTCAGACTACTACGGTGGCTCCGTCGCCCTGGGGCTCGCGCCCGGTAGGCGATCCTGCTTTCCCGCGATACGCGACGTTCGAGCGTGACGTAGGTGCCCTGTCCGTGTCCTTGAATGGCTTCGTTAGCCATCGCCCGCCGAACTGAAGGTTGGGACGACCTGCTCAACTTCGCCTGATCTCGGCGGCTCCGCTATAGACGTTGTTTACGGAGGATGTTTCATTGCATCGCTGGACACTGGGGTTCGAGCAATCCGGCTCTCACCGTATCACGCGGGTCTTGCGGGACCGACCCGTAAACGTCTTCGGGGTCGTTCCGCTTTCATGCGGCATGCTCTTGTCCCCGTTGGCTTTCGCCGTAAGGTAAGCCGTTGACCCAAAGGTCTCCTTCAGAACCTTTCCCATCTGTGATGGGGATCGCATATCGGATGAAACAGCGCAC
>CADDYW010000268.1 GCA_902810745.1 Chloroflexota bacterium | reverse complement strand
GCCCGCATCCGGGCGGCACTAGAGGAACAAGTCGGAGCGGACGTGCCGCACTGGACCCTCCATGACCTCCGCCGCACGCTCGCGACGGGGCTACAGCGCCTCGGCGTTCGGCTGGAAGTAACCGAGGCTGTCCTCAATCACTTGTCTGGATCGCGGGCGGGGATCGTCGGAGTGTACCAGCGGCACCATTACTTCGATGAAAAGAGGGCGGCGCTGGCTGGGTGGTGCAAGGAGGTCAAACGTCTCAGCCGAGCGCATAAACCATCCTCGCCTGATATTTGAAATATCAAGGATCAGGCTACACACAAGCCTTCTTATTGTATATATGTAATGCGATGCCACACAAAAATCCGGAGCTCATGCTCAAGCCCGGCGCCACGCTGCACCTCAACCAGGACAGCCCTGCGCTCGTCGAACTCGCGCTTCAACGCGGCGAAGGGCTGCTCTCGAACGACGGGGCGCTCGTCGTCGAGACGGGCCGGCACACCGGCAGGGCGGCGAAGGACAAATATATCGTCAGGGACGCCATGACCGCGGAAGAGGTCTGGTGGGGTGCGTCCAACAATCCGATGTCCCCGCACGCGTTCACCCGATTGCGGCAGGATATGTTCGAATACATCGGGTCGCTTGATGAGGTGTTCGTCCAGGACTTGTTCGCCGGCTCGCAGCCCGAACACAGGCTCCGTGTCCGCGTGGTTACCGAGCTGGCATGGCATTCGAGTTTCGCCCGGACCATGCTCGTCAGGCCGGCCACGGAGGAGCTCAAGGATTTCCGGAACGACTATCTGGTGGTCGATTTGCCGGGCTTCGTTGCCGATCCCGTGCGTCACGGCTGCCGCTCCGAAACGGTCATTGCCATCGACTTCGTCCGCCGCCTGGTGCTGATCGGCGGAACGCAATATGCCGGCGAGCTCAAGAAAGCGGTCTTCACCATCCTCAATTACGTCCTCCCGGAACGCGGCGTGATGCCGATGCACTGCTCGGCCAACATCGGACCCGAGGGCGACACGGCAATCTTCTTCGGCCTGTCGGGCACGGGCAAGACGACGCTCTCGGCCGATCCGTCGCGCACGCTCATCGGCGATGACGAGCATGGCTGGTCGGACACCGCCGTATTCAACCTGGAGGGCGGATGCTACGCCAAGATGATCCGGCTTTCGGCCGAGGCCGAGCCCGTCATCTTCGGCGCAACCCGGCGCTCCGGAACCATCCTCGAGAATGTGGCGATCGATCCGGTCACCAGGTGCGTCGACCTCGACGACGCTTCGCTGACCGAGAACACGCGCGGAGCCTATCCGATCGACTTCGTGTCCAATTCGTCGGTCGAGAACATGGGGCCCGTGCCCAAAAATATCGTCATGCTGACCGCGGATGCATTCGGGGTGCTTCCGCCGATTTCGAGGCTCAGCCCGGAGCAGGCGATGTACCATTTCCTGTCCGGCTATACCGCGAAGGTCGCCGGCACGGAGATCGGCGTCTCGGAGCCCGAGGCGACTTTCTCGACCTGTTTCGGTGCGCCCTTCATGCCCAGGCATCCGTGGGTCTATGGCGACCTGCTCAAATCGCGCATCGCCAAGGGCGGCGTCGCCTGCTGGCTGCTCAACACCGGCTGGGCGGGCGGCGGCTATGGGGTAGGCCAAAGAATGCCGATCAGCCTCACCCGGACATTGCTCGAGGCCGCCTTGTCCGGCGCTCTCAGCCGCGGCCGGTTCCGGCGCGACCGGATCTTCGGGCTGGAGATCCCGCTTGCGGTCGAAGGCGTCGATTGGAAGCTTCTGAATCCCCGGTCGGGCTGGGCGAGCGGCGCCGCCTATGATCGTGCGGCCCGGGCGCTTGCCAAGAGGTTTCGGGAGAATTTCGAGCAGTTCGAGGCGCATGTCGACGAGGCCGTGCGCAAGGCCGCTCCTCCAACGGCATCGCGCGTGGATCGGGCGCTTTCGGAGCACGCTTACGCGCGAGCCTGACCGCTAGCGCCGAAGGCAGCCCCTCGGCTCGACATGCCCGCGTCCTCGTGGCAATTTCGAGCGGGGATGACAGCGACCAAATATCTGACCATGCGCGTGCGGCACCAGTGCAGCGACGAGTGGGAAGATGCCGCAGTCGACGTCCCGATCGTCGTGAAGGACGAGGGGAGTCTCTGGGACCAGCTGGCGGCCTGGACCGCCAGGCGAGTCAGCGCCTATCCGCCCGCAACCTGGCTGTGCGAGACAATCGTTGCCGACGAACCCCGCAGCCAGACGGGCTAGAACCAGCGCGGCCCGCGCGCCGTCTTCTGATACTCGCTCGACAGCCAGCGCCTGGCGGCCTCGATCCCGGCGAAGGTCGGCGGGGCGGCATCGATCACCGGAGCGATCCACTCGACCGACCAGCTGCGGCCAGCCGCGTCTTCATCGTTGCTCACGAGGATCGCGAGGAGGTCGCCGCCGACGAACGCCATGCGTCCATAATCTTCCGAATTGGGCACCAGCTTGGTCAGCGGCTCGATGATGACCGGCATCGCAAGTTCGCCGCAGACCGGGACCTGCCGGTCAGGCGGCGTCTCCAGCGGGCTTGTCCTCCGC
>CADDYW010000267.1 GCA_902810745.1 Chloroflexota bacterium | reverse complement strand
GCTCCGGCTCGACCGCGACGACCCGAACGCGCGGATTGTGCTCCTTGAGTCGCCGCCCGACTCCCATCAGCGTCCCCCCGGTTCCCAGCCCCGCCACGAAGACGTCTACCTCTGGAACGTCCTGGAGAATCTCGGCCGCCGTCGTCAGGTAATGAGCCCGCGGATTCATCTCGTTGCCGTATTGATAGGGCATGAAATACTGGCCATCCCTGGCCAGCTGCATGGCGAGATCGATGGCGCCATTGCTCCCGCGGCGGCCTTCCGATAGTACCACCTCGGCCCCATAGAGCTCAAGGAGCTGACGCCGCTCGACGCTCACGTTCTCGGGCATGACAATCTTGACGTTATAACCCTTTACCCGCCCGACCAGGGCCAGAGCGATACCAGTATTCCCGCTCGAGGGCTCCAGGATCGTCTGCCCGGGGGTGAGCCGTCCCCGCCGCTCGGCCTCTTCGATCATCGCCAGCGCGATGCGATCTTTCACGCTGCCACTGGGGTTCTGGCCTTCCAGCTTGACGAGGATCCGGACGCCCGGCTTGGGGGAGAGACGTCGCAGCTGAACGAGCGGCGTATGTCCGATTGTCTGGAGGATGTCGGAAAAAATCACTCTCGACGACCTTTACGGGAAGCTGGGGGTGGGCGCAGCCGGGCGGTGGCCCCGGACGCCCGTCTACCCGCCAGCGATGGCAGGGAGAATGGAGACGACGTCTCCCTCTTTCAGAGGCGTCTCCAGCCGGTCGAGGTATCGGATATCCTCGCCGTTTCGATAGATGTTGATGAACCGATGGACGCTGCCGTCTGGCGCGATGATCTCGGTTTTCAACCCGTGATAATTCGCCTCGAGGTTGTCCAGCAGCTCCTTGATGGTGCTGCCTTCGGCTCGAACCGAATGTGCCCCGGTGGTAAACTTTCGAAGGACCGGCGGCACGCGTACCTCAACAGCCATCGTGGCCTCCGTTATCGCGCGTCCGAAAACCGCGCCAGGATCATACCCGCACTCGGAAACGGGCGAGCGCCATCATTATAACACAAGCCACTCGGGAAACTCAGCAATTACGCCGGGAGCAGGGATTTGGAGATAGTGGAAGGGTAAGGGGTGGCGCGTGGGGAGAAGGCGGCAGTCGAGCGGGTGGTGAGTGTTGCCGTGGCTGATTCCCCGTGATCGGTCGGTCGGGATCGCGGCAACGAGGGGCGCGAGCTCCCGGGGCGGCTGCGCGCCCCGAACGGCGGAACGGATTCGGCGGCTCTCCCGAGCGCGGGGTGGGGCATGGGCAGACTCCTCCCCGGGTTTCCCCGTAATCAGGCCCTCCGACGGACGTTAGGAAGCACACCCGTAATCGAACGCCGCAGACTCTGGGTGACCGGGTGGCCGAGCGCTTCGAGGAGTTCCTCGACGTGGAGCACGGCGTAGCAATCGTCGATGACCACGACCATCCCCGGGCCACCCAAAGCCAGGTTCAAGGCCCGGCGCAGGCGCCGAATCCCGTAGCCGACCAACTGACGGCCCGCCGCCTGGCAATACAACGCGACGACCTGCTGGGCGAGGAGAGTAAAGCCCACTCTCCCCCGGACAATCGCCTCGGACCGGCCCCAGGGGTAGCGCTCCACCAACCAGCCCTCCTTCAGCTCGTTGAACCCGGCGTTCTCAATCCACCACCGCGGCCGATACGCCTCGTAGGTCTGCCACGCCTCCGGCCAGACACGGGTGCTCACCAGCGCCAAGACCGCCTTCTCCGGCGCGACCACCGGCTCCACCTGGCGGACGAAGCTCACCGTGAGTTTGGGCTCGGCGATTCCCAATTCCTTTGCCTTCGCCTGATAGCTGTCCCATTCGGTCAGATCCTGGGCAATCGCCACTTCCACCGTGCGGGTCTCCTTGTGCCCATTGAGGGTGCGCGTCTGGCGCCGTTTCTCCCACCGATCACCCTCCACCGCGATCACCTGCAACCCTTCGGCAAAGAGCAGCCGATCCTCCGGCAAGCGCACCAAGCCGTCGGTGCCGGTGGCCTGGAGCCAGGCGAGAAACGGCCCATCGGCGTAGAAGGCGTCAGCGAGCAAGAGGCTGATCGCCTGAGATCCCCCGACCTTGCGCACCCGCTCGACCAGTTTGCGGGTAATGACCGCTTCCTTCCCCTTCTCCGAGGCGTCCCCGGTCAGGAACTCCCAGACCAGCGGGATCAGCCCGTGACCGGTCAAGGCCGAGAGGGTCACGACCCGCTCGCCCTCTCCCAACCCGCTTCCGTCGACCACGACTTTCGTGCTGCGCACCAACCGCTTGGCGTAGAGCACCCGCAAGCGCTCTTCTTGCAAGGATTCCCAATCCGCGGCCGTTAACCGTGCCAGTTCATCCCGCAAGGTGTCGATGTGCAGCGGGATCGATTCGTCCGTCTTTCCCGCTGCCTGGCGATGGCGCGCCGAGACCCCGTCGGCTAATTCCACCGGGGCATAGCCCAATTGCACCAGGATCGCCGGATCGCTGAAGAGGGATTGGGCGCTGCCCTGCAGCGAGCCATCGGCCAGGAACGGGAGCACGGCCAGGGTATGCAGCAGGAGCGCATCGGGGAT
>CADDYW010000266.1 GCA_902810745.1 Chloroflexota bacterium | reverse complement strand
AGAACGGTGGGAACGCGCCGAAGCCAGGACCAAATCCGTAGCCCATCGGCATCATTGCACCCGCGCCCATGGTCGGCGGGAATCCGCCGAATGCTTGCCCGTAGTTGTACATGCCATTCTCTCCTAGGATATCGGTCAAGTATTGATGTTGGCTGTGGGCTGACGATCGAAGTTGGCGATAACGTGCAGGTTGAAGACAACGGCGGAGCGGCGCAGATCGAAGAGGTTTTTGCGCACCCCGAAGTAGCGCGCCCGGTCGCCCTGCCAGTGGCCGATGTGCGCCAGGCTGTGTTCGACCTTCACCCGCTCGCGCAGCTTCGCCCGGCCCTGGGTCGTCTGTTGGCGCTCGCGCAACTCGGCCAGAAGGCGCTCGTCGGGATGAATCTTGAGGCTGCGCCCGTGCCCGCTCGCGGTGCACCGTGCGCGGAGGGGACAGACGGCGCAGCGCTCCGGGGGAAAGTGGACGGTGTGGCCCGCCGCGAACGGGATCACGACCTCGTTGGGGCAACGCAGGGTGTGATTCTCCCAATCGAGAGTGAACGCCGTTTTCGGGAAGCCGCGGTGATTGCGGACCGGCCAGGCCTTGCAGTAGATCGCCCGGTCGGCCGGGCGTTCCCGGACCCAGTGGCTGGTCAAGTAGGCCCGATCCAGGTGCAGCTCGGCAAGACGCCCGGCCTGCGCCTGCAGATCGGCGTCCAAGTCCGGGGTGACCTGCGCCTCGGGGACATTCGCCGGGGTCACCCCCACCGCCCGCACGACCTCCAAGTCGAGGTCGCGCACCACGTGGCGCTTGAAGCCATCGACCCGCTGGCTTCGGCTCTTGCGTCCATGGCGCATCTGGGCATCCTCCACGGAGATCCGCCGGTCTTTGGCCACCCCCCGGCGCAGGGTCGGCTCTCCCATCGGCGTCCTCTCCACGTCCTGCGCGACGACCTGGTGCGCCGCCTCCAGGCTGGTCGTGACCCGCTCCGGGGTCGGATCCCGCTCCGCGCGCCTGCTCACCGGATGCGCGCCCAGCCACCTTTCCACCGCGTCCAAGGCATCCAGGATCCGGTGCAGAGCCAGGACCCGCTGGCTCGGGTCATCCCAGTCGAGGTCCAACGTGGCCTTCAGGCTCGGACCCCTGACGATCTCCGCGCCTGCCTCGGCTGCGACGTCCGCCAGCCCCCGCCCCTGCTGGCGGGCGATCACCCTCAGCGCCTTTCTCAGAGCGTGGCCCAACAGGTTATAGGTGTCTTCGACTTTGCCGGCTCCCCACAGCGGACTGCTATCGAGTGCCAGCCGCAACGGTCGGCTCCCAAACTCCTTGGTCCGTTCGGCGATTTCGACGGTGCGTTCGATCAGCCGCCGATCCCAGTTCTGTTCGATCATCCGTTGGCGAAAGGCGACGAGGGTCCCTTTACTGAAGGGCGGCTCCGCGCAATCCAGGCAGTCGAGAACCAGTTGCCAGCGCCGGTCCATCAGGGTGGCCTCGATGACCTCGTCATCGGAGACGCCGCAATAGGCCTGGAGGATCGTCGCCAGGGCGAGCTGGGCCGGGGGGATCGGCGGCTGACCCACGGGGCTGTCTTTGTAGGCCTGGGCCAGTTCCCTTTGGAAGGCATCGGTCAAGATAGCGTGGCGCTGGCGGCGCAGGAACACGAAGAGCTTCGCCCGACGGATCCGCTTCACGATGCCCTGCTCGGCCGACGACAACTCGACCGGCGGGTGCCAGAGGGCAGGACGCATGGGATGGTCTCACCTCACCGCAGAATGTGCCAAGCAGACCATACCCCCACATTCTCGTCAACTGGCTATCCCCAATCGTCGCGGCCAACCGGGAACAGCGTTCAAGATATTGTGACTACTTGACCGATGTTCTAGGCTGCTTTCTCCAAGGTCTCGCCGGTCGCCGGATAGCGCGCGACCGGCGGACGGCGGCATTGGGGGTGGGTTGTCCAGAACTGTTTCCAGCGTCCGGACCGCCAGAGAGCGCGTAAGCTCGCCACCGCCTGCGCATCACCCTTCGTCCAGCGCATCCCCGCGCCTTTCTCGCGTTCCTCGATCAGCGTCTTGCAACTGCTCTCGACCGCTCCTGAACCAATCGGGAGATGGCGCGCCAGGAACGTGGGATAGTCCATGCGGCGGGCGTTGGTGGTGAAATAGCCCAGCGCCTTGCGCACCTCCTCGGCTGCCGTCGGATCGGTCGGCGCCAGATCTCCCAATGCCTCCAGGATCGGCGCGACCCCCGCGGTGAGCAGCTTCTCTTTGAGTGGCTCACACCACGCATGGGCCGCGGCCGTCCCGTGCCCCAAGACCGCCGTCGCTACTGTCCCCAGGTGCTCCCACGCGTGATAGACGTCGACGATCTCCACGATCTCGGCCGTCCCCACCGCCAGAAAGCGGGCGGCATACCGCCAGATCCAGTCGGCCCCGTCGCCCAACACGACAATCAACGTGAGGGCTGCACTCCCCAGTCCTCGCCTCACAAGGGTAGGTAAGGGGGATAGCAAGCGGGGGAGCAGCGAGATTTCTGCCATCATGGGATCGACAATAACCCGTGATGATGGAGGTCGTCGATGCATCCCCCTCGCGAATGGTACCAG
>CADDYW010000265.1 GCA_902810745.1 Chloroflexota bacterium | reverse complement strand
GCGCGGTGAGCATCTCGCGCGCCAAGCTCAGCTTGCTCCGAAACGGCAGCTGCTGCCGCTTGGGACGCGTCCGATTGAGTCGCCGCACGGTCTGGGCGCGCATATACAGCCGCCAATCGACCGCATAGGCATGACCGTCGACATGGACGCGGCAGGTGACTACCGGCACGCCATACGCATAGCGCTGCCCCTGGGGCCCCACCCCGGCCGTGTGCTCCGTGTCATCCGCATGCCAGTCCACCGGCTCAAAGTGCCGACTGCCCCGCGGCGTGTGGCAGGTCGAGTCGTCCAGGCTCACGACCACCGCCCGCCGTGCGGGAGGCGCGGTGGCAGCCCGCGCGGTCACCTCGGCCATCCAGTGTGCCCGCAGTGGCGTGCGCACCGTGTCAGCCGTCCAGGGGCTCGCCCGAAAGAAATCGGCCACGGCGTACACGTCGCGCTCCGTGACCAACTGGCGAGTCACCGCAGCGAGCGTCTTCCGGCCTTCCGTCATCAGCAGACCCTCGACCACCTCTTCCAGGTGCCGTCGCTGCGGCTTGGTCAGTACCAGGCCCACGCGATTCAGGAAGGTTTTCAACGCTCGAGAGGGAACCGCGATAGTGGGCAGCATGGGTGCCTCCCCAGACAGTTCCGGCTGGCTGCCGAACACGTTTGGGGACAAGCATTCATGCGCTCGTTTCTTTTCCCTCCAGGTGTGGGTCAGGATTTTTGCCAAACTCCAGTTACTTGTTAAAGTAGGTTATCGGACAGGCGACCTGCCACTCTTTTTGAGGCGCGGCGTGCGGCATCGTCGAGGCCTCCGGCGTGTCCGTGTGGCCTTCACGGGCGATCACCTAACCCGGTACGGTGGCGTCTTTCTGCTGCACGGTTTCTTCCATCGGCTGCCGCCTGCGCCAGCGCTTCCACACCAAGGTGCGATTCCGGCAGCGCAATAACGCGTGCAGCATCTCGGAGATGTTGCTCGCGCTGCTGTACCCGATTATCCTAGGGCTTGGACGTCTCGAAACGACTCGGCTGCTGCGCCGAAACGGCGTCTTCCAGGCCCTCACCGGTTTGCCCGCGTATCCTGACCCCACGACGGTGCGACGATTTCTGGGACGCGTCGCCGTGCGCGGCGTGCCCCAACTGCGCCGGCTTCATGATCGGTTCCTCATGCAGTTCTGCCCGCGGCCACGGCCATTGCGCCGGGGTCTGGTGGACGTGGACTCGATCGGGCTCACCCTGTATGGCCACCAGGAGAAAGCGCACCGGGGCTACAATCCGCGCCAACGTGGTCGGCTCTCCTATCCTCCGCTGGTGTGCTTCGAGGGGCAGACGCGCGACTTGTGGCACGGGGAGCTCCGGCCCGGGGACGCACACTGCTACCGGGGCAGTTTGGGTGCTTCGCGCCTGTTTTGCCAAACTGCCCGCTACGGTGCGCCAAATAAGGGGCCGCGGGGATGCCGGATTCTACGACTACAAGGGGATCCGCGAGATCGAGGCGCACCGCGGGAAGTTCGTCATTGTGGCGAAGGAGACGAAACCGCTCAAGACCCTCATGACGGGCTTGGCGTACAAAGAGGCCAGCCGACACTTCGCGGTAGCCGAATGTTCGTACCAGCCGCATCGCTGGCCGCATCCGTATCGATTCATTGTCGTGCGCAAGAGTCTGCCCGAAGAAGAAAGCCCGCAGAGCACCCTGTTCACCAGCGGGCGCTATAGCTACCATGTGTTCGTCACGAACTTCCGCCTCAGTCCCATCGCCGTGTATCGCTTCTACAATGACAGGGCAGCGATCGAGCTGATCATCAAAGAACTGAAGGCCGATTATCCCCTGGCCAAGATCCCACCCGGTCAGTTCGCTGCCAACGAGGCATACTTCCACCTGCTGCTCTTTGCGTACAATTTGACAAACTAGTTCAAGCGCCTCTGCTTGCCACCCGGGTACCAATCGATGACTCTGGCCACACTCCGTCGCGAGTTCCTCATGCTTCCCGGTGAACTCATCCGTACAGACAACATTCCGACCCTGCGGCTTCCATCCTCGGAAGCCGACTCAGGCGTCATCCAGCATGCGCTCGGCCGAATCGACAAGTTCAAGCTCTGACAGTTTTCGCGCAGGATTCAGGTTATATTACATTGGAGGGCCACGGGGAGGGGAGAAGTCCCGCACCCACGAGGGACGAACCAACACTGCCAGCACCGTCGTACGCGCCAATCCTGCGTGCCGCCCGCGTCTACGCGATTTCCTGCCCCCTCCTACCCCTCGTTCTATCCTTCCGGCGACGAACCGCGAGGCGGCGGGGCCGAGGGCTCGACGAGGACGGTGAGACCTTCAGGTCGGCGTTCGACGCGGACGATCCGGACACGTGTCCCCGGGTCGACGTGGGATTCCGCTGCGGCGCGCCAGAGCTCGCCTTGATACCGGATGTATCCGGCGGGCCGCAGGGCTGTGGCCGCGACCCCCTCGCGGCCGACCATGCTCTCGATGCCCGTCCGCGGAGGGAATCGGACCGTGCGGGCGATCGCCACGCGGGCGGTGAGCGAAAGCCCGGCGACCGCCACGTACGCAGGTAGCGCCTCGCGCAGCGGCAACCACAGGAAGAGTCCCAGGCCTGCGATCGGTAGGATCAGCAGCATATCTTGAGATGGGGCGCTCGCCGGAGCACCGGGGGATTACTGGCGCGGCTGTCGCGGTTGCCCCCCGCCCTCC
>CADDYW010000264.1 GCA_902810745.1 Chloroflexota bacterium | reverse complement strand
GCTCTGGACGACGGAGCACGTTACGATCCCGTCACCAATACCTGGACGCCCATCGCGACGGCTGGCGCCCCCTCCCCGCGCTTCGATGCATCGGCAGTCTGGACTGGGACCGAGATGATTGTCTGGGGCGGCAGAGGGAGCAACGGAAGTTATCTCGGTGATGGCGCTCGATACAATCCGGCCACCAACACCTGGCGGCCGATCGCGACGAACGGCGCGCCAAGCCCGCGCGAGCTTCACTCGGCCATCTGGGACGGGCACGAGATGCTGATCTGGGGTGGGACGAATGGCCAACGCTATCTCGGCGATGGGGCACGCTACGACCCCGCGACTGACTCCTGGAAGGCCATCTCCGGGAACGGCGCACCGAGCCCGCGTGCGTTCCAGAGTGCTGTCTGGACCGGAATGCGCATGCTGATCTGGGGTGGGACCGCGCCATCCGGCCAGTTGCTGGGTGACGGCGCGAGCTACGATCCGAGCGCTGATTCGTGGGCTGCGCTGCCAACGAGCGGCGCGCCGAGTCCCCGCTCCGGACAGGCCGCCAGCTGGACCGGGAGCCAGATGATCATCTGGGGTGGCGCCAACGCCGCCGGGCCGCTCGGCGATGGCGCGAGCTACACCCCGCCCGGCCCAGCCGTCCCCCACGACAGCCGCTACTTTCCCCAGACGGGCTTTCGGATCGACAACGACACGATCTGGGACTACTTCACCCACCGCGGGGGCGTGGAGATCTTCGGCTATCCGGTCAGCCGGACCTTTCTTTTCCAGGGATTTCAAGTCCAGTTCTTCCAGCGGCGGATCGTCCAGCTCGGTCCGGATGGCCACGCCCGGCTCCTGAACGTCCTCGACCCGGGCCTGTTGCCCTACAGTAGCTTCAATTTCGCGACCGTCCCGGCCTTTGATGCGTCGCTCGTCGCCACCGCGCCCGATCCGACCGATCTCCCGGCCGTTCTCGCCTGGGTGCAGGCCCACGCCCCGGACCGCTTCAATGGGATGCCGGTCAACTTCGACCAGACGTTCCAGAATAGCGTGCCGTTCTCCGTGGCCTTCCCCGCTGGTGGCGATCCAAACCTGCTGCCGGGCATTGCCCTGGAGATGTGGGGCATCCCGACGAGCGCGCCGATGCCGGATCCCCATAATCACAACGTCGTCTACCTGCGCTTCCAGCGAGGGATCATGCACTATGACGCCGGCTGCACCTGCACGCGAGGGATGCTGCTGGCCGACTACCTGAAGTCGATCATCACCGGTCAGAACCTACCGGCGGATCTGGATCAGGAAGCCAAGGGCAGCCCGTTCTACCAGCAGTACGATCCGGGTGCGCCCAACTGGGTCCACAACCCGAGTTTGCTCCCCGACACCGACTTGACCAACGCCTTTCGCCCGGAATGAGCCAGAGATCGACTGTCGCGCGTGGGAATCACCGGGCGCCAGGAGGTGGTACCACTCTCCAGCCGCGCTTGCTACTTCGGCATTTCCGCGCTGTTGGTGTAGAATCGACGCTAGTGAACAGGATGGAGAGCGAGCTTGCGATACCAGGAGCTGATCGGTAAAGACATTGGAGGGGCCGTCTCCGGCGGGCTGGATAGCTGCACGGCGACGGCCTGGCTGCGCGAGCAGGGCGCGCGCCCACATTGCTTCGTGGTGGATCTCGGGCAGCCGGATGAGACGAACCTCGAGGAGATTCCGCGGCGAATGATCGCCTGCGGCGCGGTCGAGGCAGAGGTGATTCCTGGCCAGGAGGCGCTGGCCGAGGCGGGGCTGAAGGTGATCCAGGCCCAGGCGCGTTACGAGGGTGGCTACTGGAACACGACCGGGATCGCGCGCTACGTGACAACGGCCTTGATCATTCGGGAGCTGGAGAAGCGCTCGATCAATATTCTCTACCACGGCGCGACCGGCCGGGGCAATGACCAGGTCCGCTTCCAGCTCGCCACGAACATGCTGGCGCCGCACCTCCAGATCTATGCCCCCTGGCGCGATCCGGCGTTCGTCGAGCGCTTCGGCGGCCGCGCCGAGATGATCGCCTATTGCGCCGAGCGCCAGCTGCCGGTGCGGGCCACGGCCGAGAAGCCCTACTCTACTGATGCAAACTTCCTTGGCCTGACCCACGAGGCGGGCAAGCTGGAATCACTGACGACGCCCGCGGCGTTCGTCGAGCCGGGGATGGGGGTCTGGGCCTGGGATGCGCCGGATCGTCCAGCGATCGTGACGATTCGCTGGGAGGCCGGGGTGCCGGTCGCCGTCGATGGCCAGTCGCTGCCTCTCGTCGAGGTTTTCCACCGGGCCAACCGGATCGGTGGCGAGAATGGGGTCGGCATCGGCGTGCACGTCGTCGAGAACCGCTTCGTCGGGATCAAGTCGCGCGGAGTCTACGAGGCGCCTGGCATGGAGGTGCTGGGCGCGAGCTACGCCTATCTGCTGCAGCTGATACTGGACCGACGGGCCCGCGACCTCTTCGATAGCCTCTCGCGCCAGATCGCGACCCAGATCTACCAGGGCTACTGGTTCGATCTGGCCACGACCAGCGCGCTGGCGGCCCTGGAGCCGATCACCCGCCTGATGACTGGCACCGTCGCCCTGCGACTGTACAAGGGCAACATCTTCTTCGAAGGCATCGAGGACGCGCCCTTCTCCCTGTACAGCGCCGACATCGCCTCGATGGAGCGTATCGGCTCCTTCGATCACGTCGACGCCGAGGGCTT
>CADDYW010000263.1 GCA_902810745.1 Chloroflexota bacterium | reverse complement strand
CACACGGTGGATTGAGCGTCATGTCGTGCACCAACATTCAAATCTCAGCAGCCTGTTAGCGGAGTCTACCGACCAACGATAGCGAACTGGCGCCCCGGAGCGAACAAGAAATCGTCGAACTGAAGTGCTGCTTGACAATGGAAATCTCAAGGATATATCTTAGGAATATGAAACTCACCGACGACGTGGAACGCGACTCAGCGTTAATGGGGCCGATCTTTCACGATAGAGGACGCCGAGGGCGCCCCCAAGACAAAGTACCGGTTGTTCGCTGCGCCTTACTAGGCGGGAAAGCGACGGAACCGTAAATTACCGATGCAGGAAATCCGTCGCGGAGCCGTTCGACGGCCTCTCGTTGGTCGACGCACGGTCCAGAGTAGGCGTCAGCCAGACCTCGCCGCCTTGCGAGTTGTGAAGCGCTCGGGCACAGTCTACGAACAACTGCACACCTATATCGTCCGGCACGCGGCGGGTGGCGAGCAGTTACTTGAGAGCGCTCTCGCGGCACGATTTGGGGTGAGTAAAACCCCCGTCCGTGAGGCCCTATACCGGCTTGCGGGGGAGACACTGGTCGATCTCGTCCCCAACAAAGGGTACTTCGTGCATCGGGCGACGTACGAGGACGTTCGCCAAGTGCTCGAAATCCGTGAGGCGCTCGAGGGCATGGCCACTCGCCTAGCGACTCCACGCCTGACCGATGAGGATCTCAGGTCGATCCACGCTAAGTTCGAGCCACTCGCAGAACTCCTGCGTGAGGGTCGGGATCCGGGCATGCTGACGATGGAGATGAAGGCAGCCAACGATGTTCTGCATGACACCCTGCTCCGCGTTGCCCGGAACGCTCGCATTATGGAGAGCATGCGCCAGTTGCGTGCTCAGATGGAATACATGGTTCGCGTAATGGCCGTGCCCGCACGGTATGCCGTGTCATACGATGAGCACTTGACCATCATCGCGGCCCTGGATCGCCGCGATCCAGATTCGGCAGAAGTCGCGATGCGTCGCCACGTGGCAAGCTTGAAGAACGATATGCTGAAGCTCTTCTGACGTCGCGCCGCCCGCGCGTCCGCTCATGCCGGCCCGCGTCGCCTGCACGCGCGCGGCGTCGACGGTCGGGACCGGGCTTCTGCGTTGGAGTCACGGGGGAGATCGCCTGAATGAGAGTCACGCGTCTCGAAGCGCGAACATGTGTTGTGCCCCTTCAGAAGCCCATTGCCTTCTCCACACGGCGTCTCGCCGAGCGGCAGTTCACGCTCGTTCGGCTTCGTCTCGATACAGACGTGGAGGGGCTGGGTTTCTGCTACTCCGGCCACACGGCGGGCCACCTCGTAACCGACGCCGTTCGCGATTTACTGAAAGGCATCGTCGTGGGTCGAGAGATAGAGGACATTGCAGAGTTGTGGGAGGTTATGTACCGCGAGGCGCTGCTCCACGGAAGACGGGGCGCCGTTCTGCGGGCAATGAGCATTATCGACATCGCCCTCTGGGACGCGGTTGCCAAGCAGGCCCAGATGCCTCTGTATCGCTTCCTTGGCGCATGTCAGAGGGAAACGGTTCCCGCCTACGCGAGCGGCGGTTACTACGGGGACGGAAAGATTCCCTCGGACCTCGCGCGAGAGATGGATGGCTATCTCTCGCGGGGATTCCGGGCGGTGAAGATGAAGGTTGGGCGTCTCAGTCCCAGGGAAGACGCTGTCCGGGTCCGGGCCGTCCGAGAGGCCCTCGGCGTGGAGATTCCTCTGTTCCTCGACGCCAACAACGCCTGGCCGGAGGCCTCGGTCGCGATCACGGCGATTCGCTGCTTTGCGGAGTACGCACCGGGTTGGATCGAAGAGCCCCTCATGCCGGACGACATCAACGGACATGCCGAGATTGTCCGGAATGTCGATGTGCCTGTGGCGACGGGAGAAATCCACGGAACGCGGTGGGACTTCGCCCTCCTCGTGGAGAGGAAAGCAGCCTCGGTGCTCCAACCGGACGCGACCGTCTGCGGTGGAATCTCGGAGTGGCGTCGGATCGCGGCGATGGCCGCAGCGGCCAAGCTCCCCGTTGCACCTCATTGGGTTCCCGAGGTGCACGTCCACCTTGTCGCAGCAACCCCGAACGGTACCTGGGTCGAATATTTTCCGGACGAGTCGGTCATCAACTTGGCTCGATTGTTCCAGACGTCCTTGGAGGTCCGGCAGGGGGAACTGGTGGTCCCTCAAGGCCCCGGCCTCGGCGTTGCGCTCGACGAATCGCGGGTGAACCAGTATGCCGTCGATGCCTGGGGCTAGCCCTCAGAAGTATAAGAAGTATAAAAAGATCGCGTTCGCCGTGCCGTGTGGAAGCGTTGAAGCACGGTCGGCTCGCGCTGGCCTACGCAGCACTGAACGACATGCCCACGAGCGCGAACATCCTCCTCGCAGAAATGCCCCAGACGTACGTCTACGATTCAGCGACACGCTGAAGGTACCTCACCAGCAACATGCGGGAATTGTGCGCCGTAGTCGGACGATCCCGTCGTCGGCTACGAGGCCTAAGTTCCGGAGGCAGTCATGAGGAGAAGGCGCGGGAGGCCAGTAACCATTTTCACTTCAGGCATTAATTATAGATCCCGGATCCGGCGTGAAAACTTTAGATCCGGAGTCGATCGGTCCGCCTGAGGATGTCTTCGACAACGGTACGCTCCGAGGGCAACGGTGGCAGCCTGAGCGTGGGCCCTTCGCGTGTCT
>CADDYW010000262.1 GCA_902810745.1 Chloroflexota bacterium | reverse complement strand
GCAGAGCTGAGGGGGGATGGTCAAGATGAACGTGGCGAATCAGGCACCTGCCATCGACTCCGAGGTCCCGGACGTCCTCGACGATCTGGTGCGCGAGACGCTCCGCACATTGCTACCGGTGACGCTGCTGCTGGCCTGGCTCTGGCTCGCGGCCGATATTCTACGGGGTGGCAGCCGGCTGGCGCCAGCCTACCTCGTGCTGGGAATCCTGCTCGCCGCCGCCGTCGCCAGCTATCGCCTGGCCGACGATCACCTGCGCCTCGCGGTCGCCGCCTACGTCGTCGCGCTGTTCGCGGCGGTGACGGTGGTCGCCGATACCTACCGCGCCGGATCGTCGCTCTACCTCTACATCCTGGTCATCCTGGTGACCGGGATGCTCTCCGACGCGCGCGCGCTCGTGATCGCCTCGGTCGCCAGCAGCGCGCTCCTCCTCGCGATCGGCCTCAAGAACGCGACGCCGCTCGCCGATGGGCTGCTCGTGCCGATCGTTTACGTCCTGCTGACCGCGCTGATGGCCTGGGTCAGCTCGCACCGCCTGTTCACCGCGCTCGCCTGGGCGCTGACGATGACCCGCGAGTCGGAGAAGAACGCGCGGGAGGCGCGCGAGCGGCGCGCCGAGGTCCTGCGCATCCTGAAGAGCCTGGACGACGCCTACGTGCGGCTCGAATGGGCCAACGAGGCGCTGATCTTCGCCCGCGAGGCCGCACAGAAAGCCTACCGCTTCAAGGCGGAGTTCGTCGCGAACGTCAGCCACGAGCTGCGCACGCCGCTAAATCTGATCGTCGGCTTCAGCGAGATGATGGCGACCGCGCCCGAAAGCTACAAGGGAGCACGACTGCCGAGCGAGTACCGCGGCGACGTCATGGCGATCTACCGCAGCGCGCGGCACCTGTCTGACCTGATCAACGACGTCCTCGACCTGTCGAAGATCGAGGCGGGACGGCTTCCCCTGAGCCGCGAGCCGACCGATCTGCTGGAGATCGTCCGTGACGCGGTCGAGATGGTGCGCGGCCTCGCCGAGCCGAAAGGGCTGCGGCTCGAGGTCATGGCACCCGAGACGCCGATCGTCCTCTTTCTCGATCGAACCCGGATCCGGCAGGTGCTGCTGAACCTTCTGACCAACGCCGTCCGCTTCACCGACGTCGGGTGGATTCGGGTACGGGTTCGCTCCGAGGGGGCAAGCACCACCATCGCGGTCGAGGACTCCGGCCGGGGGATCGCACCCGACCGTCTCGCCCAGGCCTTCGAGACGTTCAGCCAGCTTCACGAGGATCAGGCCCGCGAGGGCAACGGCCTCGGGCTGGCGCTGAGCAAGAAGTTCGTCGAGCTGCACGGCGGGGCGATGTGGATCCAGAGCGCGCTCGGCGAGGGGACCGTCGTCAGCTTCAGTCTGCCGAACAATCGCACCGAGCCGGGCACGCTGGCGTCGGGAAATGTCGCGGCCAGCTCGGGGTGGAGCGAGAGACCTCACGTCGTGGTCCTGCACGACGACTCGCGTGTTCTCTCGGTGCTTCACCATTACGTCGAGGGCTATCACTTCACCTTCGCCGCGACGCTCGAGGACGCCCGGGCGCTGATCCGCGAGATCGCGCCGGTCGCGGTCATCCTGGATACCGATTGGGCCGCGCAGCAGCTCCCGCGCGAGGCCCTGGCCGAGCTGAGCGCGCAGACGCCGCTCCTCACCTGTCGGCTCCCCAGCCTCCAGCGGCTCGGGCTGCTGCTGGGCGCTGCCGACTACCTGGTCAAGCCCATCTCCCGCGACGATCTGCTCGCCGCGCTGGCCCGGCTCGGCCGGTCGCCCCGCGCGGTGCTCCTCGTCGACGACGATCCTGGCTTCGTCCGTCTCCTGGCGCGGGTGCTGATCGCGAGCGATCCGTCACTACGGATCCTCGAGGCGTCGAGCGCGCTGGAGGGGCTGGAGATCGCGCGGTCGCAGCGTCCCGACCTGATCCTGCTCGATCTGCTCATGCCCGGAGTCAGCGGGTACGAGTTCCTGAGCGAGATCCGACGCGACTCGCGGCTGACCGGTACCGACGTCATTGTCATGTCGGCGCGCGACCTGGACGAGGAGGCAGCGCCGGTCGTCGGCGAGCTCCAGCTCACCTGCGCGACGGGGCTCTCGCTCTCGCAGCTCTCCCAGGGCATCCAGGCGCTGCTGGGGGTCGTCACGTCGCCGGGGTCGGTCGCGCGAGATGGCGCCCCAGCACCGCGAGCAGATCGGCTTGCTGTACCGGCTTCGTGAGGTAATCACTCGCGCCCATCCCGAGGGCCAGCTCGGGCTCGTGGAGGACCGAGCAGACGACGACCGGAATGTGTGCCGTCCGGGGCGTGGTTTTCAAGCGCTGCAGAACCTCCCAGCCATCCAGGCTCGGCATCATCACGTCGATGGTGATCAGCGCCGGCTGCAGCTCGTCGGCCAGGCGCAGTGCCTGCACGCCATCCTTCGCCCCGACGACGCTCAGGCCGCGGCCGGCGACATAGCGCTGGAAGAGGGCGATCAGGTCCTGATTGTCGTCGACAACGAGGATCGTCTGGCGGGCCGCGGTGCGAAACCAGACCCGCGCGCACCACCGCTCGGCGACGAGCGCGGTCTCCAGCCGGCCCCCCTGTGCCTCGACCAGAGCCTGGGCCACCGACAGGCGCACGCGATCGGCGTCGTCCGCTGGCGGAGGGTCACGGCGGAGACGACCATCCGCGGGCGCCTGGGCAATCGAG
>CADDYW010000261.1 GCA_902810745.1 Chloroflexota bacterium | reverse complement strand
AACAGAGCAAACATGCCGAGGCTTCTCAGGGCACATGCCGTGGGCCTTTGCCTAGGAGCCACGACCATGGCCCTCGCTCTAACGCTTGTCGGCGAGCTCGTCCGACCAGCAATTCGAACGATTGATATACCGCTCGCGCTTATCGCATGCTGCGCATTGGTCGGCTGGGCGGTGCGCGCGGTCGCCGGGCGTGGGCTGCCGTTTCCCTATCGCGCATGGCAGGTTCCGCACTACTGGCGGTACACGCTTCCCCCGGTAATCACCCTCGGTGCGTTTGGTTACCTGCTTGGCCTCGGGTGGCTGACGTACATGGTCTTGCCGACATTCTGGCTCCTGGTTGGCGGGACTATCGCGGTCGCAAGCCTTCCAGCTGCCCTTGGCGCATGGATGGCCTTCGCGCTCGGGCGATTCCTGACGGTCATGCGGGGCGCCGGCTTGGTCGCGAACGGAATCGACGAGGTCGAACCTCATAACTTCAAGCTCACCCGGACGGCTGCCGCGATTCTGCTCGCGAGCGCCGCGGTCGCCTTGACTATGCAGGTGGTCTAAGCGTTATGCAACGGAGGTAGCAGCGATGTGGCAGACGACGATCGAGACGACACGACAGCGCGTCGAGTGGTCCTTCGAACCGCCGTCCGGCTTCGTCGTAGTCCGCCGCGCGGTACCACCGCTGGGGTACCCGTGGGAGGTCGCAGGTGCAGGAGATTGGAACATCGTGCCCAATTGCCCTCCCCAAGGCACAACCGATTTCGACGCCCAGCCAAGGCTGGACCTCATGCCGGCTGCCGGAGTCTTCGTCTGGCTTTTGATGGGTGACTTCCGCCTGGACAACTCGGTCGACCGGCGCGTCGCGTCACCGACGTTCCCGTTTCCGTATCAGTACGTCCTGCCGAAGGGGTTAGCCCCGGTCAACGGCTCCGGCGCCAGCTCACGCGTGTCTCCAATCGTGGATAAGGACGCGTGGCAGAACCGACCGGGTGGTTTCTCGTGGATTCGTTTGGCGCTGCTCACGAATCCAGATGGCACGACCGAAGCGGAACCGCTGTATCTCATGATCAAGGTCTACGTCGGCTCGGGGCGGTCGAGCATTTCGGATGCCAACTCGCTCATCTCGTCGCTTGCTTACCGCTACGCCAGCTGAGGCAGGGATAAACGGAGCCGCGAATGATCGGGCGGTCAGGCAGTCGACACCGCTGGCGGAGCGTTCTCGGAGTGGGGATCGTCGCGGTCGTGAGTTCAACGGGGTGCGGAGGCGGTGCTCGACCGGACGCGTCGCATGTGAGCCTTGCTCCCCTCCGGAAGCGGCCCTTGGATCTTCCGCACATCCGTCTACACGGCGGATTCTCGCATGGCGTCCCGGGTCGCTGCTTTAGCGAGGTGTCGGTTGGCGCGACGGCGCTTCCTGGCATTCCCGGCGAGGCGGCCCTTGGACCCACGCGTCACGTCGAACGCGGCCCGGTCTACGTTGCCTTTCCGAAAAGTCCGCCTCGCTTTGCGGGAACCGGGCCGTTCGGGCGATCCCATTGGTGGGCAACTGACGCTATCTGGGTCAGTCGGCCTACGTATAACGGCCCGGTTCTCGTTCGTGGAGGAAGGCTCGATCGACATGGCCGCGTAGCGTTTGGTCTTCGGATTCGCCATCCTCGTTCGGCGTTACGCCTTCCGGCTGGGAGATCGGGCTATTGGGCACGCCGCGGGATCGGCACGAGCGGTGGGCTGCGGGGCGCACTGCGGCCTGGGTGGCGTGCGGCTCGGGTTCCGGCCCGGGTGCGAACCCCGGGTTGCTACGCGTTCAGGGTTGACGGTCGCAGCTTCAGCTACGTGCTCGCGTTCGCCGTCATCGGGCCCTTTGGGGAAAGGTCCCGATCCGACGACGTCGCGTACTGCCGAGCGAACCCCAAGTCGCGCGAGCCGTGGTGCCTCCATCCACCGGCATGACGCCGGGCTGCACGGCGCGCCGTGCATGCGTCCTTGAGGACCCCGTGGGCGGCTAGCTTTCCCCCGCCCGGAAAGGCTTACGGAGAGCCTTCCCGGGGGACGTCGCTGAGGTCTCAGTGATCGACGCTCCACTTACGGACCCGGCTCCGAGAGCTGGGTGACTTGCACCGGTGGAGCAGGAGCCGAAACAGGTGCGAAGCATCCTCCTCGGTCTTCTCTTGTGACCGGGAGTCGAGGTTCGAGAACGGGTTCGACTCGACGAGGCCAACGTTCCGCGCGTCCTCGACGCCTTCAGCGACCCGGAGATCCTGGTCGCGCAGGTAAATCGCCTGGAGCGGCTGGATCGATTCGCTCGCTTAACCGAATCCCAGCGCCTGCTCTTCGCGCATTGCAGGAGCGGCCGCGAGCCGGCACCGGCTCATGAGAATCGTCCAACGCGTGCGTCCTCAGCAGGGGTCGCCAGACAACCCTCGTTCGCACTAAGCACTGGCTTCTCGACCGTTTCTCTAAGAGATTTCGGGCTCGGGCCGAGCCCGGAGTGCTGCCGCCGCCCAGGTCCAGAAAGCGAGGCTGACGAGGTTGAGCGCCAGGCCGCCGCCAGCCATACGATCGAGCTCGCCGCGCGCTTTCCATTCGAGCGCTGAAACTCCCGCATCGAAGCCATCGGCGAGAGCGTTGAGCGCAATAACGCTCCGAGCCCTCTCGGGCGTTGTAGCGCGAGAAAGTGTGTACAGCGCGATTGCACTTTGGGCGCCGCCAAAGCCCCGCAAATTCATCCG
>CADDYW010000260.1 GCA_902810745.1 Chloroflexota bacterium | reverse complement strand
CGGCGTGATTGACACCTTGCCTTTCCGTGCCTATGATCGAAGCGGTGAGTTCAGGCGCGCGGCGCGAGAGGGGTTCGGGGCATGCCAGCGTTGATCGACTGCGATATCCACAACACTCCGCCCTCGGTCCAGGCGCTGTTCCCCTATCTGTCCGACCACTGGCGAGAATACATCACCCAGTCCGCGTTCAAGGGCCCCGTGGACACGGCCTACCCGAGAAACGCACCGACCACCGCGCGCCCGGAGACACGCCCTTCCAGTGGAGGGCCTCCTGGCTCGGACCTCGCGCTGATTCGTGAGCAGGTCCTGGACGGCTGGGGTGCGGAGTGCGGCATCCTGACGTGTGCCTACGCGGTCGACAGCATCCACAATCCCGATGCGGCAGCGGCCATGGCCAGTGCGGTCAATGACTGGCAGATCGCCGAGTGGCTCGAAAAGGAGCCGCGCCTGCGCGCGTCGATCGTCGTCCCGGTTCAGCAGCCCGAGATGGCGGCACGCGAGATCAACCGCGTCGGAGATCACCCCGGCTTCGTGCAGGTCTTTTTGCCGGTTCGCTCCGAGGCACCCTACGGAAATCGCCGCTACCATCCGATCTTCGCGGCTGCCGTCCGGCACGATCTGGCCGTCGGAATCCACTTCGGCGGTGCGCCCGGCAACCCGCCGACGTCGTCCGGCTGGCCATCGTATTACGTCGAAGAGTACGTCAATATGGCCGCAGCTTTTCAATCGCAGGTCTTGAGCCTGATCGTCGAGGGCGTGTTCGATCGCTTCCCCACGCTGCGCGTCGCCTTGATCGAGAGCGGCGTCACCTGGCTGCCCGGGCTGATGTGGCGCATCGACAAGGAGTGGAAGGGCCTCCGGAGAGAAGTTCCCTGGAACAAGCGGGTCCCCTCGGAGTACATCCGAGAGCACATCCGGCTGACGACTCAGCCGATCGACGCACCACCCGACCCGACGCAGCTCCTCCAGGTCATCGATCAGATCGGCTCCGAGGAGGTCCTGATGTTTGCGACCGACTACCCGCACTGGCAGTTCGACCGCCCTGAGGACGCGCTGCTCGTCGACTTGCCCGAGTCCCTGCGGACCAAGATTCTCTCGGAGAATGCCCGCGCGTTCTATCGCCTGTAGCGGCGAACCGCCGACGAGCAGCGGAGGGACGACGCGAGGCAGTGCCTCGGGGCCATATCCCTCTCCGTGGGCACATCGGTGAAGGAGGACTGATTCGATGACGCTGACCGCGACACGCGAAGCAAGCGGCGAGCAGGTGAAGCTGGCCGTGATCGACTGCGACATCCACAATACGACGCCTTCGGACAAGACCTTGAGCACGTACCTGCCCGAGCGGTGGCGGCGGCATCACGAGATATTCGGCGGGCGGGGGCACTCCGGGGCATATTATCCACGCGCGAACATGAACGCCGCCCGCACGGACTCCTGGCCACCCTCGGGACTGCCTCCCGGCTCCGATCTCGACTTCTTGCGCGAGCAGCTGCTGGATTACTGGGGAATCGAGTACGGCATCCTCAATCCCTTGATCGGCGCGGGGGGCCAGCTCAATCTCGAGTACGGTGCCGCGCTCGCCGCGGCGATCAACGACTGGCAGGTCGCGGAGTGGCTGGACCCCGAGCCGCGCCTGCGCGCCTCGATCGTCGTCGCCTACGAGGATGGCGAGCTGGCCGCGCGCGAGATCGATCGCGTGGGCGACGATCCGCGGTTCGTGCAGGTCCTCCTGGTTGCCCGCACCGCCGAGCCCCTGGGCCGACGCAAGTACTGGAAGATGTACGAGGCGGCGGAGAGGCATAACCTGCCCATCGGCATCCACTTCGGTGGCTCGGGCGGGGCACCGATCACGAGCGTCGGCTTCCCGTCGTTCTACATCGAGGACCACGCGGGTATGCCGACCTCCTTCGAGCCGCAGGTGACAAGCCTGGTTCTCGAAGGCGTGTTCGAACGATTCCCGTCGCTCAAGGTGGTCTTGATCGAAGGCGGATTCGCCTGGCTGCCGTCGCTGATGTGGCGTCTCGATCGGGCGTACCGGCTCCTCCACGACGAGGTCCCGCACCTGCGGCGCCGACCGTCCGAGTACATTCGCGAGCACTTCTGGATCACGACCCAACCGATGGAAGAGCCAGCTCGGCCGCAGCAGCTTCAGCAGCTTCTCGAGCAGCTCGACATGTACGATCGGCTGATGTTCGCGACCGATTATCCGCACTGGGACTTCGACTCCCCCGCCGAGGCGATCCCGTTGTCGCTCGACCCGGGGCTTCGGAGGCGCATCCTGGCCGACAACGCGCGAGCGCTCTATCGATTCTGACCTCGGAAAGCAGAAAACGCCAAACGGGAGGCGTAAAGCGTGAGAGGACACGCGAGCGGACACGACTGATTGCCTGTCATCCCGCTTCCCGCTTTCCGTCTCCTGTTTTCCGGATCACGCCTTGCGCCTTACTGGTGTCAAGCAGAAATTGATGGGTGGAGGCATTTGGGAAAATTGGCCCTGCGGGCCAATTTCCCCAAATCGCTACCCCTCATATTTCCGTTGGCGGGGCACTTACGTTTTACGTGTGACGGATCTGACGATGCCAAAGTACATTGTCGGCACCACCGACGAAATTCCGCCGGGCCAGCGCAAGATCGTCTAGGTCGACGGACGTTCGATCGGCATTTTCAACGTCGGCGGAGAGTTCTTCGCGCTGCGGAATCGGTGCCCCCACCAGGGCGGTCCACTCTGCAC
>CADDYW010000259.1 GCA_902810745.1 Chloroflexota bacterium | reverse complement strand
GCCGCACGCCGAGGTGATCGCGCGCCTCGGGCAGGCTCGCACGAAAGCCCGCCTCGTGCTCGAAGGTGCAGCGTCGACTCTGGGCGAGCATCCCGGCGATGGTCGTCTCGACGCTCCGGGTCAGGTGCTCGAGCGCCTCGAGCGAGCTGGCCCGCAGCGTGACGCTGATCCCCACCGAGAAGATGCGCTCATCGCCCCGCTGCAGCGCATCGCGCAGCCGCTCGCAGTCGGCATAGGCGATCTCGCGCTCCGGGTCGGCCAGCCGTCCCTCGCCTGCATCGAGCAGCCGGCTGGACTGCAGCTGGACCATCCGATGGGTCAGCGTGTTGATGACCGCGGAGGACTCCAGCGGAGTGAGGTGGATCGAGAGATCCAGCGGCTCCCCGAAACCGATCAGGGGAGAGAGCCAGGCGACTCCGACTGAGCGCGGGAGGCCGACGATCACCAGGCTGCGCAGGTACTGATCGTCGAGGCGCAGGGAGGAGCGGTGGACCTCCCAGGAGGACGGAGCGATGAGGTCGACAACCGAGCGCAGGCCGCTCCGAAAGGTCTGCTCATCCGAGCTCGACTGAGGATGGCGGGTGCGTCGAGTGCGCGGAGGGAGCCACCCGCGTCCCAACATCAGGGGCCTCCTCGATCCGCGCAGGCAGCCTCCCGTGCGCGACGAACGGCCGGTGTCGTCGCGGCAACGACAGACTGCCGGAGCGGCTGGAGGCGTGACTGCGTCGGGCAGAGCACGGCGTAGTACAGAGCGAGCACCGCGTCGGTGTCGAGTGCCCGGGCGTGCAGACCGATCACCGCCAAGCCGCGGATGACGTCGGTCGTGCGCTGGGCGAGCTGACGAGACACGATCGCCCCGGTCGGGAGCGGTGGTGAGGACCGCTGGCCCAGACCGAGCCAGCTCCACACAGCGCCGCGGTGATCACGCGCGGGCAGCGCCGACGGAATCACCACGAAGAAGCGGCGGCCGAGGAGAATACGCGTGGCGGCCAGCTCGCGGACGAAGGCGCGCTGGGCAAGCGCCAGCTCACGGAGACCTGCCTCGGTCGTGGCGTGAACCCGCTCGTCGAGAAGGGTCAGGTAGCTTTCGACGTTGAGAGGCTCGATCCGCACCAGGATCTGGAGCGGGAAGCTCAGGCTGTTCAAGAACGCGCGGAAGCGGGTGATGATCTGCTCCTGCTCCGCGACCGATGCCAGGGCGAGGTTGCGCGCGGAGACTTCGAGCACGCGCCGATAGGCACCGCCCCCCAGGTCGATCACCCCGTCCTGGATCCCCTCCAGAAACAGCTTCGCCTGCTGGGTACTGCGATAGCGGCGCGGAACCGATGCCGCTGCATCCGGGCGAAACCATCCGATGTGCACGACGGATCTCCGATCGCCGATCACGGGCCGTAACGCCGGTGATGGGATAGTGTCGGCGGAACCCGCCAACGCATCCGCAGGTGGTACGGACGCGCGCGAGCGCCGGGTGCGCGATGGAGCCGATCGCTCCGGACTGACCGTGGTCTCCAGGTCGTGCGTCTGGCCAGGCCGAGGTAGACCAGACCCGCGCCGAGCCATCCGTCCAGGGAGCGGCCCTGGATCTTGACCACGGCGAACAGGAGGGCGCCCAGGGAGGTGATGCCGGCCAGGGTCGAGCGCACCCCGGTGGGGAGCGTGGGCGTCGTCCAGATGCCGTAGGCGGCGGACGCGCCAAGTAGCAGGGTGAGCGCATCGCGGGTGGTCAGCGGACCGAGGAGGCGGTCCTCCACGTCCAGGTGGGTCGGAATCTCGTGAACTGTCATACTACCTCCGAGTCTTGATTCTGATTCGACCGGCCCACTCAGCTACCGGTGATCGAGCTCTGGATGAGCTGAGCGAGGGCGCGGGCGAGCAGGATGATCGCGAAGCCGATCGCGGCGTTCTTGAGCGCCGACTTCGCCCGCTCCATCGCCATCGGGTTGCCGCCCGCGGTCATGTACTCGAAACCACCGAGCAGGATGAAGAAGGCGGCGGCTGCCAGACCGATGTTCAGCCCGATCGTCGTGAGCTGATCGAACATGTGGACAATGCCCTGCAGGCCATTCATCGCGTGCACCTCCTTTCGGCTAGAGTCGCGACGCGCGCCCACCACTCCCACCGTGGACAGTCGGGCCGGTGGGCGAACGGGCGGAGGGGGCCAGCAACGCCGAAAGCGGTTTCGCGGAGCGTGCCGTTGCCGCGCCCCCCGCGATGGCGGCACCTCCGGCGGCGCCTCCCGCGGTCAGGACACGACTCACGGCCCGATAGGACAGCGCCATCCCGAGCAGCGTCGCCGAGCCGCCGGCCCGATACAACCCGACGTGGAGCAGCCCCGGCACTTTCAGGACGAGCCAGAGAACGGCGATCCCGGCCAGGAAGGTCAGGACCGAGTCGGCGAGGGTTGGGACGAGCTGGGTCAGCAGACCGGTCCCCAGGCGCAGGACCAGGATCTGGACGAACTGGGTGAGGAGCGTGCCGACGAAGAGATCCGTCCAGAGCCGTGTCCAGTGACGCCCTGCCGGGAGAACCCCGGCGAGGATGGCGAGCGGGGCGACAATCAGCAGAATGTCGAGGAGCGCCAGGCGCATGAGCATCTGCAAAACGAGCAGGATGCCCAGAATCAGATAGACGATCCCGAGGAGGATCGTCTCCAGGGCACTGCCGGCAAACCCCTGGGAGGCGACGTTCGGAATGGTGACGGTGCCGATGCCCCCGACGAGGCTGTTGCCGAGATCGATCGCCAGCGCCGTCCACCAGAGGCTGGTATTGGCGAGGAGCAATCCGAGCACGGCATCACGTAGTCGAGCAAGCGCATCCGCGAAGG
>CADDYW010000258.1 GCA_902810745.1 Chloroflexota bacterium | reverse complement strand
CACAATCGGTTCCGGAAACTCCTCGTCCGCTTCGAGAAACATGTGGAAAATTACCTCGGTTTGGTACATCTCGCATGCTGTCTCATCGTCTACCGACAAATATTATTGGGATAGGCTCTAAGTCCACGGACGCAAGATGGCTCTATCCGGCCTGGCGCATCACCCGCGCGACCCGCTCCCACCCACACCGAACGCCTCGAGCGCGCACCTTGGCGTGGATCCGTGCGGCGCCGCACGTCCCGCGGCTTCCCTCATGAATGCCGTGGATCTGGACACGGAGCCCTGGTCCGCCTTCGTCCACGCTCACGGCGTTCGATCCCGCCACACGTCGGTACCCCGCCGGGACAGACACCCAGCATACGCGCTCAGCGTAGCGATGTGACGCGTGGCCTTCTGTTGCTCCATGAACGCGAACCCCGCTACGGGGTCGGGCGTACGGCGATCGTGCATCACCACGGCGATCTCAGCCCTTATCAGGCGTCGAAAGCGGATGAACCAGCCCAATCGGCCGCCGACTTGCTCGTCGTCTGTGAAGCTCGCTCCGCCCGCCAACCGTTGAAGGTCATCTGCACGGACCGCGTGCGGATCAAACGTCGTCTCTCCGACTACGAGCCGACCACCGGGCACAAGAACTCGGAAGAGCTCGTTCAATGCAGCTTGTCGATCGCGAACCTCCCCGAGGACCGCGACCATGAAAGCTGCCTCAAATGAATTGTCCACGAAGGGGAGACGCGCGACGTCGCATCGGACGGCATCCGCAATAGTGTCAAGCCCGTGTTTACGCAGGCGAGCCAGCGTGAAGTCAAGCATCCCCTGGTCGACGTCGCCAATCGTCAGGTGCCCCGTGGGGCCGATCATACTGGTGACAGGAAGGGAATCGTAGCCGCCACCTGGTCCGATTTCCAGAATTCTTTCGCCGGGCGCAGGATTTAGCACCGAGAGGAACTTGCTGTGCCGGATCCCGCTCGGCCGTGGGCCGAAGGCTAGCCACCAACGGTACAACGCGAACTATGCTAGCCCCCTGCCCGCCTCTCTCCACTACGCCATGCACGCCGCTTCGCCCGACAGCAACCCGCGAACTCCAGCCATGCTCGTGGGTAGCACCGTTCGGCCGCCGGTGCCGGTGGCTCGTTAGGCGTAAGGCGACCCTGTACTCTCCTATATTTTACGGTAACAGGAGCTAACTGACGACCAGGGCCGTGTCATTCTCCCGAGCTGTGATTCAGTGGTGGAGGGTTGAGGGGGGATCCTTTCACGCGTACGTGGTAGGGAGAGGCAGGGAGAGGCATGGACCGGAAGGTATTGGTGGGCAGGCTGGCTATTTGGGGCGTCGGAGATGCTGGAGAAGGTCGTGGTGCGACGGGTCCGGCGGGAAGAGGAGGGGCTCTCCCCTCCTGGTTTTCCGCCCTTGCTCGTCAAACTCAAAGGCGGAGATCGCTAAGCTTCCAGTATGCGTCGGTACCCTTAAGGGCGTCGTTTTGCTGGATCAAGTCCCAGGGAGTCTCCCCATCGGACGCGCGGGCCTTGGGATCAGCCCTGAGATCAAGAAGAGTCGGGACGAGCCGGGGAGTTTCGCTATACTTGGCGGCCCAATGCAGGGGAGTCTTCCCAAAATTGTCCCGCGCATTCACCCTGCCGTCCATCTTGATCGCCTGCTCCACCTGCTCCACGGTCGCTGTTTTCCAGAAATCGGGATCCAGCAGCTTATTCCCCGTCTGAGCGACACCCGGGATCCCCAACGGCGCACCCAGAATGAGCGAAACACAGACAATGGCCCTCTGATCTTCCTTCCCATATTGACTTCCTCCAATATCGGCTTCCCTTCCTGCGCTCCCTGACCGATCGCTCAAGGCCCCGAAGAACGCCGCGACCGGTCTAACCTCCCTCAAAGAGATCTGTACGGCCCCCCCGCTGCACCATCTCTCTCGGTTTAGAGATGCCCAGGAATGCTCCCTCCTACCACATAACAACACAGCCGACCAGCACCGACGGGGGCCTCTCCAGAGACATCGCGTTCGGCGGAGGACATAACGGGCGCGAGGATCAGGCCAACCGGTGCCTTCCCCGGTGGCATGGGGCGTCAGGTCGGCCACCCACAGCTGGTTGGGGGCATCCACCGCAAAGGCCCGCTGCACCCGGTCCGGGAAGACGGGCCGGCGGGCATCCCGGCGGGTGATGCTGCGGCGTGTGCGCCGGTGCGTCCCCTGCAAGCCGAGCTCCCGCATGAGCCGGGTCACGCGCTTTCGGGAGCAGCGGATGCCATAGGTCATGCGAAGCTCCGCCCATATCCGCGGCGCCCCGTAGGTGCCCCGGCTGGCCGTATGGATGGCCCGAATGAGCTCCTTGAGTCGCTCGTCCTCCCGCTCCCGCTGCGAGGGAGGCCGCTGGCGCCATGCGTAGTACACTGGTGGAGACCTCCAGCACCCGGCACAGCATGGCCACCGAATGCTCGGCCGTCTGCTGCTCCACGAACCGGAACACCGCTAGGGGGCGCGGTCGGTCTCCCGAGCAAAGAAGGCCGCGGCTTTTTTCTTGATCTCTCGCTCTGCCCGCAGCAGCCGATCCTCACGGCGCAGCCGCTGCAGCTCTTCCCGCTCGGCGGTGGTCAGGCCGCCCCGCCGCCCGGCGTCGATGTCGGCGTGTCGGACCCACCTGCGCAACGACTCGGTGGAGACGCCCAGGTCGGCGGCGATCTCCTTGAGGGTCTTGCCGGAGGTCCGCACCAGCCGGACGGCCTCGGCGCGAAACTCCGGAGGGTAAGGGGGTCGGGTGGGAGTGTGAGCGTCGGTTTCTCCCCACTTCCCCCACTGACCGGCGGGAGCAGTTCGGTAGCTGAGAGCTCGACCCGGTCAAGGACGACGGGTGGGAAGGCTGCGACCTCAGGACTGATCTCGGGCGCTTTCTCCTGCAGGGCCT
>CADDYW010000257.1 GCA_902810745.1 Chloroflexota bacterium | reverse complement strand
ACGCTCACCGCGCTGAGGACCACCCCCATCCCCAGCGCGTAGCTGACAAACTGGAGTACGCCGGCGACGACTCCCGACGTCGCCAGGGCCCCGCCGACGACGACCAGGAAGATCGGCAAGGTACAGGACACGGACGCCGCCGCGTAGGCGACGCCGAACAGGAACAGACCAGCCGGACCACGCTGCGTGGGCGGCTGAACCTGGTGCAGGAACCCCACGCCGAGCGATCGCCCACTCAGGAGCAGCCAGGCCCCAAGGACCACGAGCACGACGCCAATCCCGAAGCCAAACCAGGGGAACGTCGCGATCAGGACGTGCCCGCCCAGCGAGATCACTGTCCCGACGATGGCGAACACGGCGACGAAGCCAGCCGTTGCCGCCAATCCAAGCCCCAGGCCGGCAGCGGACCTGCGCCAGAGTGAGCGGTCCTCGTCGGCGGTCTCCTTGGTGCCCAGGTAGAAGGACACTAACGTGGGCAGCATCACGAACCCACAGGGGTTGACCGTCGCCGCCATCCCGGCCGCGAAGGCGTAGGCGAGAGGCAGTGCGCTCACAGCAGCTTCTCCACCGCGCTCTGAAGCTGATCTTCCGGGATGGTTTGCCCGATGCGGTACGCGATCCGCCCCTGCCGATCAATGATGATCGACGTTTCCAGCGAGGTGATACCGTAGGCCGAGGCGATCTGGAGCCCCTTGTCCAGCGCCCAGAGCTGCGCCCCATTGCCGCTGCGCTGCCGGAAGTCAGCCCACTGCGGCGCGCCCTCGCTCGTGTCGACGTCGAGCATCACGACCTCCAGCCCGCGCGCGCGATCTTGCTGGTAGATACTGGTCCAGGCCCGGGCCTCGGGGACACAGGTCGGGCACCAGGCTGCCGCGAAGTAGAGCGCCACGACCTTGCCACGCGCCTGGCTGAGCTGGAAAGTCCGGCCATCGAGAGCCGTCACGCGAAAGTCCGGCGCCGGCGCTCCACCGGCCGGCGACAGAGCGGCCCCCGCCTGCCCGCTCCCACGACCCGGGAGGAGGTTCAGCCCGATGAGCGCCAGCACGACGACCACCACCGCCATCGCCGCCGCCGCGCCAATCGGAAATCGCCGCGGGGCCGACCGGCCCGGCGCGTGCCTCTGCTTGGTCTTCGTCCTCACGCTTTACCTCCGGTCGCCGGTCTTCACGGCGCCAGCCAGCGGCTCGGATTGCCGGTCTTTTGCCGGTCCTAGCGACTGATCGAGCGAACAGCAGAGCCGGCGGTCGTCGCGAGGGGTGCTCCGCGCGAGGAGAACCAGCCCGAACCCGAGCGCCCCGAGAAAGTAGGCTGTCGCCGCGGCGATGACCAGACCGGTATTCTGCTGGAGGAAGAGGCCGAGGGAGGTTCCTCCGAGCAGGGCGAGCAGGATGGGGAGTGTCAGGGGCAGATGGCAGGGACAGGCGAGGAACCCGGTGATCGCGAGGAGCCACCCACTCAATGAACGCATCGATAACCCTCCCAGATTCGTCGTGATGCCGAGATCCTACAATGATGTAGGTATCGTAGCATCAAAAAAACCTTCAGACAGCTCAGAGCATGAGAAGACAGATCAACGCCAGGACGAGCAGGACGCTAACTGCCGCGCCGGGGGCCGAGAGAGCAAAGCGGACGCGCGTCTCGCGTTCGAGGAGCGCGTCGATTCGCCGCTCGGTTGCCGTGAGCCCGCTGACGGCATAGGGCGCCCCCGGTCCCAGCTCCGGCGCGCCGCTCAGGAGCTTGCCCAGGGCACGAGCAAGCGCAACGCGCCCGTCGGGCCGCCGCGCCACGACAGCATCCGCCTCGACCTCGCTCGCGACCTGCAGGTGGGCCGCGAGAGCGCGTGCCAGCGGAAGCCAGAAGAGCATCGCCGCGAACCCGTGGCCGAGGAGGGCGCGCAACGGGTCGCGCCGCGCGGCGTGAACCTGCTCGTGACACAGGACGGCCCCTAGCTCGGCCGATTCCAGCCGGTGCAGCAGGCCCGTACTGAGGCAGATGCGGGGTCGAATCAGACCGTGCACGAACGCCAGGGGAGAGGCAAGATCGACCAGCTCGACCGGCTGGCTCACGCCAGCATGGCGGGCCACGCTCCTCACCGCGTCCGGCAGCGGCGTGATCGCTCGGCGTCGCAGAAATCGGAGGAAGACGGCCGTGCGATACCAGCGGCTGAAAACCGCTAGCAGGCCAGCGACCGGAAAGAAAAGCATCATCCCGCCGAGAACGTCGCCGAGGACCTGGTGGGGCATCGCGATGCCGACCGCCTGGAGCAATCGACAGATACCGCTGATGCTCGCGCCCACGCACCCCGGATCGAAGGGCAGGCACACCCCGAGCCGCCAGGCCAGCGTGGCGAGGGCGATCTGTACCAGGGCGGCGAGTGTACCCAACAGGGCGAGCGATTGCCTAGCGCTCATCAGGAGGCTCCGTGCGTTTCTGTGCCAGCTTCAGCAGCGCCGCGAGCTTGTCCGGTGCGACCTCCTCCATCCGATCGAGGAACTGCGCGATCGCTACGTCGCCGAAGTCGGCCAGCAGCTCGTCGACGATCTGCCCGGACATCTCGCCGAGAAACTCCGCGCGCGAGCGCGCGGCGCGGTACCGGTACGTGCGGTCCTCCCGCTCGCGCGTGAGCAACCCCTTTCCGACCAGGCGGGTCATGACCGTCTGAACGGTATTATAGGCGATGGGATGGCTCGGTGCGAGGTAGGCGACCACGTCGCGGACGGTCGCCGTGCCCGTTCGCCACACGTACTCCATCACGCGCGCTTCGAGGGCGCCGAGAAACTTCTCGACCTTCGGCGACGGACGAGTAATCTTGTGATAGCGCGGTTTGGGCACGTCTGACCCCTCCGGGATATCCGACAGCATTGTAGTGCAAGAACCGGGCCGCGTCAAGAGGCTGCGCGCGAGTCGTGCCGGCGGGGCGGTCGCCGGACCGCCCTC
>CADDYW010000256.1 GCA_902810745.1 Chloroflexota bacterium | reverse complement strand
AGCTCGACCAGCTTTCCGAGATACATCACGCCGATGCGATCGCAGATGTACGCGACGACTGCCAGGTTGTGGGCGATGAACAGGTAGGTCAGCCCGAACTGAGACTGAAGATCCCGTAAGAGATTGAGGACCTGGGCCTGAATCGAAACGTCCAGGGCCGAAACCGGCTCGTCGCAGATGACGAGCTCCGGCTGCAGGGCGAGTGCGCGGGCAATACCGATCCGCTGACGTTGGCCACCGGAGAACTCGTGCGGGTACCGATTGACCATATCGGCATTCAGCCCGACGACCCGAAGCAGACGACGAACCCGCTCCACGCGCTCGCTTTCCCTGCCGACGCGATAGATTTCCAGCGGCTCCCCGACGATGGCGCCAACGGTCATTCGCGGATTGAGCGACGCGTAGGGATCCTGAAAGATCATCTGGATGCGCCGCCGCATCGGGCGGAGCGCCGACTCCTTGAGTACACCGAGGTCGGTCCCATCGAAAAGAATTCGTCCCGCGTCCGGCCGATAGAGACGGATGATCGTCTGAGCTAGCGTCGTCTTGCCGCAGCCACTCTCGCCCACCAGCCCGAATGCTTCTCCCCGATGGACCGCGAAGCTAACACCATCCACCGCATGAACGTGGCCGACGGTCGCGCCCAGGAAGCCAGCGCGAACCGGAAAGTATTTCACGAGGCCTTCAACGCGGAGCAGTTCCCCATTCGACGACGAATGCGTCGAGGTGCTGGGATCGGTTACCGAAGATGGTCGCGCCGACGGCAGAACCGGTGGGGGCGACGCGGGCGAATCCCGTCCGTCGTCGCAGCTGGACTTCGTTGGATCCATCGTTCTCGGCCCCTCCCCGCTCGCCTGGTCGCTCATGACACGTCAGCCTGGCCCCGGGAACCAGCACGCCGCGTAGTGTCCCGTTCCCACCGCCGCGAGCTCGGGCTCCTCCTGGCAGCGATCCTGCGTGCGGGGGCATCGCGGTCGGAATCGACAACCCGCGGGCGGAGTGATCAGGTCCGGAGGCATGCCGCGAATCGGAACCAGACGCTGCTTGACGTCAGGTCCGAGTCGAGGCATCGAGCGCAACAGTCCCAAGGTGTACGGATGGTGCGGAGCGTCGTACAGCCGTTCGACGGAGGCGGTCTCGACGATCCGGCCAGCGTACATCACGATCACCCGCCGACACAGCTCCGCCACCACCCCGAGGTCGTGCGTAATCAGGATTACCGCGGTGCCATAGTCGCGATTGAGCTGGACGATCAGGTCGAGGATCTGCGCTTGAATCGTCACGTCGAGCGCCGTCGTCGGTTCGTCGGCGATCAGCAGCTTCGGCTGGCAGGCCATGGCCATCGCGATCATGACCCGCTGGCGCATCCCACCGGAGAACTGGTGCGGGTAATCGTCCAGCCGACGACGCGCGGCCGGGATTCCCACGCGATCGAGTAGCTCGGCGGCGTGACGGCGCGCTTCCGCGGGATCCATGCCGCGATGGACGATCAAGGGCTCGGAAATCTGGAAGCCGACCGTCAGGACCGGATTCAGCGAGGTCATCGGATCCTGAAAGATCATCGAGATGTGGTTGCCGCGAATGTCGCGGACGTCACGCTCGGGAAGAGCGACCAGATCTCGCGGTCCGCCATTGCCGTGGAAGACGATCTCGCCAGAGACAATCCGACCCGGCGGGCTCGGCACCAACCGCATGATCGACAGCGCGGTGACGCTCTTGCCGCAGCCGCTTTCGCCGACGAGACCGACCGTCTCCCCGGCATGCACGGTGAAAGAGACGCCATCGACCGCGCGCACGACTCCCGCCCGGGTAAAGAAGTACGTGCGCAAATCGCGGACGTCCAGAATCGGTGTCACTCGCCTCACTCCATTCGAACGCGGAGGGAAGCCTGCTGCCAGAACGAACGTAGACGCTGCGAGCGATTACGAAGCACCCGGATAGAGAAGCTGGCGTCCACAACCGACCATATACGAATTGCCGGGTTTCTGTCAAGATTCTCGATCAACTCTGGCAGCGTCAGCCGGTTGACGGTCGTGCCAGTGACACCCAACGCGCAACACGGCGTGAGCATGCTCCGGCCGCTCCCGGGGCAGCACGTCGTCTGGCTGGAAAACGCGAGGAGCGTCGCTGCTCGTCTCCAGCTCGTCCAGCGGCACCAGACGGCGGACATCGTCGCCTGGCGCCTCGGCCAGGAGGACTCGTCCGCCTGGTCCACGATTCGCGACTGGTGCAATCGCGGCGAAGTAGGTGGTGGCAGGTTCAAAGTACCCTTGGGGCGGTGATCTCGTCTCCGGCAGCAGAACTAGCCCCGTAGCAATCGGCGAGGGCCGCAAACGCGGCCCTGGGCCTCCAGGGCATTTCGGGGTAGGTCTGGTCGCAACGGCCTTCGAGCACCTTGACCACGCCGAAAATGGCTACGTCCAGGTCCTCGCGCGAATCCCCTCGATGGGGCAGGTTGTCGTCGGCGAAGATGGTCCAGAACGCGCTGTCAACTCCCGCGGCGTTGACGATGCCCGGCAGCTCGCGCAGGTAGGCAGCTTGCTCCGCCTCGTCGCGGATGTACTCCCCCTATAAGCGGGCCGCGCCGCGATGGCTCGTGCAGCCAAACTCAGTGATCGCGAGGGGCTCTCCCTGCGCGACCAGGCCGCAGATGTCGTCGACGTGCCGGTTGGCCACCTCGATCGACGTGTAGTCATCGACCCCGACCAAGCCGAATGGCGTCCAATCGATCCGCCCGTACGGGACCCCGGCGTAGGTCACCTTGCGGACGAATCGCTCGCGGACCAGGCGCATGGCCTTGCCAAGGAATGCATTGAGGCGGAGGGGGGATAGTCTCCAGATTCGCGTGCGCGACGACGGTCGCGGATTCGATCCTCGGACGGTGGCACAGGAGTATCGACCCGGTGTCGACTCACGACCGGGCCTTGGACTGATTGGCATCCGCGAGCGT
>CADDYW010000255.1 GCA_902810745.1 Chloroflexota bacterium | reverse complement strand
GCCTGCCGCGACCCCCGCGGCGCAGGCCAGCGGACCGGTTACTCTCAGCTACTACCTCAGCGGCGACGTCAATATTCGTGACCTCTGGACGAAGTCTCTCATCCCAGCCTACAAGAAGGTGAATCCGAACGTTACCATCGACATGACCTTCTCCGAGCACGGAACCGGCGATTCGACGACCTTCGATCGAATCGCCGCGGCGAAGCAGGCGGGCAAACCCTCGGGCGTCGACATGTGGGAGACCGGGAGCTACCTGCTGCAAGGTGGCGAGGCCGGCATCATCCAGAAGCTGAGCGACAAGGAGATTCCCAACCTGGCCAAGGTTCCCCCGGCGGTCCTCGGGCAGTACAACAGCTACGGAGTCCCGTATCGTGGCAGCTCGGTCGTCCTCGCGTACAACAGCAAGGATGTCCCGACCCCGCCGAAGACGCTGGACGATCTGCTCAAGTGGATCAAGGATAACCCGGGCAAGTTCACGTACAACCCGCCGGATACGGGCGGCTCCGGCTCAGCCTTCGTCACCCGCGTCCTCAAGATCGGCATCCCCGATTCCGACCTCAACCTCTTCCAGACCGGCTACGACCAGTCGAAGGAGGTCGAGTGGGACAAGGGCTGGGCTATCCTCAAAGACCTGCATCCGTCGATCTACAATCACGGGTTCTACCCGAAGGGAAACGTGCCGGTTCTTCAGACGCTCGGCAAGGGCGCGATCAGTGTTGCGCCGGTCTGGTCGGATCAGGGCCTCCAGTACCTCGCGCAGAACCTGCTCCCGCCCGAGGTCAAGCTGATCCAGATTCAGCCACCATTCTCCGGTGGTGGCGCGTTCATCGGCGTAGTGGCCGACAGCCAGCACAAGGACGCGGTGTACGCGTATCTCAACTGGGTGCTGACGCCCGAGCCGCAGCAGATCATCATCGATACGATCAAGGGCTATCCGGGACTCGACTGGAAGTACATGCCTGCTGACGTCCAGGCCAAGTTCGCGGATATCGCCAAGGACTTCAGCTTCGGGTTCAGCGCGAAGTTTTCGAACGACATGAACCAGCAGTGGTACGAGAAGGTTGCCGGCACGCCGCCGCCAAAGAAATCGTAGACTGCAGCACGGTGCGAAACGAGAGGGCTGCCGGGTGTGCACGGGTGCGCCCGGCTCCTCTCCCATCGGAAGAGGGAACGGATGGCGACCGCGACGAAGACTTCGACCGAACGATTGATCATCCCGGCCCGCTGGCGCGAGGCGGCGCTGGGCCTGGTCATGGCATTGCCGCCGTTCGTCGTCCTCGTCGTCCTGGTCGTCTACCCGGCTATCGACGCGGTGCTGTTCTCGCTCGGCCAGGTTCCGGTCGACAACGCTGCGTTCAGCACCGGAATGCACCTCGTGGTGAGCAAGACGCCGACGCTGGAGGTCTATCGCCAGCTCTTCGCCAGCAAGTTCTTCCAGGACGACCTGGCGATCACCTTCTCGGTAACCTTCCTCGCGGTGGCGCTCGTCCTGATCATCAGCTACATCCTGGCGCTCTACGTTCGCTTCGGGTCGGGCTTTCTGCCGTCGATCGTCCGCTCGCTCTACCTGATCCCAATGTTCGTTCCGGTCGTCATTGCCTCCTACGCCTTGATCACCTTCTACGTCGACCACGGCATTCTGCAGGCTATTCTCAATCGCATCGGCATCGACTACACGTCGCCCGTGTACCAGCCGGCGGGCATCGTCATCGGTGAAGTGTGGACAAGCATTCCGTTTGCCGTCCTTCTCCTCGGGTCGGGACTGGACAGTCTGCCGCAGGAGCTGATCGAGGCGGCGCAGGACGCGGGCGCGGGGTTCTTCTCGGTCCTCTGGCGCATCATTCTCCCGCTGAACATCGTACCGGCGATGATCGTCGTGACGTTCACCTTCATCGGCGTGCTGGGCAGCTTCACCGTTCCCTATCTGCTCGGACCGAATGCGCCGCAGATGCTCGGGGTGGCGATGCAGGCCTACTTCGTCAGCTACCAGCAGCCGCAGCCGGCCGTCGCGATGGCGGTGATCACATTCTTGCTCGCGGCCGCGGCCGGCGCGATCTACGTCTGGGCGACAGCGCGCTCGGGCAAGGCGGTCTGACGTGAAGCTGACCTGGTTTCTCGACGTCCCGGAGCTGCGCCGGGCAATGGGCGTCATCCTGGTCCTCGCGCTCGGGCTGTTCCTGCTGTTTCCGTTGGCGACGCTGGTCCTTTGGGCGTTTGCCGACACCTGGCGATACCCGAGCATTCTCCCCCAGGTCTATTCGCTCCGCTGGTGGGCCTGGGTCTTCGAGAACGGAGACGTCGGCAAGGCGGTTTTCTACAGTGTAACCACGGCGCCGGTCGTGACCGTCCTCTCGGCGGCGATCTGCCTGCCCGCGGCATACAGCTTCTCCCGACTGAGATTCCCCGGTCGCAGCTTTCTGTTCATCTCCCTGCTGGCCGCCAACGCGTTCCCGAAGTTCGGCCTCTACATCGCGATTGCCACGATCTTCTTCGAGCTGAACCTGATCAACACGTTCTGGGGCGTCGTGTTCATTCAGATGATCAACACCCTGGTCGTCATGGTCTGGATTCCGGCCGCGGGCTTCGATAGTGTGCCGCGCGAGCTGGAAGAAGCCGCACGCGACGCCGGAGCCGGCCCGCTGCGCGTTTTCTGGCGTATCACTCTGCCGATCGCGATGCCGGGCATTATCGTCGCCGGTATCCTGGCGTTTCTGGCAGCGTTCGACGAGGCGCAGGGAACGCTGATCGTGGGCAGCCCACGTATCACGACCATGCCCGTGCTCATGTATACTCTTGTCGCGAACTACCCGGAGCCGGTCGGCGCGGTCTTTTCGATCTTGCTCTCGATTCCATCGCTCGTGCTGCTCCTGCTGGCGCGCCGATTTCTCATCGCCGGGTATCTCGCGGCGGGTTTTCGTGGAAGGTAGGCCGATGGCGCGATTGGAGCTCGACCAT
>CADDYW010000254.1 GCA_902810745.1 Chloroflexota bacterium | reverse complement strand
CTCTGCCGCGCCCTGGTCGATCACGCGGCGATTGCCCATTCGATCCAGGAGATTCTCATCTGCGAGACGGATCCCGGCCGTTTCGACCTCGCCCGACGCGTGCTGAGCCAGGCAGTCGCGCGCCACGGCTGAGACGCGCTGGGATCGATCAACGCGACACGGCAGGTGACCGGCTCCGACGGGGCAGAGTCGCGCGCCATCTCACGGCTCCTCCCCATTCCTCAGCCGCTGCACGAGCTGCTCGGCCGCGCGGTAGCACAGCGCCCAGATCGTCAGCGTCGGGTTGATGCCGGGGCAGGAGGGAAAGGCAGCGCCGCTGAAAACGTAGAGGCCCGGCGTGTCGTGGACGCGGAGCTCCGGATTCACGACCGAGGCCGCCGGATCCTCGCTCATCCGGCAGCCGCCGAGGTCGTGGCTGCTGCAGACGCCGGTGAAGCGCGGCCCACGCCAGGTCTTGCGCGCGCCCATCGCCCGCAGGATCTCCTCGGACCTCGCCTCCATCCACTCGGCCAGCCGATGCTCGTTCGGCTGGAGATCGTAGGTGATCCGGATCACCGGCAGGCCCAGGCCGCTGCGGTCGCGATAGCGCGGATCCAGGTCGAGATAGTTGCATTCGTAGGGCAGCGCGTCGGGCTGGATCCGCACGTCGCCGAGGTGCTGCCACTGCCGCAGGTGCGCTTTGTAGCCGGCGCCCCAGCGGGGAACGTCCGGCGGAAGAGGTTTTCGGCTGATCTGGAGCGGCAGCGCCTGGTTCTCGGCGCTGAGCGTCGCGCCGCCGATAAAGCCGTGGGCGAAGGAATCGAAGTCGGCGCTGACGTAATCGTCGAGGATCAGCGACTGCGCGGCCGGTCCGGTATGGCGATTGAAGACGACGTTCGGGAAGAAGCCGACGATGTCGGAGAACATCTTGGTCATGAAATGCTTCCCGACCTGACCACGGTTGTTGCCGAGGCCGTTCGGATGGCGCGCGTCGCCGGAGAGGAGCAGGAGCCGCACGTTCTCGAACGTGTAGGCGCAGAGAATGACCACGCGGGCGAACTGCGTCTGAAGCTCGCCGTTCGCGTCCACGTACTCGACGCCGCTGGCGTGGCCATCGCCGTCGGTGAGCACGCGGATGGCGCGGCAGTGCGTCCGCAGATCCAGGTTGCCGGTGGCGAGTGCCTCGGGGATGCTGGTGAGGGCGGGATGCCAGCGATCGCCGGCAAACGGCCCGATGCCGCTGCTCCAGGCGGTGTAGCGCGTCGCCGGGTAGCCGTTGTAGGGCACGCTGTTCGTGCCGACCGGAACCGGGTAGGGATGGAGCCCCATCGCTTCGGTGGCCTGGCGGAACAGCTCTCCCATGCGGAACGGTCGCAGCGGCGGCATCGGATACGGCTGGCTGCGCGGGATGAACGGATAGCGGCTGTCGCCAGCCACGCCGACGAGGTGCTCGATGCGCGAGTAGTACGGCTCCAGATCGTCGTAGGTGACCGGCCAGTCGGCGAGGGTGCAGCCCGCGGGAAGTGCCTCGCGCCCCCAGCGCTCGACGACGTGCGACCGAAACCGGAAATCGTGCGGGTGAAAGCGACGCAGCCAGGTGCCGTAGTGAAGGATCGATCCGCCGACGCCGTTGACCATGCGTCCGAGCGAGAAGGAAGCTTCGCCAGTCGGGGCGTCGGCACTGCGTCGCCAGCGCGGCGCCTCGTCGAGGAACTTGGTCGACATGGTCGCCCGCGCGTAGAACGCGACTCCGAGCTCGTCCGGCAGGAAGTCGCGCGCGCTGCGCCACGGCCCCGCCTCGAGCGCGACGACCCGCAGCCCGGCCTTCGCGAGGACCGGCGCGATGATGCCGCCAACCGCGCCCACTCCGATCAGCACGACGTCGGCTGGCTCCCGCGGCGGCCTGGCTCCCGCCTGCGGGTCGAAGTTCGGAACGTCCGCGGTGTCGCCTGGCGCGGCGGGATCGAGGCCGAGGTCGGCGAGCGAGCGTATCTCCCCGCTTTTCGTCACCGGCTCGCTCGCGAGATTCTCCTCGGCGCTATGCTCGAGCCAGACGCCCGGGTGGCCGAGGACCTTCCAGCCTAGCTTCTCGCGATTTCCGCCGTAGGCAGGATCGCAAAACAGCCCTTCCTGCAGGTGCGTCCGCAGCATTTCAAAAAATGCGGTCGCCCGCGGTGCACGAAAGCTCGCTAGCTCGCCGCGCTCCAGATCGGCCAGCAGGCGGTCCTGCTGCTCGGCGACGCAATCGGCGAAGGCAGCTCCGTGGCGCGCCTTCGCGGCGGCGTCGAGGGCGCGGAGGCCCAGGCGATAGGTCTCGACCTTGTCGCGGTAGGCGCCGGCCAGCGCGCGATCGACGTAGTCCACGACGCCGATCGCGGTTGCGCCCGGCGTCTCGTCGTCCGCGGGGAACATGCGCTCGAAGATCGCCGTGGCGGTGCGCGCTTCGTGCGGGTTGAGCGTGGTCAGGGCTGCTCCGCGGTCCATGCCTGGTCTTCCTCCCCGATGTCGCCTGATCGTGGAGGAGTGTAGCCAGTTCGCGCACCATCGGTCAACGCGCGAAACTCGTCGGCGGTCATGCCGTAGTAAAGCTCGTCGAAGTAACGGCCGTGCGTGTAGACGACCTCGCGGACCTGCCCCTCTTTCTGGAAGCCGAGCGACTCGTGGAGACGGATCGACGCCTCGTTGAAGCTGTACACGGTCACGGTCACCTTGTGATAGCGCAGCTCCTGGAAGTAGTAGCGCAGGACGAGCAGAATCGCCTCTTTCGCGTAGCCCTTCTGCCGATGCTCCCGAGCGACGCTCACGCCGTAGCTGAAGGTCCCGGCGCGCGGCTCGCAGTGATGCGTCGTGATATCGCCGACCACCTGCCCCGCGCGATCCTCGATGACGAAGCGAAAGTTATCGCCCTCTGGCTCTTTCGTCGCTTCCCGTTCTGCCCAGCGCCGCACCGCCTCCCGAGACTGGGGCAGCGGGACCCGGTAGAGCGATCGCGCCTGCTCGTCGTCCTGGTTCCAGGCGAAATAGGCCTCCCAGTCCGCTGGCTCGATCGCCCGCAGCCGAATCAGCGTGCCCTGCCAGATCGAGCTGCTGGTGTCCACCGTCACGGC
>CADDYW010000253.1 GCA_902810745.1 Chloroflexota bacterium | reverse complement strand
CCGTTCGTCGAGCACTTTGACGTAGCTCTCAAGACCTGCATCTACACGCCGTTGCAGAAGCTCCAAACGCTTATCTGCACGTTGGCCACGGGCTGTGCCTGGACCAAGGAGATGAATCATACGCTGCGGCCCTATCCAGTCCTGGCCGAGATGCTTGGCATGCGGCAGTTTCCCGATCAGTCCTCCATCAATCGGTTCCTCCATGAATGCGGTAGTGTTCAGTGCCTCCAACTGGAGCGAATTTCGGAGCTCCTCCTTCACCGCTTCGGGTTGTGGCGGCAACTCGATCGGGTGGACCTCGAGATTGACGCGACCGGGCTCATGGTCTACGGCGATACGTACGAAGGTAGGCGCAAAGGCTATTTCCCAAGGCAGCGAGGCCGACGAGGCTATCGCCTCACCATTGCGGCCCCCGCCAATCCGGCCGGCCCGGAGATTCTGGCGCTTGCGTTTGACCCGGCGAACATCCACCCGGCTGGACGGTTATGGGACTGCCTCTACAAAGCGGCGGACGTGCTCGGGAGTCTCGCGCGAATCGGCGTTGTCCGGGCCGACGCGGCGTGTGGTACCGGCGCCGATATCCAAGAACTTCTGGATCTGGGTGTGCGCTTTATTGTCAAAGGCATGGACAATCGGACCGCGATGAACGTTGCCGCTCGTGTGGCGCCAACGCAGTGGGAATCCCTCGATCTGTTCAGGCAGGTCTGTGATCTCGGGCCGCAGCGGATCGCCACCTGTCGGCATCCCGTGCGCGTCGTCTTGGTCAAACTCAGGACCAGACGGTTTGATGAACCTGTCTATTCGCACCTTTATACGAATCTCGCGCCCGATCGAACGGACGCCGCACAGATCCTGAAGCAATGCGACGAGCGCCAATGTGTCGCGGCCTTGTTCAAGAGCGCGAAATACGGACTCTCCATTGCTCATCTGCGACCGCGGCGCTATCGGCCGATCGAGGGATTCCTCCACGTGGCGGCAATCACGTTTAACCTGCTGTCGTGGGTTCGTTTCTATTTGCTCGCGCAAGTAGGAGTCGCAGGTCTGGGGATGCGCGAACTCGCCCACATCCTGATGGATATCCCGGCCACCTGCAGCCGAGCTGGCAACCAGTTACTCCTCAATTTCCCGGCGCGTCACCCTTTGGCACTGGCACCTGCCCGGTTATGAACCCCGGGTGCCGTCGGTTTCCTGCAAAAGTTAGGTAGCTATAGCTAGCAGGCTGATGAAAAACTGGCTTCAGGCATGCCCATAGTACTCACGCTGACCGCGAACATGCTCAATCGAGAGGGGGCGCAGAACCTCTCGTTCGGTACTAGGGCCTGGTTTTGGTCTGACTTGCTGTCCTCCGCCGTCTTCAAGAGACACGTCTCCCTTATGCGGCAGCCGCCAGATGGCGGAGTCGCACGAGAGTGTAGGCGGCACAGGTGAAGACGAACATCCAGGCTACCCGGTCGGTGCCGCGATGACCCAGCTTGCGCATCACGCCGACCGTCTTCAGCCAGCCGAAGAGCTCTTCGACCCGCTTGCGAGCGCGTTGGCTGACCGCATAGCCCGGATGCCGGGTCGTCCGGCCGTCGATCGCGCTCCCCGTCGCTCTCTGGGCGACATGCGGGTGACATTCAGGTCGCGCATTGCCCCGATCAACTCCGCAGTATCGTACCCCTTGTCCGCCGCCACGGTGCGGTGCCGGCTCTCCGCCGACGGCTCGTCCCCCGCATCGGGTGCCTCGACTATCCGCTCCACCAGGTCTGCCGCCGTCTCCGTGTCCGCCGCGCCCGTGGCCATCGTCGCCTCGGCTTGCACGACGAGCCCATTGCGATTCTCCATCACCGCGTGGCCCATGTAGTACAGCTTCGCCTCGCGGCCTTTGCCCTTGCGGTCGAGCCGGGCCTCGCGATCGGTCGTCGACTGGTGAGTCTCGTTGCTTCGGCGCTCACCGTGGAAGTCGACGGTCGGGTTCCCGGGATCGTCCGGCGGAGTCCCGCCTGGGTCCTCTTTCGGCCGAAAACTCTTCAGGCTGGCCCAGGCCTCCAGCACCGTCGCGTCGACGGTGAAGTGTTCGTCCGACAGCAAGTCGCGCTGGCGCGCCTGCGCCAGGACGCGGTCGAAGAATGCCTGGGCCACCCCGCCGGCTAAGAAGCGCTCCCGATTCTTGCTGAAGGTCGAGTGGTCCCAGACCGGATCGTCCATGTTGAGCCCCACACACCACCGAAACAGCAGGTTGTAGTCCAGCTCTTCCATCACCAGGCGCTCGCTCTGCACCGAGTACAAGACCTGCAGCAGCAGCGTCCGCAGCAGGTGCTCCGGCGGAATCGCAGGCCGCCCGATTTGAGCATAGATCGCATCAAACGTCGGGGACAGATCGCGGAGCACCTCATCGACCATCGTCCGTATCGTGCGCATCGGGTGATCCCACGGGACACGTTGCTCGGGGGAGAGGTAGCTGAACACAGCCTGCTGCTGCCGATCGTCTCCGCGCGCCACGGTGACCCTCCGAGGAAACGGCACCTGCTGCTGGGGTGCGACAAGACATCATTCTATGTGAACGTCCACACTCCTGCTTTTTCAACTACTACGTCACGTGCTGGGAAATGTGCAAGTTATGACCATAAAAGCTCACCCCGAAGCACCTCAAAGCGCAGAGTACGCGTCGACCTGACATAGTAGTACTAGGGCTCGGGCCCGCTCACAGGGGCGCGTCGGGATCGGTGAGGCGCCTGCGGGCGCTCGGCTGCCGCCACCACCCCACCAGGTGGGCGACGGCGCGCACCCAGGAGGTCTGCTCCTGTCCCCGGGGCTCGTGGGCGAACCGGTAGTCCCTCTTGCGGATCAGTTCCGTGAGCTCGCCGTGGAGCCGCCGCAGGACGCCCTCCGCCATCTCCAGGAGGGCCGTGGACTGATCGGGGGAGCGGGCGAGATCGAGGGCGCGCATCAGGTGAGGGAGGCACAGGAAGCTGGAGCGCTCCAGGGCACGGCGCATCTCGGGCTCCTCGAGACACGCGAGGAGCAGGGTCAGGTATCTCGTCTCCGCGTCCAGCGCGACCGCGCAGGCCGGGCACGGCGCGCCGGACCGGAGGGTCCGCAAGAC
>CADDYW010000252.1 GCA_902810745.1 Chloroflexota bacterium | reverse complement strand
TGTAGTTTCTCCATGAAAAGGGACCCGGGTTTCTCTCCGAAAAGGGACCCACCTTCCGAGAGATCAACCCCCTTACTCCGAAGCCTGAGTGAGGGGGAAGGAGATGATCTCGTTGGAAGCATGGACCACCATTCGTCACCTGCACGCCCAAGGGAAGTCGATCCGCTGCATCTGCCGCGAACTCCACCTCTCTCGGAAGACTGTGCGTCGTGCGCTGCGCAGCCCTGAGCCACCCCATTACCAACGCAAGCCGACGGAGAACGCCCAACTCGCACCGTTTCTCCCGCTCATTCAGCAGCTGACCACCGAGGAGCACTTGATCGGGAGTCGCATCCTCAATGAGATCCGCGCGCGGGGCTACGCGGGCTCGCCCGCGGCATTCTATCGGGCGTGGGCCCGCCTGCGGCCTGCGCAGCCCGATCCCCGGGTGACGGAGCGCTTCGAGACGGCGCCTGGGGAGCAGTGCCAGTTCGACTGGTCGCCGTACACAGTCCTCATCGGCGGCGCCTGGACGCGTGTGATCGTGTACAACACCGTGTTAGGCTACAGCCGCCGGCAGTTCAACTGGCCGAGTCGCGATGAGACGGCGGCCTCGATCTACGAGGCGCTCGAGGAAGCCTTCTGGCACTTCGGCGGAGCCCCGAAACGGGCGCTGGTCGATAACCCCCGCGCGTTCGTCCTCAATGCCCACCCGGCGCACTTCCAGTGGAATCCCCAGTTTCTGGAGCTGTGCGGCTACTATCGCATCGAACCGTGGGCGTGCGCCGTGCGGCGGGCCCGGACGAAGGGCAAAGTCGAGCGGCCCTTTTACTTCACCGAACAGCACTTCATCAAGGGCAACAGCTGGACCGCCTTCGACGCGTTCAGCCGCGACCTCCTGCGCTTCACCGCGGAGGTCCTCGATGTCCGCGAGCATCACACCACGCATCAGCCGCCGCGCGAGCGCTTTGCTGAGGAAGTTGCGTATCTGACGCCGCTCCCGCCGACGCGCTACATCGGCATTCATGCGCTGACGCGCAAGGTGAGCTGGGACTGTCTGATCCCGTACGAGGGGGCGCGGTACAGCGTGCGGTGGGTCTACGCCGGCAAGCGGGTGTGGGTGCGGGTCTCGCAAGGCGTACGGCTGGAGGTTCTCTCCCCCCTGGGGGAGGTGATCGCGCGCCATGCGCTCAGCGAGCGGAAGGGGGCGACGGTTATCGACCCCGCGCACTACGAAGGGTTGCGCAAGGACACGCCGCGCACCCGCGTGGTGCTCGTGGAAGCCTTCCAGCGCCGGTTCCCGGACCAGCAGGCGTTCCTCGACGGCCTGGTGGCGCAGCAGAAGCTGGAGCCGGTGCGCCATCTCCGCGGCATCCTCGACCTCGCGCAACACTATGCCCCGGAGGCGATGCGGGCGGCGTTTCGCACCGCCGCCACGTACAATACCTACTCGCTGTCCTTCGTCCGGGGCGTGCTCGAGCATGACGCGCAGCCGGTGACCACCCCGGCGACGCTCGGCGCGACGCGGGTGCCGGTGCCACGCCTGGCGGTGAAGCGAGACCTGCGCGTCTACCAGACCCTCCTCACTCCCCTCGGGGAGGAGGGGCGAGCATGAGCACCGACGTCGAGCGCCTCCGGGGGAACCTCAAGCGGCTCGGGCTGCACGCGATCGCCGAGTGCTTCGAGCGCGACGCCCAGAAGGCCGCCAAGACCAAGCAGAGCTATGTCGGCTTCCTCGATCACCTGGTCGACGAGGAGCTGGCGCGCAAGGCCGATCGCTCGGTCAATGCGCGCATCGGCCGCGCCCGCTTCCCGACGATCAAGACCTTAGAAGCGTTTCAGTTCGAGTTTCAGCCGTCCATCCCGGCCCCGCTCATCCGCGAGCTCGCCGAGCTCGGCTTCCTCGCGCGCGCCGAAAACCTCTGCCTGGTCGGGCCGCCCGGGGTCGGCAAGAGCCACCTGGCGATCGCACTCGGCATCCGGGCGTGTAGCGCGCACAAGCGCGTGCTGTTTCGCTCCGTCGCGGACCTCCTGGATGAGCTCGTCGCCGCCACCGTCGACCACACCGTGGGGGCGCGCCTGGCCACCCTGGGCCGCCTGGAGCTCTTGATCCTCGATGAGCTCGGGTACCTGCCGATGGATCCACGGCGCGCGAATCTCTTCTTTCAACTCATCAGCCGACTCTACGAGCACGGCTCGATCATCCTCACGACCAACAAGCCCTTCGACGAGTGGGGCACCGTCTTCGGCGACGAGGTGATCGCTGGCGCGGTGTTGGATCGGCTCTTGCACCACTGCCATGTGATCGCGATCAATGGGCCCAGCTTTCGGGTGAAGGACAAACGTCCACCGAAACGGGAGGGGGCGTAGATGACGCCGGACAGCGCGCGATTCCTTGCCCACAACCCCTGGGTCTTGAAGCGCTTGGCAAAGTATATGGCGCAACAGTGTGTCCGGAATACGATCCTGGAAGAGTTCCACGCCGGGATGGCTCCCTGCTCGCCGGCTGGCGACTACTCGGATGTCGTCGTGACCACGCCGGTGGGTGAGATCCCCTGGCGCAAGGCCTCGCGTCTGAGCGACGAGGAGATGAAGGCGCTCATGATCGACGTGGTCGACCACATGTATGCGTGGCTCCGGGTCCTCTTCGACGACGAGGCGGGCGCGAGTCTCGTCCAGATCCTCGCCCAACAGGATCTGGTGCCGTCTTGGCACGATCCACGATGAAGGCTGAGCCCGGGCCCGTCATGCAACCGACGGGACAGAGACCGGCTTGGGCGCACACGCCGCTACCTCTGCTGCCAATGCCCACACGCAGCCGACGAGCACAGAGGGATCGGGGGCCGCCAGGAGACTGTCACCAGGGGCACGAATCGTAGAGCGCAACACCCCTCGGGGTGGGTCCCTTTTCAGCGAGAAAGTGGGGCCCTTTTCGGCGAGAATCAACACTTCCTCCGTGTCCAACCCCTGCGGGGCTTGGTATGCTGACACCGGCGTACTCCTTTCCCCTCCCGGCCTGGGGAGGTTTCCGTGGTGGTGGATCTCGGAAAGGGTACGCCACCTGAATTTACACCCCTCTTGACATTACCTCCGACCGCCCGGAAATTACCGCGAAATCATCCGACCGAACTGCGGAAAGAAGGACTGGAGGTGCTGAGGAGTCGACGGCGAACGCTCGTTTCGGCTTGACTTCAATCACAGGTGGAAATTCCCCATTGTGACCAAGCCTCCCGCGCTGGTGACCGGGGCGACCGGCATGGTCGGCGGTG
>CADDYW010000251.1 GCA_902810745.1 Chloroflexota bacterium | reverse complement strand
TCACGCCGTGGACGAGGACGCCGTGACATCTTGACTCGTTCCCCAGTCGCGGCACGCGCAACCTTAAGGACGGTGGGAGATGGCACTCCTAAGTAACAACCGTATAGCCTGGCAGTATCACGACGATAATGGCAACGTCTGGCGCGTCGCCGCCGTGGCGGACATCACCTCGCAAGGCAAGCTCGGTGGCGAGGCGTGGGCCGGCACCGCCCCGCCGAAGCCCGCCAGCCTCAAGATGAGGCGCATCACGGTGCGGAACGCTAGCCTCGGCGTATCGCGCGTGGTACCTGTGTACGCGCCCGGCGCCCCGATCCAGACGCCCGGCAGCACAATCAACCTCAACCACCTCAACGTGGACAGCTACGCTTTTGTCAGCGATGGCAACACCATCCCTGAAGGTCACGTCCGGCACAACGTGACCAAACAGTCTACCTAGCCAGCCTGATGGTGAGCTCGTCAGCGCGAGCTCACGCCTCCACACAACGGCGCTGTCAAGGCCGAGAGCGCAGCGTGCCTTGACAGCGCCTTTTCTCGCGTGAGCCAGAATTGTTCCGGCCGCGCCCGCTCAGCACTTGAGCGGGCGCGGACACTCGTACAATACCTCGTCCGATCGCTCGCCTTAACTTTTTCTCAACTTTTTCTCAACCAGAATCGCAAATAAATCTCAACCGTACCCTGCTATTTTCCGCATCTAGACGCGGGAAGCGCGTATGACCCCACCTACTAATAGGGGTCATACAAATCACGTCCCCGCGCAGGAGATAACATGTCTCGCAAGCGTATGCGCATCGGACCAATGCACCGTTCCTCGGCGGAAGTCCGGCACCGCGTAGTGCAGGTAGGCGTGGACTACCTGACGGCCGTGGGGCTGGACGACCGCGCCCAAGACTCTCTCCGCGATCTGGCTGACGCCATCATCCAGGATCAACACGAGCTCGGGAACCAACTACGAGCGTGGGCCTGGCGAGGCTACGTCGGGGCGATCTGCGGTGACGTGGCCTACGGTCGACGCGCGGATAGCGTCATCGTGCGAGTTGCGGCAGAGGCCGCGGACATGTGGGCGCCGCAGCTGGTGGCCGCGGGCGCCCGTCCTAGTCGTATCGATCTAGCTGTCACGATGCAGCTGGACCGCGACGTCCCGGATGCGGCCCGGACCGCCTATGACACGCTCCGCGCCGCCTACGCCGATACTCGCTGCCGCCGCTCACTCTCGCTGATCCAGTCCGCCGACTCGGGAGACACGCTCTACATTGGTCAGCGCACGAGCCCGGTCTTCTGCCGAGTGTACGATAAGTGGCGGCAGAGCGGCTACTCCTGGCCAGCGAATACCTGGCGCTACGAAGCTGAGCTCAAGGGCACGGCCGCGCGCAGCGCCGTCGCTCAGCTGTGCGAGCAGGGATGGACACGATCCTGCGTCAGGACCATCGCGTGGCACGCGTTTTCAGCCGGCGGTTTGAGTCCCGTCTGGACGCCATCCGAGGATATTGACTGGCGGCCGTATCCGCGCCCGGTGACCGATGCTGAGCGCACACTAGGCTGGCTACGTACCACCGTAGCCCCGGCGATAGACCATCTGCAGTCGCACTATCCCCTGGACGCCATCCTCGAGGCCCTTGGCGTCGCGGTCAGCGACGTCGAGGATAGCGAGCTGGATTCGCCGACCTAAAAGGCCCTGATAAAATCACTGGCGAAGCGGTGCGGTCCTCGCGGCCGCGCCGCTATCTATTTATATAGAGGGTTCTCGGTGCCCAATCAGCAGTTCGACGAACGCGACCTAGTGTGGCAGTACGCTGTCTTTGATTCGAGCTATACGCCGCCGGCAAACAAGACACTCTTCGGGCCCGACAGTAGGACGGTCCGCTTTGACGCCATAGTCGTGTGGACAACAGATACGGTCGCGCACAAGCTCACTATCGCCGTCGATCGATTCGGCACGCTGGACACACTCGCCGACGTCACCATCCCCGCGGCATCGCCCACGGACCTGCCGGCGGTGGTGGACGTCCTCGCGAAGCTCGTGCCTATTGCGGGCGGTCCGTACTGGTCAGCACCGGGCTTCAACTCAATCTCAGTATCCCTGGACGCCGCACCTAGCGCCGGAACTAGGGTAACGGTCCTCCTAATGGGCGGCACCTTCTGAAGCGGGAGGCGCACCTATGCTCGCGCAAATATTGCAGCTCGCGCTCCGGATCGTCGGCATAGTCGAGCGAATCCTGGCGCTAATCGGCGTGATTCAGGACGACCAACGCATCCTCGCGCGCGAACATATCCCATATCAGATCGAGAGTACCGTGGTTGCCACGTCGCTCAACGTGGCCAATCCCACCTATGGGCTGCAAGCCATCGAGACAATGTTGGCGGACGTGCAGGCAAAGGTCACCGCTATCTACGCCGACTACCAGCAACGCAACCAACCCGTCACTCTCCCACCCACGCCGCCGTCTGGCTACGGCGTTGATCTGGCATCCGTGCCTCTCAGCTACGAGCAATCGTCGTTCAATGCTGGGCAGCCAACCAACCTGAAGGATGGCCTCGTCATGATGACCCTGCACGACTGGGACCGCGCCATATCGGGGCTCTGGCGGATGGCTGACAGTCCGATCTTCGCAGTGAGCTACAACTATCCGATCAACAATCTCAGCTTCGCCAACTTCGCCGCCCCGGTCGAGGACTTGTCCACCGTGCAGCCCAGCGATACGGTGAAATCCTGGCTGGAGCGAGTGACTGGTCTGACCTGGCACGACTATCCGCTGTACAACGTGGGCACCACTACGAGCTTCGTGTGGACGAGCGACTACGCGGCCGGCGTCGTAGTCGTCTGTACCCTCACGGATGCGGAGCTCCATCAGCTCGCCGGCACCGCGCCCACGGCCGTGGCGACCGCGCCCGTGTGGCCCGGCGTCGGAAAGGTCACGCTCGGCAGCCCCATAGCGTTCGGTCCCAACGATACGGGAGTGAGCGTCCCTGGACCGCTCGATGGCATCCTCGTACACATCACCGCCTACCCTGCCTACAAGGGCGTCTTCAGCTTCGCCGGCGACGTGAGCGTCAGGAACATCGGCGCCGTCACCTTCACATCAGACAATGGGCAGGATGAGCTCCCGCAGACGTTAGGGTTCACGCAAGCAGTCTACGTGCCCAAGACCATGACACAAGCCCAAGCTGCGAAGGTGCGCGTTATCCCTGGCGTGAGTGGTACAATCACGCCGTGGACGAGGACGCCGTGACATCTTGACTCGTTCCCCAGTCGCGGCA
>CADDYW010000250.1 GCA_902810745.1 Chloroflexota bacterium | reverse complement strand
GCCTCCGTCCTCAGAATGTGCCGCCCATCAGCAGTACAGATACGTACGTGCCGCTGCTGGGTGCGGCGTCGAGCGCGATGTTTATGTTGCCCTGGTAACTCGTACTGACATATGGCACCCCTGCTACGGGGAAGAGTTTTGATATGAGTTCTAGCACGACCGGTAGGTTGCTTGGGTCGGCGGCCGGTATCGTGATATCGGTACGCTGTAGGGTGGGCTGCCCGAAATCGAGTTTAAGAGTCAACTTGTGAGCCACAGTGTCGGTCGACCAGACCATGAGCGCATCAAAACGCTGCGGTCCGGTGTACGCTGCCTTCAGTAGTACGTCGGTGCCGCCTGCGTACGTGCTGTCGAATGTGGCTCCTAACAGCAACAGGCCGCGCTCATCAAACTGCTGGTTCGGCATCTGCGATGCTCCATAGAAATAGATAGCGGCGCGGTCGTGGTGGCCGCGCCGCTCCAGGTCGGATTCTATCAGAATCTTTTAGGTCGGCGACTCGATGTCATAGTCCTCTGGATCCCCGACGGCCAGGCCGAGCGCTACCAGGATCCGCTCGAGGGAGTAGTACTGCTGGAGGTGGTCCACTGCCGGCGCGACGGTGGTGTGCAGCCAGCCCAGAGTGCGCTCGGCATCCGACACTGGCCGCGGCGCGCCCTTCCAGTGGATGCGCTCCCCAGGGTCCCAGCCTGGCTGTGCACCGCTGCGCGCAAAGACGTGCCAGGTGATGGAACGCACTGCCTCTGGCGACCATTTCCTGCCTGACAGCTGCTTGACGGCGTCTCCCGCCGCACCGCCTTTCAGCTCGGCCTCGTACCGCCAGGTGTAGGCCGGCCAGGTCAAGCCGGATTGGCGCCATTTGTCATAGACCCTCAGGAACACGGGCGACGTGCGCTTGCCGATGTAGATGGTGTCACCCTCTTCACCAGAGCGTATGAGAGTGAGCGATCGGCGCCGGCCGCCGTTCTTCTGATACTCCATCGCGCGCTCGTACGTATCGCGTGCTAGGTCTGGTAGATCGCGATCGAGCTGGATCGTGACGGCCAGGTCGAGCCTGCTCGGACGCGCGCCACACTGGACAGCCTGGCGTGCCCACATATCGCCGGCGTGGCCCGACGCGCGCATCAGCAGGCTGTCTTCCCGGTGTCCCCAGGCGACGTCGCCGCAGATGTCTCCGCGGTATCCCCGCCAGGTCCAGAGCTTCTTCTCATTCCCGACCTGTAACTGATCCTCAATCGCCACCTCGGCTAGCGTCTCGAGAGCGCGCCGAGACTCCGGGTCGAGCGCCACCGCGGTGATGTAATCTATGCCGACGTGGCATATCTGATGTTCCGCTTCCGCATAATGCCGGTGGTTCAGATGGGTCGACGAACGCTTGCGTGACATCTTGTCTCCTGCGAGGGACGGTGCATTTTGTGACCGCTATTAGTGGGTGCGGTCACAACCGGATTCCCTTACGCAGAGCGGAGTTTACGCGAGGACGGTTGAGAAATCGTTGCGATTACGGTTGAGAAAAGGTTGAGAATTTGTTAAGGCGGGCAGGTAGGCACGAAGTGGGTACCTTGCCCGCATCCCCTGAGTGCGTCAGGGGATGCGGCGTTGTTCATTGTGGCGTATGCGGGAAAAGCGGCCGTCAAGGTTCGCTTCGCTTTCCACCTTGACGGCCGCGCTCGCGTTCGGGCGGGTATCGGTAAGCGGCAACGACCAGGGCGACGGCTAGGCCGCTTGCCGGGTGACGTTGTGCCGGATGTGGCCTTCAGGGATCGTGTTGCCGTCAGAGGTGAACGGGTAGGAATCCACGTTGAGGTGGTTCAGGTTGATGGTGGCACCGGCCGTCTGGATTGGCGCGCCGGGCGCGTACACCGGGACGACCCGGGAGACACCTAGTGCCGCGTTCCTGACGGTGATCCGGCGCATCTTGATGGACGCAGGCTTCGGAGGCGAGGCTCCGTTCCATGCCTCTCCGCCCAGCTTCCCCTGCGAGGTGATATCTGCCACGGCGGCGACGCGCCAGACGTTGCCGGCGTCGTCGTGGTACTGCCAGGCGAGGCGATTGTTTGAAAGCAAAGCCATCTTGACTCTCTCTTAAGGTTGCGCGTGCCGCGAATGACGGACTAGTCGAATCGTCACGGCGTCCTAGTCCATGGCGTGATTGTACCAGATGTTCCCTGCACTATTCGCACCTTCGCCGACGCGGCCCGGGTCATGGTCTTCGGACAGTAGACGGCCTGTTCGAATCCGAGCAATTGCGGAAACTCGTCCTGGCCGTTGTCGGACGTGAAGGTGATGCCTCCGATGTTCCGAATACTGACGTCGCCGGCGAAGTTAAAGGTGCCTTTGTAGGCAGGATAGCTGCTGATGGTCACTAGCACGCCGTCCAGTGGACCGGGGACGGTGACGCCGACGTCATTGGGGCCGAAGCTGACGGGAGTGCCGAGCGTGACGTTGGCGAGGCCGGGCCACACAGGTGGGCTGGCCGCGGTTTGCGGCGCCGTGCCCGTGATCTGGTGGAGCTGCTCATTGGTGAGCAAGCAGACTAGCGCCACGTCGGGATCCCAAGCATACGTCCAAACGTACGTGCCGTTGCCGCTGAATCCGTAGAGCGGCGTATCGTGCCAGGTCAGTCCGGTCTCGCGCTCGAGCCACGACTTGACGGTGTCGCCCGGCTGGACGGTAGACAGATCCTCGACAGGTGCCTGCTGGTTGATCGAGCCGAAGAAGTTGATCGGAAACCCGTAGCTCACTCCGAAGATGGGATTGTCCGCCATCTGCCAGATGCCGGAGATGGCCCGGTCCCAGTCATGCGAAGCCACCATGACCATAGCGTCATGCATATTCACCGGTTGCTTGAACTGGATCGCTTGGTTGGTATACGTCATCTCAACGGTCTTGGGATCGGGCGCGTATCCAGACGGCGGAGTGGCCGGAAACATCACCGGTTGCGTGCGTTGCTGGTAGTCAGTGTGCATCGCGGTTACCTTCGTCTGTATGTCGGAGAGGATCGCTTGGAGAGCCGCCAGGCCGTGGAAAGGGTTGACGATCTCCAGCTCGGCCGTCGTGGCGGCTTCCTCAATGAGAAAGGGTTGATGCTCCTCTGCGGAGATGCTTGTCGCGGCCTTGATCACGCCGAGCAAGCTTAACGCCTGCTCCAGCAGGTTCACTATTCTCAGTACGAGTTGCAGTATCTGTGCCAACACTGCGGAGCCTCCGTCCTCAGAATGTGCCGCCCATCAGCAGTACAGATACGTACGTGCCGCTGCTGGGTGCGGCGTCGAGCGCGATGTTTATGTTGCCCTGGTAACTCGTACTGACATATGGCACCCCTGCTAC
>CADDYW010000249.1 GCA_902810745.1 Chloroflexota bacterium | reverse complement strand
TGCTGCTCCTGGTGTGGCATTCCTCGTCTCCTGATGATAAGCTTTTGGCGCTGAAGGCGTCTCGCCTGCCCGGCTGGTGCACGTGCCGTGCCAGGCGCACGGGGGGACGAAAAACGCAAAGCGCAAGGCGCACAACGCAAAACGCAATACGCAAAATCGGTGCGCCGGGACAAGTCCAGTTTGCGCTTGGCGAATTACGCATGACTCAATATCGGCAGTCTCGGGGGGAGCTGATGCGCTTCGGGGTGTCGGGAGGGCTGTTTCCCAACCACGTCGACGAGTTCCAGGAGTCCATGGCCGCGCAAGTCCGCGAGCTTGGCTTCACCGGCATCTTCACCCGCTTCGATCGCGACGATCCGTTCGCGACGACGGACGCGCAGTGCCGCCGGGTCCGCGATATTCTGCGCGACTACGACCTGACGATGGTTCAGGCGATTGGCCACCGGCCGCCGCTGATCCACCCCGACGAGAGTGTGCGACGCCAGGCGGTGAAGACGCTTCGCGCGGCGATCCGGATCGCCGCGGCGCTGGGCAGCCTGAGCTGCCACACCGGTCCCGGGAGCATGGCCCAGATCGGCGCAGATCAGTCGGACTGGGGCGGGGCGTGGGATCCGCACGGCGACAACTGGGATCCGATCTGCCGCGCGCAGCTGGTGAAAAGCCTGAAGGAGGTCGCGCCGGCCGCGGAGGAGGCCGGGGTGATCGTGGGCCTGGAGGGGCACGTGCTGGTGACCCTGAACTCTGCCGAGGTGATGCGCCAGGTCCTCGACGAGGTCGGCTCGCCCGCGATCCGCTGCGATCTGGATCCGGTGAACTGGCTCACCCTGGACACCGTCTTCCGCAACGGCCCGGCGATCGACCACATGGTCGACGTCCTCGGAAATCGTATCTTCAACGCCCACGCGAAGGATGTGGTGGTGCAGAAACGGCTGGTGATCCACATCGACGAGTGCCCGGCCGGCCAGGGCATCCTGGACTACGCCACGTTCATGCGCCGCATGGAGGCGCTCGGCCCCGAGCGCTTTCTCGTCGTCGAGCATTGCTCGGTCGAGGAGCTGCCGACGGTCAAGGCGTTCCTCGACCGCAAAGCCGCGGAGCTGGGGATCCGCGTTTTCTGAAAGGGCCAGGAGAAGGCGAGCGAAAAGAGAGGTACTACGACGCCACGGTCCGGTGGAATCGTCTCGGGCGGGGAGAGAATCGGCGAGGGGCCGGCCGGTGGCGGCGGCAGCGGGCGAGGTGCGGCCAATCCCGCGCCGGCTCAATGGCCCCGCGATTTGCTTTACAGCGGAGACGCCTTCAAACTGGCCACGGCACAGGCAAAGCCCGGAAGCAACGGCGAGGTCAAGGTGTCCTCGGCGGTAAGGGTCTCGACGTGGCGGAGCGCGGTGCGCTCGCGTCGATAGACCTGCACCGTCGCGTCGCGCCAATCGGCGATCCAGTACTCCCGCACGCCTCGGCGCGAATACAGCTTGAGCTTGACCTCGCGATCACGCTCCTCGTTCGCGGCACCAGGCGAGAGAACCTCCACGACCAGATCAGGAGCGGCGTGCAGCTTGCCGTCGTCGCCCAGGACACGGGCCAGGCGCTCGCGGCTGATCCAGACGAGATCCGGCGCAACCGCCTCGTCCTGCGCGAAAATCACGCCAGGTGCTTCGAGCGCCAGGCCGGCCCTTTCTCGCTCGTTCCAGGACATCAGGGCATAAAACAATCGACCAGCCGCGAGCTGGTGACGCCAGTGAGGCTGCGTCGACACGTAGAGATCTCCGTCGATAATCTCGTATCGGTTTCCATTTTCGGGCAGGAGCTCGAGATCGTGAATCGTGAAGCGAAGCTCGGTAGACACCCAACCCTACCTCCACGCGATTGCGCCCAATCAGGCGATGACCGTGGCGATTGCCATTCGCTACAGAGCGATGCGCAAAACGCAATATTGCCGCGTCCCGGTGCCCCGGCTTTGCGAATTGCGCGTTGCGCTTCACATGTCCGTGCTGCGATCAGTAAGAGCTTGCCGAGACCCGAGACCGCAGCGACCGTCGGCGGAGATCGCCCGGGGCGTCGCCCTCTCCGCTCGTTCCTTTGCATAGTATACGCCAGACCGATTCAGCGTGGAACGCCGACTCGAACGCGGCACCTCGGCGTTCAGCGGGAAAAGTTCCACCAGAAGGTAGTGGACGTCATTGGCACCGGCAGGGAACTGTTCTCCACTGAGCGCCAGCCGATCAAGACACCGGTGGTACAATGGGTTCGTGAGGATATTCATTAGTGGGGGCCAGGGATCAAGGGTTGGGACAAGCACTGCTCCCAGCGCTGCCTTCGGTGTCCGAACCCGGCCGCATCTTTCTGCCGTTTGCCGTGAAGCGTAGAGCAAACCGCGAGGAATCTGTCTTGGGAGGAATTGACCGATGTCTCAGCCCGTCACGGTGACGATCGAATACTGCACCGAGTGAGAGTACGAGCCCCAGGCCGTGAGCCTGGCGAGCCACCTCATGGAGCGCTATCAGCTCAAGCTCAGAGCGTTAACGCTGATTCCGTCGTATGGCGGGAGATTCGTCGTCTCGATCGACGGCCAGCAGGTCTACTCGAAGAGCGAGACCGGGCGCTTCCCGACCGACGAGGAGATCGACGCGTTTATCGACGAATGGCTTGGTGGAACAGAGTAACGGGTCATGGGGCGAGAGTGATGAGGGGGAATGGAAGTATCTCTTCTCCCTCATCACTCTTGCCCCATCAACTCATCACTCGCTTAGTATTCGGGTGCCGGAGCCGCGGGCTTCTCCTTCTCCGGAATCTCGGTCACCAGCGCCTCGGTCGTCAGGATCATCCCGGCGATGCTGCAGGCATTTTCCAGGGCTGACCGGGTTACCTTGGCCGGGTCGATGATGCCGGCCTTCACCAGGTCAACATAGTCGTTAGAGACGACGTCATAGCCCCAGGTCGTGCTGCCCTTCTCCTTCTGGACGCGGCGAACCGCTTCGAGAACGACCGAGCCATCCTGGCCCGCGTTGGTCGCGATCTGGCGGAGTGGCTCCTCCATCGCGCGCTTGACGATCAGAACGCCGGTCGCCTCATCGCCCTCCAGGTGCAGATCGTCCAGGGCCTTCGCCGCGTTCAGCAGGGCAACGCCGCCGCCCGGGACGATGCCTTCCTCGATCGCCGCCCGCGTCGCCGAGAGCGCGTCCTCGACCCGATGCTTCTTCTCCTTCAGCTCGACCTCGGTGGCCGCGCCGACCTTGATCACCGCGACGCCACCGGAAAGCTTCGCCAGGCGCTCCTGCAGCTTCTCCCGATCATAGTCCGAGGTCGTCTCCTCGATCTGCGCCTTGATCGCCTTGATCCGCGCCTGAAT
>CADDYW010000248.1 GCA_902810745.1 Chloroflexota bacterium | reverse complement strand
GCCGGACGAGCTCGTTCGAGACGGTCGATCCGGTCTCTCGCCGCCCGCTTGGGGGCCGCGGCGCGTCGGGGCGATTCCGGCTCGTCGTGGGGGGCGCGCGTCGCCAACTCCTGCAAGTGAGCCCACGCCTGCTTCAGTGCGGCATCAATCGAGGGACCGCGATGAGACGAGCTGGTTCCCGCCGAGGCGCGGATGCGGGGTACCCGTTGGGTCCCGTCGTGCGCAACCGTGTCCATGGCGACCAGGCCCGCGTGGATCAGACGTCCGACGATTTGGACAAACAACTCCGGGACCACCGCGTCATTCGCCCCCGAAAGTCGTTCAAGGTCTGATCGTTGGTCGACAGACCGCCATCCAGCCAGATGTCGGCGAGATGCTCGGTGCAAAGGCGAGCCAATTCCCGCCCGTCCACGACCCCGTTCCGCAACGCGAAGAGCCAGAGGGCCAGCAGGACCTTCGGATCGGTCGCGGGAACTCCTGGATGATCACGCAGCGACTTCACGCTGAGATGGAACGCGTCCAAATCGAGGGACTCGACCGCCGCCCAGAGCAACCGCGCGGGATGGTCCTCTGGGATGAGGCGATCGAGATCGGCCGGCAGGGGCACGATACCCGTCCGGTCAGCCGGATGCAAGCGATCGGTAACGCCATTGGCGGAGACCGTGATCTTCTTCATGCCCGGTCGCATAGGCCATGCCCGCGAGGCGAGCAACTAGCAAAACCAGCAATCGTTCTCAGCCTCTCTGGGCCTGGTTGCCAACCGATCCAGCCCTGTTAGAGACGCTCACCTTGCCTGCGCTGCCGCGGCAGCCCAGCCTCTTCCAGCTCTGGCGCAACCTCAAGGCGGGGCTGGCAGCTTCGGCGGCGGCGGTCGCGAGGCTGCGAGCCGTGATTCGGGCGGTGTGGGACGCCCCGAGCGAACGGGCCACTGTCGTCGCGTTGGTGATGCTAGCCCGACAAGATCACGCCGATCCGTTGGCCCGGCCACTGGAGGAGTTCATCCGCACGACCTTCCAGGAAGCAACACTGCACCGGAAAGCGTTGGTGGCGGGCCTGCCGCGGACGACGGGGGTGGTCGAGGGGGTCTGGCGGCGGTCCAAACGGCGGATAGGGTTGATGCAGTGCTTGATGAGCGAGGCGGGGGCGGACCACGTCCTGGTGCTCGACGAGCTGTCCATGAACTTTCACCGCTCCCGGGTGCGTCGGGAGCGTAAGCGGCGGTATCCCGATGCGGGGCAATGTCCGCTGGAGATTGCGGGAGCACGTGTCGACGGGGAGGTCGGCGGTCGGCGGCTGGTGACCAGCTGGCTGGATGCGCTGGCCATCTCGGCAGGCTGGGGAGACGTCAGTGGGGGTGTCGCTGGTCCGCGGCATCGCCGTGCTCCGGCGGTGTTCACCGCGGCCGAAGGCCCAGCAACACAATCCGAATCAATTCGGACACCTCGTCTGCAACCACACACCGAGGCACGGGGATTGCTGGGGTGTTGCAAATATGCTACACTGCTCGTGAGGGTGGAATCAGATGATACATACTGAGAGCAAGTGGAACCGCATCCGATCGAATCTCCTCGCGCGGCCCGATCTGGCCGAGCGCTACGCGCGCCAGCGACGCGCCTTTGCAAGGATGCGCGCCATGGTCGAGGATCTGGACGCCGCGCGCGCGAAGGCGGGAGTGAGCAAGGCGGAGTTGGCCCGGCGCACCGGTGTGGATGCAGCGTCACTCCGTCGTCTCTTCACATCCGATGCGAGCAACCCGACGCTCCTGCGGTTCCTCGAGGTGGCCGATGCCCTGGGGATAGAGGTACGGCTTGCTCCAGCACGAGAGGCACGGGCTGACGTGGTCCTGGTCGGCGGCAGCACGCGGGAATCCACACGCCGTCGTGGCTGAGGCGACCGGTTGGGCGATGCACCGTGGGACGTCAAGCTCTTCGTCCGTCACCCGGACGATGACCCGGCGTGCTCGTGTCCCGCCGAAGAGTTCCTGAACCAGATCCCGGACTCGGTTGCGACCGACTTCATCGCGATCATCGACGACGTTGCCGCCGCCCCGCCACCGCGCTTTAGTGGGGGTGGCCACTGGGAAGCGATGCACGGCGCGATGCGCGGTTTTTATGAGGCGCGCGTCACGGGCCCCCAGCGGCGCCAGTATCGGTTGTTTTGCATCCTGGAGCGGTCCGCGCCCGGTCTCGACGGCCCGACGATCGTCCTGATCTGTGGCCTGGAGAAAAAGCACCGGGAGGTCTTCTCCGAGTCCGATTACGCGTGGGTGCGACGGCTCGGCGCGGAGTATCGATCACGCGTGCCGCGGAGTGTGGGATGAGGACCGTGACATCGCCCACCATCAGAAAGTACGTAGTGTTCTCAGCGTCCCGATGCTCTATCGTTCCGACTCGTCGGCTCGCGTGATCATCGACGCCCTTCAGCGGACCCAGGATGTCCGGAATGCGGAGGCCATCTCGCCCCATGTCGCGTTGCTGGCACTTGTCCAGCTTCCGGTTGCTGACACGATCCTTCCGCGCGTCCTGTGCGACGACACGGTATGGCCACCGGCACACCGCGAGCAAGTCTGGAAGCAGGTGAATGACGGCCAGATATCCTACTCTGGCAAGGTTGGAACATTTCTGCCACCGCTCATCGCGAACATTGAGGCGCGCACCGCCGCGGAGGCCGCGCCGGTGGTCGTCGAGCACTACGTCGTTGACGCCCTTGCCGACTTTCTGACCAGCGGTGACAACCGCGGGTTCGGTGTGAACGTCGACGCTCTCCGAGCACGAGTAGGTCAACTCTCGGGTCGCATGACAGCCTCCGAGGAGGATCGGCAGAAAACATGGCTCGTCGCCGACACCAATCTCTTCCTGGAGTACACGTTTTTCATTGATGTCGCCTGGAACACCGAACTCGGCCATGATCGTGTCGTGCTGGTCGTCCCGGCGGCGATGATCCGCGAGCTGGACGCGTTCAAGGTCGATCCGCGCCGCGAGCGCCAGCACCGTCGCACGCGTCAGGTTCTGCCGCGTCTGCGTGAGATCGCGTTCGCCGCGCCTCCCAGAACGCCGGCACCGGTGCGGGACGGTGTCGAGTTGCGACGGTTGGGGCGCGAGCCGAGCGCGTCGCCCGACGGCCGCGATCCGCCGGTCCCCGACAACCGACTGATCGCGGCAGCGCTCGAATTTCGCTGGAACCCCCCGGGTTTGGTACCGCCCGAGTTAACCGGGGTCACGCTGCCACCGCCATAGCCGGTCGTTGGGCTTGCTTGGGTGGGCGGCCTCGACGCTTCGGAGCCACCCAGGCTGGCAGCGGCACCTGGGACGACCGCAGCTCGAGCATCGTCCAGCAGTGGTCCGTCAGCCCA
>CADDYW010000247.1 GCA_902810745.1 Chloroflexota bacterium | reverse complement strand
CGAGCGGCCTGTTGATCGCGTAACTGCGCCAGAGACTGATGCAGGGTCTGCTTGATCGCGCCCAAGGCATCTCCTGTCCCCTCTGGCGCGGTCAGTTCCCGGGCCTCTTGCTGGACCTGCTCCAGGACATCAGCAAACTCGCCTCGCGTGACCGGTGACGCATCAGACTGTGGCTCGAATTCAACAACAAGCCTCCAACTGTAGTGCCGGGTGCACCGGACGCTCGTCGTAGCTGTGAGTTCTGGGCAGAGTTGCTGTAGCGCCTGACGCTCCGAATCATCCAAGACGAATTCTGCACTCGCGACCGGCCAATCCTCCCGGGCGAATTCGTCGGTATAGCGCCGCCGCGGAAACTCCTTGAGGACGTCGTGCTTTTCGCCATCGGATGGATTAAGCTAGGACAAGCCTCGAAACAGCGCCGACTTACCCGACGCGTTCTTACCGACGAAGATGGTGAGATCCCCCTACGCTGGTCCAACCGCTGTCCCGGATCTTCTTGTAGTTCTGGACCCGAAATCGCGTGAGCCTCATGGCTATCTGCTCCTTAGGGTGTCACGAGCTCACCTTTCGCCAGCAGCTCCCTCAAGTCATAGGTCACGCTCGTCACCCCGAAGTCCGGCTCCTGCCGGAAGGGGCGGCGGACGGAGTGCACGCGGTGGCCCCCGCCGTCGAGGAACTTCACGATGGCCAGAGCCAGGTCTACGCTTGTCACAACACCCTCCACCACAGCACCGCCAGGACATCGGGGGCGAGCCACTCGATGGCGCTCCCCGTATGCAACACGAGCCCCGCCCGTGCCTTCTTCCCGTACTCTTGACGGAACGAGCGCAAGTGTCGCGCGTCGGCGAGCCGTGGCCGGGCGCTCGCCTTGACCTCGATGGGCAGCACCGGCCGTCCGCCTCGGTCACGAAATCCACCTCCTCGCCGCTCGCCGTGCGCCAGTAGCCGATCTCCGGGCGCTCAAGCTGCGCGTCGCGCCAGGCGAGGAGGTCCACTACACCAGGTTCTCCAGGTGTGCGCGCCGGTGGGCTCGTCCTGCCCGCCGAGGAAGAGGGCCAAACCCGTGTCGCCCCAGTAGAGCTTCGGAGCCTTGATCAGCCGCTTGGTCCGGTTGACGACATAGGCGGGCAGCCGCACGAGCAGGTAGGAGATCTCGAGCAGGTTCAACCAGCGGTGCACGGTGGCCTGGGGCAGTCCCACGTCCCGTCCCAACTCGGTTTGATTCACGAGCTGGCCCAAGCGCAGACACGCCGCGCGCATCAGGCGGCGGAAGTCGGGCAGGGAGCTGATGGCCGCGAGATCCTGGAGATCGCGTTCCAGATAGGTGCGCACGTAGCCATCGAACCAGATGGCGCGCTCCTTGGCGGTCTTCATGTGGAGCGCGGGCGTCGGAAAGCCCCCTCGGCGAGCCAGCGCGCGCCAGTCCTCGGGTTCTGCGTCGTCGGCCGCCAGGAGATTCGGCCACTCCTCGTCGCGCACGGCCAGCAGCTCCTCTCAGCGCCCGGCACGCCCCTCGCCGCGCTGCTCCCGCCGGGTCATGGGCCAGAGCGTGAGATAGCTCGCCCGGCCGGCCAGGGACTCGGAGATGCGGCGCATCAGCAGGAGGTTGGCGGAACCGGTCAGCAAGAAGCGCCCGGGCATGCGGGCGCGGTCGATGGCCCGCTTGACCGCCGCAAGCAGCCCAGGCTTCCGCTGCACCTCGTCCAGGGTCACGGCACCGCTACCGCCCACCAAGGCTTCGGGGTCGCGGCGGGCAGCATCGAGTACGTCGAGGTCGTCGAGCGAGTGGTAGCGCCGCGGGCCGGGGATCCGCTCGGCCACGAGCGTGCTCTTGCCGGTCTGTCGCGCCCCGGTCACCACCACGGCGGGCATGACCCGCAGCCGTTCCGCAAGCGCGGTCTCGACCAGGCGAGGCAAGGCTTTCATACCGTGAATGATAATCATTCATCACGTGAATGGTCAACTCGGATCGGCCTCCGCCCGCGTCAGGAGTTCCGCCAACTCGTAGTTCACGCTCGTCACCCCGAAGTCCGGCTGTCGCCGGAAGGGGCGGCGGACGTAGTGCACGCGGTGGCCCCCGCCGTCGAGGAACTCCACAATGGCCAGGATGTAGTCGTCGGGCTTGTTGAGGGCGGTGAGGATCTCGTTGCGGGTGACCGTGATCACGTCTGCCCCGCTCTCCCGTCCCTTCACCTCGATGAACCGGAGCCGGCCGGTGCGCGGGTCGCGGCTCTCGATGTCGTAGCCCAGGTGTTCGGTCTCCCGGTCCATCGGCTCGTAGCCCAGACGTCGTTCGAGCTCCATAACGATGGCCCGGGCCCGGGCGGCTGCGGCCTGGATGTCTGTGCTCGACGCGGCCACCGGCACTGGCCCGCCCCGCATCCTGGCCAGGAGCCCCGCCGGCACCACCACGGACCCACCCATGACCACCGGCGGGAGCGGCGAGATCTGGGCCTCCTGCGAACGTGTACCTGCACTACGTCCTCGACCTGTGGTTCGAGCGACGGTTCAAGCGGGGCTGCCGGGGAGAGGCTCGGCTGATCCGGTTTGTCGACGACTTTGTTGCCGTCTTCCAATATCGGGCGGAGGCGAACGCCTTCGGTCGTGAGCTGGCGGGGCGGATGCAGGAGTTTGGCCTGGAGCTGAAACCGGAGAAGACCCGCCTGCTGCTGTTTGGGCGGTTTGCCCGACAACGCGCCCGGGCGCACCGGGGCGCCCGACCCCGCGCCGCGCCGCCGGTGCTGAGCGTCCGGAGGATCACCAAGCGCTTCGGGGCCGTCCAGGCGCTGCGGGGCGTGGACCTGGACGTGTACGCGGGAGAGGTCCTCGCGCTCGTCGGCGACAACGGCGCGGGGAAGTCGACGCTGATCAAGATCGTCGCCGGCCTGTACCAGCCGGACGGCGCCCGGGCTCCAGGACAATGCGATGTGCCGGATGAAATTACCTATCACACTTTGACGGGAGGTGAGGTGTCTCCGAAACGGCGACTCGTCGCTGCGCTCCGGCGGTGATCGCTTTCGCTGGACTGGGTGATCGGTCATTCACTGAACGGCCGTTCGGAATCATCCCGGACTGGGTGTTCGAATTCAGTGGAATCCGCAAATTCCTGTGTCACGCTGCGCGGAGCCACGCTGGGCAGCCCTCGGCGGGCAATCGTGGGCATCGAGCCAGCAAGAATGACGCCCGATTCAGGATTATGGAGCATGTGGACCCGGTCTTCTACAGGGATCCTGCGACGGCCGCACAGAAGGCGCTTGGGCTGTAGCAAGCGGATCGACTGACGTCGTCTAGGAGTCTGTCCGAGAAATCGGTCTCGGACAGGACTTTAGCCGGATGAAGTCGAATCTCTTGCCATGCCGACCAAAGCGTATCGTCCCTACAATCCGCACCAACTCCTGATCCTCCCCCCTTCCC
>CADDYW010000246.1 GCA_902810745.1 Chloroflexota bacterium | reverse complement strand
TCCGAGCGCCAGCTCCAGATCTCGATGATTAACGGGGCACCCACGCGTGGTCCAATTTCGACTCTGCGCCAGGCGCTGGCCAGCCTTCAAGATATCAACCCGGCTACGGCAGAGGTCCGCGCAGCTCGCGATAGGAAGCTCGAGCTAATCCAGCGCGAGATCACACGACTCGAACAGGCGCCGGCATCCATCGCCGCGATGCTGACTGAGGTAACCTCACGAAGAGACGTGAACGCGCTGCTCAGCGAGGTATCGCGACTGCAAACTCTCTGTGACGAGGGTTCCGCACGTAGCCAGATCGACGCACTGCTTGAGCGTGTAAACCAGATCGAGAGCTTCTTTGCAGAACTCGAGGCGATCGAGCATCACGGGCGCCAGGGTCCGGGCGACTTCAACCGGGACCTGGAGAGGATTCAAGCTCTCTTGACGGACGGCGCACCCTTCCTGAGCGACTCGCAACGTGCCGTTGCCATCCGCCTCGCCACAGGGATCCGCGACGAGCTGAACGCCCGTCAGGATCGAGCGGTCAAGCAACTGGCAAAGTTCCTGGCGGAGCTTCAGGCAGGCGTGCCGCCCGACAGGCTACAGGGCGACCTAGACCGGGCGGACGTTGATTGGGCCTTCCTTCCGGACCAGTCCCGCTCTGCGCTGGACGAGCTGCGCGCCAACATCAGGGAGGCAATCAAACGCGCAGAAGAGGAACGTCGAAGGAAACAGGAGCGGCAGGAGGAGATCTCCCGCATCTCTGGCGTTATCAGCGGCCTCCCGAAAAAGGGCTCGATGAGCGTGCTAAGCGGAAGCCTCTCTCAACTCGACGCGCTAAACGTGCCCGAGGAATTACAGGCGGCTTGGGAGAGAAAGCGGCAGCAAATTAACGAGGAGTTCAACCGGCTAGCAGCACTGCCCGAGCAATATGCGCGTGATCTGGACTCCGCGTCGAGCCGCCACAAGGTCGAAGAATGTCGTGCCAGCCTGCTACGCATCGAGACCCTATGCGACGAAGGGGACACGCAGGCGAAGATCAAAGCCTGCCTAGACCGCTGTGATGCCCTCCGAGACTACTTCGAGAGAGTAGATCAGGTGCGCCAGCAAAGCCGCCGCAGCCCAGGCGACTACGCCCGCGACTTGGAGAGACTGCGGGAGCTCGTGGCTGCCGGCCCCGCTGACCTAAGTCCCACCCACCGGGCAGTCACGGAGCGGCTCTGTGGTGAGCTTCAGAGTGAGCTTACGGCGAAGCGGCGAAAAGCCTCCCAACATCTTGAGAACCTGCGGGACGAGTTCAAGAAGGGTACGGACATTCTCAGGATCCAGGCCGATATCGATCGCACCGATTGGTCTTTCCTACCTCCAGACGAGGAGACCGAGCTGAAATCACTCCAGCGCGATGTGCAGACGCAGATCGATCAAGACGAGGCCAAGCAGGTAGAGATACACTTTCTGAGAATCAAGGATCTCGAGCAGCGCCGTCGTTGCCTGGAGGCCCTTCAAAGCCTGGTCGGGGAGGTCGTATGAGCCATCCGCGTCAGGTATTTCTGGATCCCAACGGTGACAACTCCGCCGTAGAGGGTACCATCCTCGTGCGCGACCCGGTCGGCTTTGTCCGGTTAGCGCTAGGCGACGAGCCACTGCACGTCCAAGGACAGCACCTCTGCGAATGGGCCGAGAATTACGCCGACGGGCGTGGATGGACGGTCACCCACCTCGGGTCGCGCGTCGGAGAGCTGCTAGCGGAGTGCCCCGAGCTTTCCACAGACGAAGCAAAAGAGATTCTCGACCAGATCGATAGGCGTGGCGTCCCGCAGCCTCGCCCGCTTCGACTATACAACGTAGCCATGACGCTGTGGGACCGACCCGACCTGTGGAATGGGGTGCCGACAGACCTCCACGCCTTCCGTTGGCTCGTCTGGCTAGCTGAGCGGAATGAGCCCGCTTTTTGGCTCAAACTCGTCCGCCCTCTCGCCCGGCGTTGGCAGGCCACGGCGGAACCGGTCTTCCAGCGTGTCTACTCTGCCCGCACACCAGACGAAGCGTGGACATTGTTTCTCGAATGGCTCAAGGTTGCGCCATCAGCCCAACGGTGGCCCAATGTACCCGAATCGCTTCCTCACGATCTCAAAGGTCGACTTGATCAGGATCTTCGGCAGCAGGCTGTCGCTACTGACACCGATTTCTTTACCGAGTTACTGGGGCGGGGCCCAGAGTTGAGCATTCTACGTGCTGCCGCGGGCGCCTGCGCGACCGTCTTGCGCAACAATCCGGAGAAAGCATCGGCCGAACGTGTCCGCCGTCTGCAAGGCTTCCTCAACCACGAAGACTGGTGCGATCTACTAACACTCGTCCCGCCCGTTAACCCTGGTCTGCCGGAGTGGCGCTTCCCGTGCTTGGAGGAGTGGTTTGTCGACAAATATGTTCCGTACCGCCTGTGGACATCCCGCATGGGGAAGACACCGAATAGCGACAGCTGGGTCACCGATTATGCGGGAGAGTTCGCCCGACGGTTTCTCGAGTACTACGTCGCAGCGCGCGCAGGGGGCGACGGGACAGATCGCTTGGCTTGGGTCCGGAGTAGCCGACTGCGGAGTGGATCATCCGACAACACCCAGCTGCTGATCGTTCTAGACGGGCTGGCCTATCCAGATGCCGAGGAGCTTCATAGGCTCATCGCCGATGAGTCTCGGCGTTTGTCGCTGGATACTGCATCTCTCGTCCTGTCAGCGCTCCCAACGGTGACCGAGTTTGCCAAGGATGCTGTGGCCAAGGGCGTCGCCCCAGCAGACGCCGAGCAGATCCCGGAGGCAAGCATCTTCACCACGGTTGACGACGTCATCGACGCCGTTTGCCACGCAGCGCCAGGGGACCTCATTGTCTGGAAAGAGGTTCAGCCCGACCGATCCTACCACTTTCCGGTGCACGGCAGCACGTCTACCGTCCGCGACCAGGTCGAGGCCCAGCTCCAGCGGATCGCCAGACAGATCGCGCGGGTCGCAGAACAGATCCCAAATGACCGACGTTTGCGCGTCATCGTGACCACGGATCACGGTCGTCTGCTTAGCCCGGTCAGCCGAGCTCGCCCGGCTCCGCCCGAGATGAAGGTACACGGCCGGGCCGCCTGGGGATCACGCACAGTCTCTTTTGACGAATCCGGCATCCACATCGAGGATGGTCTCGCTTACCTTCACCCAGCGCGGTTCGGCCTCCCACCAGGCCAGAGCTACGCGCTCATTCTCTCTGAAGAGGCATTTTTGACCTCCGATGAACGAGGCGGAGCTGAGCCCTACCCGCACGGTGGAGTTTTTCCGGAGGAAGTCTTCGTTCCTTGGCTGGAGTTCAGCCGCGACCGCGAGCCAATTCATCTCAATGTGACTGTCCAAGGCGAGGGCGAAGAAGGGAAACCGGGGACGGCGACGCTGTGTATCATCAACACGAGCGCGGTAGGCGTCC
>CADDYW010000245.1 GCA_902810745.1 Chloroflexota bacterium | reverse complement strand
GTGCGGCAGATCACGGCGGCCGACTTCTCAAGCTTGGGATTGGGCGGAACGATTCACGTCACGAGGGGTAACCTCACCTTAAAGGTGGTCGTCCTGCACGGAGACTTCGACGTCACGAACCTGTTTCCCAACCTCGATCCGCCCGCGTGGCACTCGCGCGCTGCCTACCTCATCTACGCCTTCGACGTGGGTTCGGGCTTCGCCCTTTTCACGGGAACCTCCGATCAGCCGGTCGTGAACCCACCGCGTGGCACCCCGGTGACGATCACTCCATCCGTGGCGCCGGCATCGAGCCCGTCGGCCGCTCCCGGCGACATCGCCCCGACGGTTGCGCCACCCGATTTGAAGTAGCCCGGCGCACCGCCTGTCGAGATTCTGTTTCCAGCTCTCGCCCCGGCAGCGCGCGTCGTCGGGTAGGCCCGGGCGCTGCATCCCCCCACGCCCGTGTCCGGTCCCCCGCAGCGAGGAAAACAGCCCACCCGTGGCAATTTCGAGGGAATACCTGTGGTTTTCCACAGGTCACAAACCGGGCCGGATGTGGTAGCTTTGACGGCGTAGGGGTGGCGAAGAAACGACCGGCAGGGGGAATTTAAGCTTGGGAGCGACTGGGAATGAGCTCGTTGGTCAGAGTCCTTCTTGTGATCTTACTTGTCGCTGCTCTGCTGGTTGGCGTGATCGTCGTGTTCGAGCTTCCTGTATCGAAGAGCACCCGACGAATCAACATCACGCCCACTCCAACCGCCAGCCTCGCGGCGTACGTGGCGACGGTGGCGTAATCCTCGTCCAGCGGATCGATGCCGGACACACGCTGGGATCCGGCGACGGCTGGCGGCGTGGCACACCGTTCACTGGTCGAGTAAACGTGCAGATGTTTCCGGTCAACATCAGGGTCGCGGTCCCGCTTGTTGTCGCTGGCGCCTTGGCTGCCGCGGCGGTCGTCACGGGAGGGCAGGTCGTCGCCGAATCGACCCCGCCCAAGCCGAAGCCTCCCTTCCCTCAGCCAACGCACGTGGTCGGCGAGGCGCAGGCCCAGGCCGTTCAGGCCCAAGCTCTGAAGCAATTCGTCGCACAAGCGCACGATCCGCGATCGCTCCGGCGCGTCGAGATCGGCAACTACTACTACGCCCATTCGACGCTGAAAGAGGCGGTGGGTGCGGCAGACGCCATTATCGTAGGTCGGATCCAGCAGACGACATTCGCGGACAATCCGTCGGGAGGGCTTCCGCTAGCCAGATCACGCGTCCAGGTAGACCAGGTGATCAAGGGAAATCCCGGGGCGGAGCTAGCCCTGCTCCAGCTTGGGGGACCGATGCTGACGACGACGGGGTTAGCTCTCGTGCAGCTTGAGAGCGATGCTCTTCTGCTCCCCGGCGATGAGGCCGTGCTGCTCCTGAGGTATGATCCAGACCACCAGGCGTTCCGAACGATCCACGGCGCCGGGAGCATCCTGATCGCCTCCGGTCAGGCCGTCCCGGAGGAGTCAAACCCCTTTGGTGCATCCCTCGCAGGGAAGAGCAGAGCGGAGGTGCTCGCGGCGGTCTCGCGGGAGGCGCGCTCGCCGTAGAAGGCAGCGCTCGTCGCGCCCAGGACTAGCTCGACAAGGAGAAAGGTAGGTGCATGGTCATCTGCATCTTGGTCACGGCGATGAGGCATTCTCTTTCGAGGCGTTTGACCATGGTCGTCGGGTATCCCCGCCGGTTGGCATGCCTTATCGTCGCCGCCCTCGTGCTCGCGGGATGCCAGCAAGCCGCGATCGTCCGTACTGACGTCACGGTTGGCGAAGTCGTGCGCCTTGCGCGCGAGGGGCGCGTCACCAAGATCCGTGTGCAAGGGGAACAGTTCTCGGTGCTGCTGAACGATGGCACGTCGCACAGCGGCATGCTGTCGCCCGGCGAGAACCTGCGGGCGATACTCGAGCAGGCCGGCGGGATCGAAGACGTCGACCGGCTGTTCGACGACCGATCAGGCGCATCGCCTTCGGGAAGGCCCACCATGACCCCGTCGCCCGCCACTCGTCTCCCTTTGACCCGGAACTTGCTCAACCGGCAAGAGGGAGCAGCGTGAGGTCCGCCGTGGCCGTACTGACCGTCATTGGTGGTTTGCTTGAGGTCGCGAGCGTCCTCGGGGTTCTCTTTCTACCGGTCGTCACCAGTTGCGCGGGGCGCCTGACCCAATCCGGCACCCCCTCCGGATCGGCTCCCCCCTCGGAAACGATCACGTGTGTGAGCTATCCGTACCTGGGGCACGGAAATCCCCTGGGCTACACCCTTTTGGCGCTCGTGGCGCTCGCGGGAGTAGTGGCGATCGCAAGTCTCCGCGTGTCCCCTCTGCCCGGAGCAATCGTTCGCTGGGCGGCAGCGGTTACCAGCCTCCTGATCACCTGCGTCATGGCGTTCGGCCTCGGTCCGTACCTGCTACCGGGAAGCTTCATCATGCTCCTTGCCGTCGTGATTGGGAGCATCCCGCGCGGGGCGTAGGCAGGCGATCTGTCCCGCGGTACCCGTGGAAATCCACAGGTACCGGCCCGCGCGATCCATGCTAGACTGTGTGCGCCAGATTGACCGGCCGGTTCTGAGCATGGGGCAGGGGGTGTCCGGGCAATGGTTTCCACGCGGGTTGAGGTTTTGATCCAGCGGCTCGTCACCGATGCCGATTTCCGTCGGGCTTTCTCACGGGATCCCGAGCGCGTCCTGGCAGAGGAATCGATCGCGCCGGAGGAGCACCGCGCGCTGCGGCGACTGCACGCGCGGCTGGCTCCGTCAGGAGACGCCGAGCTGGCGAGCAGCCCACCGGCGCGGTGGCCGTAGATGCGCTCCGGCCGGCGGTCGCCGGGGAGGTGCGCCGATTCCTCGACGAGAACGCGTCGGGGTTTCCGGCCGCCGACCTGGTCCACCGCGCGTTGCGGGCCCGCGGGCGATCGCTCGCCGGCGACGGGGGATTCTGCTGGGGCGTCCTGCCGCTGCTGGTCTGCGAGGCCGCGGGCGGAGATCCGGAGCGCGCTCTGCCAGTCGGCGTCGCGCTGGAATTCTTGATCAGCGCACTGGACGTCCTGGACGACGTCGAGGACCAGGACAATCCCGACGCGCCCTGGCAGGCCCGCGGCATTCCAGCCGCGATCAACGTCGCGACGTTTCTCCTGTTCCTCAGCCAGCTCGCGGTCGGTCACCTGGCGAGCCGGGGCGTACCGGCCGAGACGATCTTCGGGATCGCCCAGGTCATCGCCGCGGCTGGCGCGTGGGCGTGCGGCGGTCAGCAGCGCGACCTCGACCAGATGGATGGCCGGGTGGTGGACGAGGCGACCTACCTGGCCACGATCGGCGATAAGGCCGGGGCGCTCGCGGAAGGCGCGTTCCGGGCGGGCGCGCTCCTGGGCACGGACGATCGCGCGGTGATCGAGGCGTGCGCCCGGTTCGGGTTCAACTTCGGCGTGGCTTTGCAGATCCAGAACGACCTCGCCGCCGTTTCGTCCGAGTGGGCCGCGCGGAACGACCTGC
>CADDYW010000244.1 GCA_902810745.1 Chloroflexota bacterium | reverse complement strand
GAGCGCGTCGTGGCGGGTGTCAGTAGAAAGATGTCGCGCGTCATGACATAGAGTCATCTGAGGCGTCGAACCCTGCACAAGGAGGTGATGTCGACCGCACAAGTCTTTCGAGGATCGGCACCGCTCAGGACTTCTTACGCCACTCGTTCGCTCAATTCTTGAGCGTGCTGATACCGCACCTGTCTTTCGGTCATCGAGGAGGCAGCTCAGGACCAAGAGGCCAGGCCAGAGGCCTGCAAGCCTCGGATGAGCGCATCGGCCTTCAAAACCGGTGCGCCGGGTGATCCCCCGCTCGGCGGGTTCGATTCCCGTCCGCCTCCGCTGCGAAAAACTAACGCTGACCGGCCGATTTCACGACTCCTGTCGGGCCCGGCAGTCTCCACGTCGAGTCCACTCCCGCCCGGTCCAAAAGACAAGTGTGGTGGCGCCTCGGCTAGCATGACTCCCCCTGGGCGAGTCCCCATTGCGGCCTTTACCTGGGAAATTTCGCGGTCGACCTCTGTCCAAGGGGTGATCTGAAGACCGCTCCGACCGCTCCAGTGTTTACGAGGCGCCTTTGGCGCCCACCGCACCGGAGTTGCTTTCGAGAGGGACCACGCAAGTCCTCGTTTGCCGACCTGAGTGAGGAGTTCCACGCCTCATGCAAGTCCAAGAACCTCGCGGGTCGTCCAGTGGTGCCCGGGGCGAGCCGCCGGTTCACCGCATCGAACGCACAGACGAAGTCGCCGGCCGCCGTGAGCCGCCCAGCGAGGAGCAGCAAAGGCACCCAGGTAGCCCCGCTGACTCCAACTCTCCGGCCCCGCCCAGGTCGTAAGAGGGATCCTTGACTAAGTCGCCTTGGTACAGGTCGATCGCCTGCCTTAGCGCTCCATCTCTTCTCGGCCCCGGCCGGTTCAGCCTGTCTCGATGGCGCGCTCGAACTCCGCCAGGCCCGCCCCCACGAGCTCGGGTTCAGCCGGTACGCGCCCCGCCCCCCTTCGAGGAACTGGGGTTGGTCGTCGGGGCCCGGAGCGCAGGATCTGGCGGAGTCCCGTGACGGTGACTCAGAGCCGGCCGATCTGGACCTCCGGATCGTAGCGGGCGAGAGCCTCCCCGGGACGGTCGGCGCGCTCGGCGGCGAGGGCGAGCAGTTCCTCAACGCGCGCTCGAGCACGCGTGAGCGCGTACTGGCGGCCCTGGCGCTCGACCGCGTCGAGCTCCTGCGTGTCGTCGCCGCTCCCGTCGGATAGGAGCCGGTCAGCATGGGTGAGGCCCCGTGTTCGATCGCGGCGTCGATTCGCGATGCGGACGTCGTGATCCAGAGTGACGCTGCGCGGGTTACGGAGACCGCTTGCGAGATTCATGAGCTGCGCTGCTACACTTTTCACGACATTGCGGCAGCTCGGCCCGTGTGACACGAGTGAGAGACAACCAAGCTGGACTGGACCATAAATCCCACGGTTGTGCTTGCCTCTGGCTTGACGGAGGCCGCCTACCTTGCGCTGGTGCTGCGGCTCGATTCGAAAGCTCAAGGCCCGGTGTGGCCGCGACGCAGGATCGTTTTCTTCACCTCCGGCCTCCTCGTGGTCGCGGGAGCTCTGACAGGACCGCTCTCCACTTACGCCAGCCTGTTCCTATCGGTCCACATGGGTCAGCACATGCTATTGCAGATGGTTGCCCCTCCTCTTTTGCTGCTTGGAGCTCCCATCACGCTTCTTTTGAGAAGCGACCCCCCGTGGGTCCGGCGGCAGGCGGTGCTGAGTGTGCTCCGCTCGAGGACGATGAAGGTCGTGACTCACCCGGTGACCACGTTCGCAGCTTTCGCAGGATCGCTGGTGCTCACCCACCTAAGTCCTTTCTATGAGGCCACCCTGACAAACGAACCCGTCCATGTTCTGGAGCACATCCTCTTTCTCGGCACCGGGCTGCTTTTCTGGTTGCAGGTCGTGGACGCCGACCCCTTACCTCATAGGCAGGGGGCACCAGCCCGACTCCTGTATCTTTTCCTCGCCATGCCGGTGATGGCACTAGTTGGCTCGGTGCTGGCAGAGAGTTCCGCCCCCCTCTATCACTACTACGCGTCTCTGCCACCCCCCTGGGGGCCTCAAGCGTTGACTGATCAGCACCGTGCAGGGGCGATGATGTGGGAGTTTGGGATCTTCGTGATCGCACCCGTGATGGGAAGGACCTTGATGCGCTGGTTGGAGCGGGAAGAGCGAGACCAGAGTCGTTATGAGCTCTCGGCGAACCTCCGTCAGCAACAAAGAACGCGCTGATTGGGCAGACATCAACCCTGACATCGTCAACGATCGGTAACCAGGGCAGGTGATCAGCGGTCAATCGCCGACCCTTCCCAGCGCGTCAAGCCGCCGATCGATTCGTTTTTTCCGCCCGACGCTCTGCGCGCCCCCAGTCGAAAACAGCAGCACGATGGCCACGATGAACAAGAAGCCCACTACCCACATGAGCTCTCCGACCATGGCTTGGTCTGACAGGGCAGACGGCAGCCACGGATATGCCGGTGGCAACCTGAAAATGCGCGTAGCACGGGTAGAGGACGCGGGGCGACGAATAGATGCCGAGTCCCAGGAAGGCATCGGTGCCATCGCCGCCATGATGTAGATGAATCGCCGGAGGTAGGAGGGACGGCGGTGAACCTGTCGACTTCAAGAAGTGATTGATGACCCCTCTCACCACAGCCGAAGAGGCTGAAGATCCTGTCGCCTGCGATCGCCGTTATGAAAAAGCGGTTGCGGTGCTGCGGGAGCGCACACGAGATCCCGCGACGAAGTCGGGGCCTGACTCGCTTCCTATTCTGGCATCGGTCCGAGCGATACCCCTGGATCATTGCTCGTCGGCGGGCGCTCGAGGGGGCGACCCGAGAGCGTCCCTCGGCAACGCTCGGCTGTGTCCTGGTGCGGCGTAGTCGTCTTTCGTGGGGCCACAAGCTTGATGCGATTGAGGGTGCGGGGCATCCGACCTGTAGTAGTGGCTCGTGCGATCGGAGCTGCGACGCAGTCGCGCCGAGGTGAGTCAGTAGAGGACTTCGACTCTTCCCTCCGACCCTTACCTGTTGCCAAGGAGCCGGTCGACAGCTGCCGTGCGCCCGAGGGATCTGCTCAGGGGCGGCGATCCGCAAGGACGCAGAACTCGTTCCCCTCTGGGTCGGCCAGCACGACCCAGCTGTCATCGCCTTGGCCGACGTCGGCGTGTCGAGCACCTAGGTCTAGCAGGATCGTCGACGGCGCCGGGATCCACGGCGATTACGTCGACCTCATCACCAACCAGCCGAAGCGCACGCATCCCAACCCGCTACGCCACGATCTGTGGTGCTTCATCGAGGTCCGCTAAAGCCAGGGACCTGCTGTAGAGTGCCCGCCGCGATAGCCTCGGAGCCGTGTTGTGGTCCGGAGCCCGAGGATTGGGTGGAGGGTCGTCGGTCCGGCGGAACGGCTCGCGCCGGGCGCCTTCTCCGGCCGCTCGCATGGCCGGCATCGCGGCGATGCTGCTCACGGCCCTCGGAGGTGCCGCGTGCGGGGGCGGGCGGGCCGATGCCGGAG
>CADDYW010000243.1 GCA_902810745.1 Chloroflexota bacterium | reverse complement strand
CTATACGGATAGGCCATTTGGATGATCTCGGCCGCCAGGCTGGGAAGCTTGCTTGGGCCAGAGCGGTTGAGCTGCGCACGGAACGCGGGCGGCACTTCTGGCGTGCAGGTATCCTTGAAGGTATTCATCGTCGTCCGCAGCTCGCCTTCGATCTGTTGCAGCATCGACCGGTAGACGTCTGCGCCGACGTTCGATTTCTCCTGCGACGTAAAGCCCTTGAGTGCGAGATAGCGTTTGATTTGCTCGACCAGCTCCGTACTTGGTAAGGTTGGTCGCATCACGACGATTGGGATTGGGTCATTCTGGCAGACCTCTTGGAGCAGCTCGGGCACGCGGTCTCGGTACCCGGCAACGTCATCCTCATTCTGGGCGATCGCCCAGACGATGAAGCCGCGTGGCCGCTCCTTGACGCCGCCGTCCAGGGTCCACCTCAGGCGATTAGACATGACTCCATTCAGATAGGACGGGGTAAGCAGATCCCGAACGATCAGTGCCTGCCCGAAACTCCAGTCCTCGCGACTCCCCCACTCAACAGCCGCACCGATCGGATCGAACAGGACCTCTTCCAATTCCTTTAGTGCTTCAGCAAGGGTGGGGGCATCGAGGGTGATCTGGCGCGCCTTCTCGCTCATGATCACGACGATATTCCGTCCCACCCCCCGCGGCCACAGGCTGAATGTGCCATGTTCCGGGTCCTTTCGGATGATCCCTCGCCGACTGAGGGAGGACAATGTCTCCAGCGCGACCGGCGCCGATAGTCCGGTGAGCTCGGCGATCGTCCGGTCGTATCCCCCGGCGGTTAGCTTGGCGACGGTGTGGAGCAGCATCGCCTTGAGGACGAGGACCTCGTTGGGTTCGTCGGCAATGCTTACTTGAGCGAGGGCGTCACAATACCGCCCCCATTCCCCATTGTCGCCGTCGAGCATCGGACCGAAGTGATCGACCATCTCGACGGCGCGGACCCAGTTCGGCTTGCCTGCGGTTTCGACGGATTCGTTGGACTTGCGTTCCAGCTGGATCCGGATGAAGCCGAGCACCGATCGGGGATCAGGGGTCATCTTGAGCTCGACGCTGCAGAGAATTGCCGTGGTTAGGGGATGCAATGGGTAACAGCCCGCGGTGACAACACCGTGGAAGCGATCGAGCGTCCACTTCAGTCCGTCGAGATAACATCCTTTAAAGAGCCGCAGCGCCGTCATCGTCGCCGCCTCGAGCTGTTTGGCAAAACCGGTGTCCGGCTGCAGCAGAGCGAGCCAGGCTTCGCCACCCTTGCGCAAGTAGGACTCGAGAACTTCCTCGAGTGAGGAGTGGAGCTGCCAACGGCGCTCGGTGGGGAGCCGGCCGAGCTCCTGGATGATTCGGTTCTGCACGTCGCCGGTCGATGATCGCCGCGCGACCTGATTCGGATCCTGCTGGGCGAAAGCGATGAAGGCGGCGCGTTCACGCGCGTCAGAGATGCCGTTCAGGAGGTCCTGCAGGACCGTACCGCGCAGGGGCGAGTGGGCGTACTGTTCGACGAAGCTGCTGAACTCGTCGAACAGGACGAGCAAACCCGCATACGGATGCCCCTCGCCACACTTGTTCTCGATGAGCCACGCCACGGCATCCTTGAGGCTGACCCCCTCGTCGAGCTTCGGGCGCGTGCCGTAGAGCTCCTCGTGGAGAGCGATGCAGATGTCGTGCATTGCGGCCTCTCCATCGCGCACCCGTTGGAGAAGCAGCGGCAGATCCAGGCTATACTGCTTCAGAAACGCATTCGCCCGGTCGCGGAGCGCAGGGTCGATCTTCTGAAGGAAGTCAGCCGCGACGCCAAACCAGAAAGGTAGAGGCACATCCTCCCCGGCGGGTCCCTCTTCGGCAAGCGCCTCTCGCACCGCCCGGTGGAACTTCGTGGGAAGATCGGCTGGGTCGTCGCCACGGAGGATCAAGACAAGATAAGGCTTGTGGTTTCGCTTGAAGTCTTCGAGGAAACCGTAGGTCCCAAGATCGGAGTCAGGAATAGCATGCTGGATCGCCGCGAGAACGATACTGGACTCTACCGAGCCGAACGGTTTGCCGAAGAAGTTGGCCAGCGCGAGCGCGAAGTGACTCTTGCCATGCCCGTAGGTTGCAATCACGACGAAGCGGTTCTCGCGTGCCCCGGGACCATATGCCTCGCAGAAACGGCGGAGGAGGTCAACTGATGAGTACTTGCCGGCTGGTGCGTTCGAGGTAAAGATGTAGCTTTTCAGGAGGACCTGATTCTTGGCGGACCGATAATCTGTGACTTGCACATCTGTCTGGAATTCGCCACCGGTCGGCTCGCGCAAGATGTCGCCGAGATGGACCATCACCGTTCTTCCCCCTTCAACAATCTGTTCTCTATTCATTCCACGCGGCGAGCCGATCTGCGACAACCCATCGTTCGCGCTCGGCCGGAGAGATCAGTCGTCGATTTGTGGCGGGAAGGGCCAGGAGGAGGGCCCAACGGTGCCGATACGCTTCGCGGAGGGCGCTCCAAAACTTCTCGCGATCGGCGGCTCGTAGAGAGCTAACGAAGAGATCCACGTTTGCGACGAGGATGCAACCCCCTGTAGGAAGCACGTTTGCAACCAACCCGCCGAGGTCGTGGTCGATAAGCCGTCGCCAGTCGATATCGAGCTGTTGCTGCTCGGGCTGGACCTCGCTCAATATCCGCTCGCGGAGATCCGCGAAGTCGATGCCCAGTCGGGCCGCAATCTCGGGTTCGCGCCCGAGCCAAGACGGCGCGATCTCGAGAATCCCGGTCCGGTAGCGAATATCACCGTGAAGGAGCAGCTCGAGGACCCGGGATGAGGACGTTTCGGGCATCGACCAGACCACTTCCTTTCGTGCGTCCATTCGGCGTTCAGCAGTAGAGCAGGCTCAGGAGCTCGTTCTTACTCGTCCAACGACGCGTGACCTGGTATGGTGGCGCCACGCGGTGGATATCTACGATTCCCCGTCGGCGCAGCTCTTCAAGTCCCTTCTCAAGGAGGTTGGGGGCGGTCCACAGGATCCGCGCGAAGCCATGCTCCTGGAAAAGAATGCCGAGATCCATCGTGACCTGATCACTGTATTGCGCACCCCAAAAGTCGGCGAGGGCGTACGCCACAACGCCCACTGGTGGAGATTTCGGTTCATTCACGGTTACGCGCTTGTCGTCGGCAGAACCCGCGACCGAGAGAAATCCAAGCCTACCGAGAGCTTCCGGCTTGATGTAGGTACCGACAAATACGGCGGCGGTGCTGTCGACAGTGCGCTCTGCCAGAGTGCGGTCGCCTGACGCGCCTCGCAGAAACGCAGCGAGGCGGTTGCGGATAGCTCCCGTGGTCAGTTGCTCGGCGTAGGGCAAGCCGTGGCAGACAAGGTGGGACCAGAAGGCCGGTCCCGGCCCGTGGGGCGCGCTGAGGTGGTAGTGCATCAGCCAGAGCGTCCGTTCATCCTGCAGATGCGGATCTCGCTCGTACACGGCTCTTCCGAGGGGTGTAGGCCGATAGCTGCCCATTTCTAGAAGCCCGCAGCCGCGCGCGTAGCGCGGCATGGCCT
>CADDYW010000242.1 GCA_902810745.1 Chloroflexota bacterium | reverse complement strand
CGGAGTTCCATCGGTCGCGTCATCGCGTTCACTTCGAGGTAGTAGTGCTCGATCCGGGTGACCTCGTGCCACGGGTAGCGGGCAGGATCCTTGATCGGCTCCTGGAGCCGCGGCTCGGCGTCACAATTGGTGACGACGTACAGCCAGTAGCAATCGCGGCGGTCCTCGGCGACGCGCTTCTCGTTCGGCGTTAGCAGAACCGTGCCGGTCGCGGTGCCGATTCCCTTGACCTCGATCAGACGCAATTCGCCGGAATTGAGGTCCAGGCTGGTCAGATCGTAGCCGAGGTTCTTCTCGTGGACGTCGTAGACCTGGCGTCCTTCCGATCGTTCGTGGTCCATCGCGACGCGCATCGCGATTGCCTCGACCTCCGGGTCCGGCCGTAGCCGACGTACCTCCGGTACCTCGCGCTCCGGATGGGGGAGAATCAGAACGCTCGTGATGCGCTCGACGCCCTGGAGGGTGAGCGCTTTCTGCCGCTCGATATCCTCGCGGCGGCGCTGTCGTCGGAGCATCAGCTCCTGGTGCCGGGCTTCGGCCTGGGCCAGGCGGCCTTCGGCACCCTCCTCGCCCCGAGCGACCGCGTCGGCCAGCTTCCCGATCTGCTCGTCGGCGCGCTGGATCAGCTCGGTGAGCGAGATCTCGACGTGCTCGGAAACGCGATCGATCTCGGCCAGTCGCTCGGCGCGAACCTCCTCCAGAAACGCGCGAAGCGTCTCGCGGTGCAGCCAGGCTTCCACGTCCGGCCCGTCCGCCACGCGCGGAATGTCGTCCGGCGTCGGCGCGGGCCTGAGGTCGCCGAGAGCGGCGATCTCCTTCAGGCGCGGCGCGCCCGATTCGTCGACCTCGACGGCGAGCAGACGCTCGCGGACGATCTCGCCCAGCCCGTCGACGACGCGCGCTCGGTAAAAGTCGAGCCGGGCCGGCCGCTCGTGCGCGAGCGAGTAAAAGCACGCCCCCTCGCGAAAAGCGCCCTGGGCTTGGGCGACCGTGTGGCGCCGGATCGCCTCGAAGAGGGGGTGGCCCGGCGTGACCCACTCGAGATTGTGCTGGTCGGCGGTGTCTCGGTCGGTCGTGCAGCGCGGGTAACGGTGCGCCAGCGGTGGCAGGCGCCAGTCCCGGTCGCGCTCGTACTGGCGCAGGACGGGCGGGGTTGGGCCGGTCGGATCGAAGGTGTGCGGGAGTCGGTCCACCGGACGCAGCGGAAAGGGAACGCAGGTGGCGGCTTCCCGCAGGAAGCGCGCGACGGTTTCCGGGACGAGTCGCCGCTCCTGGGCACGCGCGCGTCGCTCGATCAGCATCGCCAGGTTGAGCCTCCTGGTCGCCAGCCCTTCGAGCGCGTTCTGGCAGATGGCGCGGAATCGCTCCTCCTGGACGTTCTGAAGGAGCCGCTCCTCGAGGTCGGCGTCGCCCAGCTTGCCGGCGTAATAGTCGCGCAAGACTCGCTCGATCTGCGCTGGCGGCAGCACTTCGCCAACCACGTTGAAGACGCCATCGTCGTCGAGGGCGTTGCGGATCTCGTCGAGCTTTTCGAGGAGCTTCTGGAGCACCTTTCCCTCGATCGTGTTGGTCGCGACGAAGTTGAAGATGTAGCAGTCGCGGGTCTGACCGTACCGATGAATGCGACCCATCCGCTGCTCGAGGCGATTCGGGTTCCAGGGAATGTCGTAGTTGAAAAGAACGTTGCAGCACTGCAGGTTGATTCCCTCGCCCGCAGCTTCGGTCGCGACGAGAACCTGGATCCGTCCCTCCCGGAACTGCTGCTCGGCGTAGAGCCGCGTCCCTGGCTCGTCACGGGAGCCGGGATTCATGGCGCCGTGGATGAACCCGACGCGGAAACCCCAGCCGGTGAGCTTGCCGACGAGGTAATCCAGCGTGTCCTTGAACTCGGTGAAGATGAGCAGGCGCTGCTCGGCATTGTCGAAGAAGCCCTCCTCGCGCAGGAGCCGTTCGAGCCGCGACAGCTTCGCCTCCCGGCCGGAGTTCTCCAGGTCTCGTGCCCGCGCCGCCAGCTCCTTCAATTCGTGGATCTCCGCGCGAATCTGATCGGCATTGCGGGCCAGGGTCACCGCGGCGAGCAGATCCTCCAGCCGCTCGCGCTCGGTCTCCTCCATCTCGTCGAGCTCGTCCACGTCCGGCAGGCTCGGCGGCGCCTCGCGCGCGAGCTCCTGAGCGCGACGAAGCCCGTCGGAAAGACGCTCGGCGCGCCGTTCGAGGGAGCGCCGCAGGGCGTAGGCGCTGGACGCGAGCCGTCGCTGGTAGAGCGTCATCAGGAAGCCGACGGCACGAGCGCGGGCACTGTCCAGCTCCGCGGCCGCCCGCGCGCTCTCTCGTTTCACAAAGCGGGTCGCCTGGCGGTAGAGCTCGAACTCGTCACCCTCGAGGTGGAAATCGACCACGTGCGGGATTCGCCTGGTGAATACCTTCCGGGCGACCCAGGTGCCATCGGGCTGGCGCTCCGGGAAGTAGACCATCGCCTCCTTGGTGCGACGCAGGTAGAACGGCGCCCGACGCTGATCCATCGCCGATTGGATCGATCTCACGTCGGCGTAGGCGTCGGCGTCGAGAAGCTGCAGGAAGAAGGAAAAGTTCTCGGGATCACCACGGTGTGGCGTCGCGGTGAGGAGCAGGAGGTGGTCGCTGCTATCTCGAAGCAGCTCACCCAGGCGATACCGCTGCGTCTTGTGCTCGGCGTCGGTCGCCGACATCCGGTGCGCTTCGTCGACGATCGTCAGATCCCAATGGACCTGGCGCAGACCCGGCAGCATCTCGGTGCGCTTGGCGAGGTCGAGCGAGGTGATGACCTGATTCTGCTCGAGCCACTGGTTCACCCCGAACTGCTCGCGGATATCACTGCCTTTGAGGATGAGGAATCTCTCGTCGAACTTCTCTTTCAGCTCTCGCTGCCACTGGAACGCGAGGTTGGCCGGGCAGACGACGAGGATGCGCTCCGCGAGGCCACGCAGCTTCAGCTCGCGGATGAGCAGGCCGGCCATGATCGTCTTGCCGGCGCCGGCGTCGTCGGCGAGAAGGAAGCGCACGCGTGAGAGCTTCAAGAGGTAGTCGTAGACCGCTTCAAGCTGGTGGGGCAACGGATCGACCCGCGAGATCGAGAGGCCGAAGTACGGATCGAACTCGTAGGCGATGCCAAGCGCGTAGGCCTGTAAGCCCAGGAGCAGAAGCCTGCCGTCGCCGCGGTAGGACCGCGTCGAATTCTCGATCTGGAGCACCGCGAGGTCGGCCGCGGACAGGGTCACCCTGCGGAAATGCTCGGTGGCGAGGCCGACGAGGCCGACGATCCAGCTATCGGACCCTTGCGAGCGAACGGTCTCGACCCGCATGGGCTCGCTGAACTGCGGCCCGCGCAGGATCTGGCCCTCGCGAATGGCGATACGACTCGTCATCGATTTTTCGTCCACCGGGAGAACGCACATAACGGCAGGTTGCCGGACGTACAGCCACACTCGATTGTACCGATGGCCGCCTGCCTGTCAAGTGCGGAGTTTGACACTCTGCCCACCCGTCAGGTACAACTGGGTCAGCCTTATCTCCCGGGAGGGATCGACGATGGGACAGCCGTGGCGAGAGCGCGCCGGGACCTCGTTCGTGATGAGCAAGCAGGAGGTCGTCGCCTCCGAGGCGGTGGTGACCTCGA
>CADDYW010000241.1 GCA_902810745.1 Chloroflexota bacterium | reverse complement strand
TGAGGCGCATCACGGTGCGCAACGCTAGCCTCGGCGTATCGAGAGTGGTACCTGTCTACGCGCCCGGCGCGCCCATTCAGACGCCCGGCACGACGATTATGTTGAACCACCTCAACGTCGATAGCTATGCCTTTACTAGCGACGGAAATACCATCCCCGAGGGTCACGTGCGCCACAACGTGACCAAACAGTCTAGCTAGCCAGCCTGATGGTGAGCGCACGCCGGGGCGCTCACTGCTCCCCTAGAGCGCCTTGTCAAGGCTCAAAGCGCAGCGTGCCTTGACAAGGCGCTTTCTGCCCTAATGCACACTTAGTCCCGCCGCGCCCGCTCACGTGCTGAGCGGGCGCGGACACTCGTACAACACCTCATCAGCTCGCTCGCCTTAACTTTTCCTCAACTTTTTCTCCACGAAATTCGCGACAAAATCTCAACCGTACCCTGCTATTTTCCGCATCTAGACGCGGGAAGCGCGTATGACCCCACCTACTAATAGGGGTCATACAAATCACGTCCCCGCGCAGGAGATAAGATGTCTCGCAAGCGTCTATACATCGCACCAAGGCACCGTACCTCGGCGGAAGTCCGGCACCGCGTAGTGCAGGTAGGAGTGGATTACCTCACGGCGGTAGCGCTGGACGAGCACGCGCAACACTTGCTGGCGGACCTAGCCGACCTTGTAATCGACGATCAACACGACGTTGGTAACGAACTGCGAGCGTGGGCTTGGCGCGGATACGTAGGCTCAGTGTGTGGCGACGCCGCATACGGGCGCCGCGAAGACAGCGTGATCGTGCGAGTAGCGGGCGAGGCCGCGGAAATGTGGGCTCAGGGAATGATCGCCGCGGGCGCGCGTCCTAGTCGTATCGATCTAGCTGTCACCATCCAGGCAGACCGTGACGTGCCGGATGCGGCCCGGCGCGCCTACGATGAGCTACGCGCCGCCTACAGCGACACTCGGTGCCGCCGCTCACTCTCGCTGATCCAGTCCGCCGAGTCGGGAGACACGCTCTACATCGGCCGGCGCACGAGCCCGGTCTTCCTCCGCGTGTACGATAAATGGCGGGAGACTGGCTACACATGGCCTCCCAACACGTGGAGGTACGAGGCGGAGCTAAAGGGCACCGCCGCCCGCAACGCCGTCGCTCAACTGTGCGAGCACGGATGGTCACGATCCTCCATCCAGACGCTCGCGTGGCATGCGTTCTCACGCGCCGGTCTGAATCCTATCTGGACCCCATCCGAGGATATTGACTGGCGCCCCTATCCGCGCCCGGTGCCGGATGCCGAGCGGACACTGGGATGGCTACGTACCACGGTTGCGCCTGCGATAGACCATCTACAGTCGCACTATCCCCTGGACGCCATACTCGAAGCTCTCGGCGTTGCCGTCGGCGACGTGGACGACGCCGAGCTGGATTCGCCGACCTAAAAGGTCCTGGTAGAATCACTGGCGGAGCGGTGCGGTCCTCGCGGCCGCGCCGCTACTTTTATATATGGAGAACCTACGGTGCCCAATCAGCAGTTTGATGAACGAAATCTAGTCTGGACCTACGCCGTGTTCGATCCGACGTACACGCCGCCGGCAAACAAGACGCTGTACGGGCCCGACGACCATACGGTGCGCTTCGATGCGCTCGTTGTCTGGTCTACGGACACAGTGAGCCACAAGCTCACCCTGCACATCGATCGATTCGGCACGCTGGATACCCTCGCCGACGTCACCATCCCGGCTGCATCGGCGACGGACCTGCCGGCGGTGGTAGATGTCTTGGCGAAGCTCGTGCCGATTGCCGGCGGCCCGTACTGGTCAGCGCCGGCATTCAATCTCATCGCAGTATCCCTGGACGCGGCACCTAGCACCGGCACCCGGGTGACGGTACTCGCAATGGGCGGCACATTCTGACGCGGGAGTGTGAGCTATGCTCGCGCAAATATTGCAGCTCGCGCTGCGGATCGTCGGCATAGTCGAGCGAATCCTGGCGCTAATCGGCGTGATTCAAGATGACCAACGCATCCTCGCGCGCGAACATATCCCATATCAGATTGAGAGTACCGTGGTTGCCACATCCCTCAATGTGGCGAATCCTACCTATGGGCTGCAAGCCATCCAGATGATGCTTGCCGACGTTCAGACGAAGGTCACTGCTATTTATGCCGACTATCAGCAACGGAACCAACCTGTCACGCTGCCAGCCACACCCCCGTCGGGCTACGCAACGGATCTGAAAACAACTGACCTGACCTACGAGCCAGACACAGTCAACTTTGGGCAGCCGACCAATCTCAAGGACGCGCTCATAATGATGGCGTACCACGATTGGGACCGCGCGATATCCGGGCTATGGAACATGGCGGACAATCCGATATTCGGCATAAGCTATGGCTACCCAATCACGCGCCTATCGTTTGCCAACTTCGCCGCGCCCGTCGAGGACCTATCGACAGTACAGCCCAACGATACGGTTAAATCCTGGCTGGACAGAGTGACTGGGCTGACCTGGCACGACACTCCGCTATATGGCATAGGCAGCAGCACTAGCTACGTGTGGACTGATCAGTTCGCGACCGGCGTCGTAGTCGTCTGTACCCTGACAGACGAGCAGCTCCATCAGATAGCCGGCACCGCGCCCACGGCCGTGGCGACCGCGCCCGTGTGGCCCGGCATCAGCAAGGTCACGCTCGGCGCCGCAATCAGCTTTGGCCCCAACGACACGGGAGTGAGCATACCTGGACCGCTGGACGGCATCCTCATACATATCACGAGCTACCCTGCATACAAGGGCACCTTCGACTTCGCCGGCGACATCAGCGTGAGGAACATCGGCGCCGTCACCTTCGTGAGCGACAACGGCCAGGATGAGTTCCCACAAACATTGGGGTTCACGCAAGCCGTGTACGCGCCCAAAACAATGACACAAGCCCAGGCCGCGAAGGTGCGCGTCATCCCGGGCGTCAGTGGTACAATCACGCCATGGACTAGGACGCCGTGACGATTTGACTGGTCCCTGATTAGCGGCACGCGCAACCTTAAGGAAGAGCACAAATGGCGCTACTAAGTAACAATCGCCTTGCCTGGCAGTATCACGACGACGCCGGCAACGTGTGGCGTGTGGCCGCCGTCGCCGATATCACGAGTCAAGCGAAGCTCGGCGGAGAAGCCTGGAACGGCACCTCGCCGCCTAAGCCAGCCTCGCTCAAGATGAGGCGCATCACGGTGCGCAACGCTAGCCTCGGCGTATCGAGAGTGGTACCTGTCTACGCGCCCGGCGCGCCCATTCAGACGCCCGGCACGACGATTATGTTGAACCACCTCAACGTCGATAGCTACGCCTTTACTAGCGACGGAAACACCATCCCCGAGGGTCACGTGCGCCACAACGTGACCAAACAGTCTAGCTAGCCAGCCTGATGGTGAGCGCACGCCGGGGCGCTCACTGCTCCCCCACCGGGCGCTGTCAAGGCCGAGAGCGAAGCGTGCCTTGACAGCGCCTTTTCGCGCCTAAGGCAGAATTGCTCCGGCCGCGCCCGCTCAGCACTTGAGCGGGCGCGGACACTCGTACAACACCTCGTCCGATCGCTCGCCTTAACTTTTTCTCAACTTTTTCTCCACGGAATTCGCGACAAAATCTCAACCGTACCCTGCTATTTTCCGCATCTAGACGCGGGAAGCGCGTATGACCGCAGCTTCTAATAGCGGTCATACAATTCACAATCCCGCGCAGGAGATGAGATGTCTCGC
>CADDYW010000240.1 GCA_902810745.1 Chloroflexota bacterium | reverse complement strand
TGGCTGACTTCTCCTCTATCCAAGCTATCTCCGACGACACGGGAACTGGAATACGGTCGCGCAGGAAGGACACGCGCGTCAAATCACCTGAACGGGCGGGCCGAGCAGCAGTGAAATCCTCAGCAACGACCGCGGCCTCGCCGGGGCGGCCCCACAGCAGCTGGGGACAGACAAAGAGATACGAAGTCGCCCTCGGTCTCAGGCGCCCTCCCCGTGCCAACGGGACGGCCGTCCGGATAGCCAGACAGTACTATCAGTCAGCTTGGATGACCCTCATTGCTATTCCCCCTTCATCATGAAGCTTCCCTCCTTGTGCGGCCGCCTTCTGGTAGGCCATCTGCTCTCGGAGTCAACGTTTGCAATCGGTGAAGTCCACATCGACGGAATGGATCAGCACCTCGTAGATGTTTTCACTCAGCCGGCGTTTGTCTGACGACCAGACCGTCAGGGTCAGATCATACGTCCCGGGCGTGAGCGCTGCAAGCTCCCTCGGTGGGTTCCACCTCCTCGGGAGCACGGCATAGCCCACGCCGTCTGCAGGCACATCGAGCGTGACCTCGCCCAGATCCAGGTGCCCGCCTGGGACACGCAGCTCAACCGATACGCGGCACCCCAGGAGCGGATCGTGGGTGTCGTTGACCACCCACACCTCTCTGACCAGCGGAACGCGCCACGCATCCGGCTGTGCGCTCAGCTTGGTCCGGGTCGGGTCTGTGCAGGCAAGAACCGGTTGGAACGCCCGCTGTAGCGCCCAGTAGCCCTTCTTCGGGACACGCGCGTAGCTGAGCACTGACCAGCCGATGGTCGGCCAGCCGTCCATGAACATGAAGTGGAAGAAGCCGCCCAGCTTGTCGTACTTGGCCCGCCGGTACCGCTCGACGGCGAACTGGATGAGCCGGGCCTGGTATGCCTGGCTACGCTCGACAAACTCCTCGAGACTCTTCCCCAGAGCGATCCCGGCCGTGTCCAAGGTCATCGTCGGCTCGAATCCGTGCTCGACCCACGCGGGCCCCCGTGGTGGCCACGCGTCCCCCACGAGCGCCCGTACCTCCTCCGTCGAGGGGAGGGCCTGTGCGCCGAACTCGGAGACGACCGGAGATCCGGGAAGCAGCACGAAATCTCGCATCTCGGCCCAGTACCAACCGGGGTAGGCGTGCTCGCGGAACTCGCTGGCCTCGGAGACGTAGCGCGACGAGTCCGCCGCGCGGGCGACGGTCCCGAGGATCGGGTCCAATCCCCGGCGGTTGGGGATCTCTGGCTCGTTCTGGCACGTCCATAGCCCAATGCTCGGGTGATTGTACAGGTGCCGGATCATCGCCCTGATCTGGCGGATGGCCTCGGCGACCAAGGCGTCGTCGAGCGCGTACTGCCACTGCAGGGGAAAATCCTGCCAAACAAGGATGCCTGCCTCATCACAGGCAGTGTAGAACTCGTCTCGCGTCACGTGCACGCAGACTCGTACGCCGTTCACATGCGCAGCGCGCAGGAGCCGGATGTCTTCGGCGATCTGATCGGCGCTGTAGTGTGCAAGCCACTTATCGGGGATGACGTTGGTGCCCCTGAGAAAGAATCGCTCGCCGTTGATCCGCCATTCGCCGCGTGACCGATCGAACTGGACCTCGCGAACTCCCACCTTCGCCTCGCACGCGTCGGACTCGTCTCCCCGACGGATGACGGTCCTGGCACTGTAGAGGTGCGGCGTTCCGAGATCCCACGGCCACCAGAGCCGCGGATCTTCGAGGGTAAGCACGAGGTTCTGCCGGTTCAGTCCCGCTTCCGCCATCGTCGCCAGCGCCGATCTCACCGACCCCACCGCCACCTCGAGCTCCACCGGCCCGGCCTGCCGGCACCAGAACTCCACCTCGGCCAGGAGGCGCGCCCGACGGCCGGGGACCTCCTCCTCCGCCGCCTCCCCCCACGGTCCGGCCATCGGATTGGTCGCGGTTCTCGGCGTCAGCCAGGCGGTGTAGCGCACCGCGCGAATCTGGATTTCCGGGCGCTGCTCCAGGTAGACCGCGCCCCAAATACCGCCCGTGGACTCCATCTGGCGCTCGAGGGGGAGCCAGTGATTCAGGATTCCTTTGATCTGCCGGCGGCGGTAGGGCCACAGCGTGCGGGGCTCCTCGTGAGGAGCGTCGACGGTTACCTCCAGGACGTTCTTCCCTGCCAGGAGCAGCCCCGTGACCTCGACTTCGAAAGGTTCGAAGTAGCCCTCGTGCCTGCCGAGATATTGCCCGTTGAGGGCAACGTCCGCGAAGTAGTCCACCCCCCGGAAGCACAGCCAGGTGGGCCGCGCGTGCGCGCCCGGGTCAAGTACGAACTCGCGGCGGAACCGGACGCGACCGTGGAAGTCCTTGAGTCCCGAGAGATGCCAGTTCGCTGGGATCGCCATGGTCCCACCCGCAGGCAGGCCTGTCATCTCCTCGCGGAGGGAGCCGCCCTCCTCGAGCACCAGCCGGGCGAGAGGTTCGAACGTCCATTCGCCCGCCAGATCGATTCGCGCCCGTTCAGGAAACCGGAGACCTGAAGGAGCCCCGGCTGCGATGGGACGGGAGGGGACATCAGGCCTTGAACGTGACCTCATTGGCATCCTCCTTTGCTTGGTTGGGGGCCTGAGCGGCAGTTATCTGTCCATGCGTAAACCGGCCCATCTGGCGGGCGAAGGCGATCTCTCCCTGTGGCCAGACAGGCGGCTATGTAGCCTGCTATCAAGGAACGTCTTCATCCACCTTTGGTTTCTTTCGTCTGTTTCGCCCTTCCGGGCAGGAGGGTCTGTCCAGCGGCGTCGATCACCTGAGCACCGGGTGAAATCACGTGCTCGCCTCCAGTAGCTGCGATGATCCCATCCGGAATGAAGACGCTGTCTCATTCAAGGAGCTGGGGCCACCAAAGATGCGAGCGCGGCGGATACCACACGATGCGGTCATGGTACCTCCACCCGTATCGTGTTTCTCCAATCTTCCCGTTGTTTTTATGTTTACCGACAAACACCGCCAGAGCCTCCGAAAAATCGCTCCTTCGGAGGCTCTGGGCTGAAATCGCTTCAATCCGCCGCCTGGACGTTATCCCCTCACATTCACCGTGATGGGATTCGATTCCACGGTGATACCATCGACCGTGACTATCGCGGTGATGGTGGTCGCGCCAGTCTCCTTGGCTGCGATATACGGAAACCAGAACTTGTCATCCGGCACCACGTCCGCCACATTCGCATGGCTGCTGCTGTAGCTCACCGTCGGGTTTCTGCTGATATAGAACGGGATTATCCCGACCGCTTCGGTCAAGCCGTCGGAGAACATGCCGGTCATGCGGAGGTAGACGCGCTCGCCCACCTTCAAGTCCGCCTGGTCCGGTACGACAAGCACCGACTTGAGCCGGGCGACCACGACAATCAGTTTCGCGGACACATCCCGGTAGGTGGCGGTGATGGTCGTCTTTCCCTCCGATAACCCGTTGACCGTTCCGTTGTTATCCACTCCAGCAACGGCGGGATTATCACTCGTATACGTTATGGCAGCCCCTGTTATCGGCTGATTGTATTGGTCCCTTACCTGCGCTCCGACAGCCAGGCTTTTGCCCACCGTGATATACGCCCCATAGGTGGAAGGCGGGATCAACCTCGCGCGCGTAAAGACAATGCTTGCCGGTGTTGGCTGCTGCGGATACACCGTGACCGTCTGTGGCAGAGAATCGCCGAAGGCATTATGGGCGGTAATGCGGTACTGGTAGATCCGGTTTGGC
>CADDYW010000239.1 GCA_902810745.1 Chloroflexota bacterium | reverse complement strand
GATGCTTTGAGTCGGCGCGATGTTGAAGCGTGCCTCGACGACGGGCTCCTCCTGAAGCTGAAACTCTCGTTTGACCCTATCTTTTGGCGTCCTCAGGGTGAATCGTCCGCACATCTCTAAAACCCTCTCTTTCCGGAAAAGTATAGCTCGAACGCTGTGTTGTATGTTATACGATGTTGCATCTTTAATACGAGCCATTTTCGGAGCTTGTTTCATGGAGATCATAGGGGTCTATCTACCTTCACGCTCAACTAGGTTGTCGCGACCGCTCGTCGCCTGCCGAGTCCCCGCCGGATTCCCTTCTCCGGCTCAGGATTATGTCGAAGGGCGAATCGATCTCAATCGCGACCTCGTGAAGCACCCGCTGGCCACCTTTTACATCAGGGTAGAAGGCGACTCGATGGAGCCGCGTATCCACGAAGGGGCACTATTGATCGTGGACCGGATGGTCGAAGCCACCGAGGGCAGCATCGTCATCGTGCGCATCGGCACCGACTTCATGGTCAAGCGTCTTCATCTTGAGCAGGACGGGCAGATCTGGCTGCTCTCGGAGAATCCGGCTTACGCGCCGATTCAGATCACCGAGGAGATGGACTTCGAGGTGTGGGGCCGCGTGATGAACGCGATTGACTTCCTCTGAAGGACGGAATGATGAATGCCGCCACGTCAGCCATCGCGTTAGTAGACTGCGTCTCGTTTTACGTCTCCTGCGAGCGCGTATTCAACGCTTCGCTCGTGCGCCGCCCGGTCGTCGTGCTCTCGAACAACGACGGCTGCATCATCGCCAGAAGCCCCGAGGTCAAACAGATCCCGGAGCTGAAGATGGGGACGCCGATCTTTCGCGTCGAGCAGGTCGTCGACGCGCACGACGTCGCCGTCTTCAGCTCCAACTACGCCCTCTACGGCGACATGAGTTTGCGCGTGATGGAGGCCCTGCACGAGTTCTCGCCCGAGGTTGAGGTCTATTCGATTGATGAGGCTTTTCTCGGGCTCGACGCGCGCCCGCGTCAGTCGTTCCTGGATTACGGCAGGGAGATCAGGGAGAAGGTCTACCGATGGACTGGCATCCCCACTTCCATCGGCATCTCCCAGACCAAGACGCTCGCGAAAGTGGCGCAGCGATTCTCCAAGAAGAGCCCGGAGGCGACGCAGGGCGTGCTTGACCTGACCGACCCTTCAGACCAGGCGCAGGTGCTCGAAGAGACCCCCGTGGAAGAGGTCTGGGGCGTAGGTCCCGCCTACTCCAAGCTCCTCAAGGCCGCGGGGATTACGACGGCCCGCAAGCTCCGCGACGCGGACCGTCGGTGGATCCGCCAGCGGATGACCGTGGTCGGCGCGCGCATCGTCGAAGAGTTGCGCGGCGTGAGGTGTCTGCCCCTGGAGCAGTGCCCGCAGGCCAGAAAGACCATCACCTGCTCGCGCTCTTTCGGTAGTGTGGTCGAGTCCCTCGAACAAATGCGCGAGGCCGTCGGCCGCTACCTGTCCATCGCGGCCGAGAGACTCAGGCGCTACCGCCTCGCCGCGGGCGTCGTGACGGTCTTCATCAACACCAACCGATTCAGTCAGGAGCCGCAGTACAGCAACGCCGTGACTTATGAGTTGGCTCAGGCCACCGACACTACAGAGGAGCTGTTGGAGTGGGCGCTCAAAGGGGTGGAGAAGATATTCCGCCCCGGCTACAGGTACAAGAAGGCCGGCGTGCTCTTGAACCACCTCGTGCCCGCCGATCAGCTCTCGAGGCGGCTCTACGGTGATTCACAGTTCGAGCGCTCGCGCCGCCTGATGCGCGCCGTGGACGAGATCAACGCGCGACACGGCAGGGACACCATCAGGTACGGCGTCGCCCCCTCCGACGATAGCTGGAAGACACGGTTCTCAAAACGCTCCCCTCTTTACACAACTTGTCTGAAAGACGCTCTCACCGTCCGCCGATAATTTTTCGCCGTTCGCCCGACAACTGAATCGGAAGCGGCAGGCGGGCTTGAAGCCTACAACTACTTCCACGAAGCGATGCCGGAAGCCATCTCCAAAGAAGGCGTGAAGCGCGAGCCGCGCAGTCCGAGAGCCCGCGAGAAGTGAGCGGCTGTCCCTGTTCTGGTATCACCGCCGTGTAACCCCGACAGTTATATCTTTCATGAGACCACCTCAGGGGTCCGGTTTCCGAGATTTAGCCGTAGGCTATTGGTAGTAAAAAGCGCCGCCGGAGGCCGTGCTCACGTCCTACGCCCGGAATAATTTCTCTCCGAGTTCTGATATTTATGATGTACATCCCCGCGTCACCTCGTATAATGAACACCCCCCATTTATCGAGAAGTTTGGTCAATTCCCCCGCCCTACCTCTCTTGTACCGAAACCCAAGGGTCGAATAATCCTGATGGCGACAAACGATGTGATTCCCGAGCGCTCTCTTGAAGAGTTAAATACTCTGGAGGAGTTGCGCCGGCGCGAGCGTGAACTGGCCGACTTTATTGAGAACGCCTCTATGGGCCTGCACTGGGTCGGCGCAGACGGAACGATCCTGTGGGCGAACCAGGCGGAACTCGACCTCCTGGGCTACACCCGCGAAGAGTACATCGGGCGCAACATCACGGAATTTCACGCCGACAATGAAGTGATCAGCGACATCCTTCGCCGGCTGAAGAATAAAGAGACGCTGCACGACTACGAGGCGCGCCTCAGGTGTAAGGACGGCGCGGTCCGCCACGTGCTCATCAACTCGAACGTGATGTGGGATGGGGACAAGTTCGTCCACACGCGCTGCTTCACGCGCGACATCACCGAGCGCAAGCGCGCCGAGGAGGAGCTACAGAAGTCTAAAAGAGAGCTTGAGGAGCTACTTTCCCGCGAGCAGGCGACGCGGTCGGCGGCGGAGATGCAGCGGGACCTCAATCGCCTCGTGCTGGAAGGCGCGCCCATCGCCATCGGCCTGATGGAAGGCCCCGACCACAGGTTCGTGCTCGTCAACCGGGTGACGTGCGAAATCACGGGGCTTTCGGAAGAGCAGTTCATCGGCCGCCCTCACGCGGAAGTCGTGCCCGAAGCCGACACGGTCGTGGGGCCTATCCTGGATCGTGTGTACGCGACGGGCACCAGCATAACAGACGAAATCGAGATCGAACTCCTCACCGGGCGGCGCCACCTCCTGGTCACCTGGACGGCGCTGCCGGGTCAGGACGGCCGGCCACGTTCGGTGCTCTATCTGTCGCTCGACATCACCGACCGCAAGCAGATGGAAAAGCGCCTGCAGGAGAGCGAGGCGCAGTTACGCACCCTCGCCGACGCCGTCCCTCAATTGGTCTGGATGGCCGAAGCCGACGGGCACATCTTCTGGTACAACCAGCGCTGGTATGAATATACGGGCACCACGCCTGAGCAGATGGAGGGCTGGGGCTGGCAGTCCGTGCACGACCCAGAGATGCTGGCGGAGGTGACGGAAAGATGGAAAGCGTCACTTGAGACCGGCGAGCCGTTCGAGATGGAATTCCCGCTCAAAGGCGCCGATGGCGTGTACCGCTGGTTCCTGACGAGGGTCAACCCGCTCCGGGATTCTCAAGAACGTGTCGTGCGCTGGTTCGGGACGAACACGGACGTGGACGAGCAGCGGCGCTTAGCCCGGGAGCGCGAACAGCTTTTGATAAGGGAGCAGGAGGCGCGGGCCCAGGCCGAAGTTAATCTCAATCTCCACCGAAGCGTCGAAGAACGACTAGGGTTGCTGGTGGAGGCGTCGGGCGTGCTGCTCGGCTCACTGTCACTGGAGGCGGTGCAGCCCGCG
>CADDYW010000238.1 GCA_902810745.1 Chloroflexota bacterium | reverse complement strand
TGACGCGCTCCAGGCGCTACCGGTTCTGCTCGCCTCTCCGTTGATCTCCTATGCGCAGAACGTCGCGTCGACGTTGCTCGAAGCGCTGGCAACGCTGACCCTGATCGCGCTGATCATCCTGCAGGTCAGACCGGGGGCGCCCCGCGACTCGATCACGCCTTCAGGCCGGTCATGACGATCCCCTCGACGAACTGCTTCTGAAGCAGGACAAAGAGCACGATGACCGGTACCGTCGCCGCGGTCGTCGCGGCCATCAGGCCAGTGTAATCGTTCCCGTACTCGCTGTTGAAGAGCGCCAGTCCCAGGGGCAACGTCCGCAGATTGACCTTGGTCGTCACGATCAGCGGCCAGAGCAGACTGTCCCAGCTTCCCGTAAATGTAAAGATCGCTAGCGCGGCGAGTGCCGGCTTAGCGAGCGGCAAGGCGATACTCAAGAACAGCCCTGGCTCGCTTGCCCCGTCGATACGCGCTGCTGCGAAAAGTTCGTCCGGCAGCGTGAGCATGAACTGGCGCATCATGAAGATGCCAAAAGCGCCAACTGCCCCCGGAATGATCAGACCCGCGTACGTGTTCAACCATCCGAGCTGTTTCGTCACGATGAACAGCGGCACCATAATCACCTGGAACGGGATCATCAACGTGCTGAGGACGATCACAAAGCAGACGGTCCGGCCGGGAAAACGGTAGCGAGCAAAGCCGAACCCCGCCAGGGAGCAGAAGATCAACGCGAGCACGACGTGGGCGATCGCGACGAAGATGCTGTTGAAGTAATATTGCGCCCACGGGACGAAGCCGTATGCTCGCGCGTAGTTCTCTGGGTGAAAGGGAATTGGAATCCACTGGATTGGGACGCTGAAGACGGCTTGCTCATCTTTGAACGAGGTAGTGACCATCCAGATCATCGGAAGGACCATGCCAAGCGCACCCACACTGATCAGCGCGTAGAATGCTCCCGAAGCAAGCGCGCGCGCGAGTAGGCGCCCAATAGGGCTTGCTTTGCGGGTCCTGGTGGCTTGCGCTGCGATGTACGACTCGCTCATGGTCACCTCGCGCTCAGGTGTACGATATGTCCTCGCTCCGACTGATTCGAAGCTGGACCAGCGTGAGAAGCAAGATCGCCGCGAACAGGACCAGTGACATCGCGGCCGCCAGGCCCATCTTCAGGTACTGTAAGCCGGTCTGGTAGATGAGCAGGGATAGCACGTTCGTGGCGTCGCTCGGGCCACCATTCGTCATGACGAACTGATAGGTGAAGGCCTGGAAACCGTTGATCAGGCAGATCACAGTGACGAACAGTGTCGCCGGCTGGAGCAGGGGAACGGTGATGTGTCGAAAGCGCTGCCAGCCAGTCGCGCCGTCGATCGCTGCAGCCTCGTAGAACTCCGCCGGAATCCCTTGAAGCCCGGCGATGAAGACGATCATGTAGAAACCAGCCGACTGCCATACTGCCATGATGATGATGGCAAGCGGAGCGGTCTCCGCTTGGGTTAGCCAGTAGACCGGCGCGCCATTGGTAAAGATGCCGATGATCTGGTTGACGAGGCCGGTTGGACTGTAGAGCAACGCCCAGACGATCGAGACGACGACGCCAGACAGGACGACCGGCGTAAAGTAGAGTGTGCGGTAAAGGTCACAGAACGGGAAAGGTCTGCTCAAGATCAGTGCGATGAGCAAGGCGAGCAGGACCAGTGGAATGCCTCGACCGAAGGCGTAGGCGAAGGTGTTGCGAAAGACGAGCCAGAACCGCTCGTCGCTGAAGAGCGCAGCGTAATTTTCAAATCCGATGAACTCGGGGGGGCGCAGCAGATCGTAGCGGGTCAGACTGAGGTAGAACGCGTTGAGCATCGGGTAGATGTTAAAGACCAGTATCCAGACCATGGCCGGAAAAATGAAAAGGGCGCCCCAGATCTCGCGCTTCGCGGTCATCGTCAAGCGCACGCTCATCTCTCCTTCTGCCCTACAGCACGAGGAATCCCGAGGCTTGGCGGGGTACGCAGGGGGTGTGTCTGTAGGTCGACCACCGCGAAGGGAGAGTCACTGGCTAGAAGTGCTTCGCATCTTCGCCGTGCCAACCTCCCAGGCCCCCACGTTCGAAATTTCCCTGCCAGCCCGCTAGATTAGCCCTTCGCGATGATGTCGTCGACCTCCTTCTTAGCCTGGTCGAGGCTCTGCTTCGGCGGCATCTTCTGCTGGGTTGTCCGCTCAAGGCCGCGGATGATCGCGTCGGAGATCTCGATTCCGTTCACGTGGCGAATGGTGAAGGGGGTGCCGGCGGCATCCTTGAGGAAGACATCGATAAAGGTCAGAGACTTGTAGACCGGATCGTCCAGGAGCTTCTTCTGCGGCTGGAGTAGTCCAGCGTCTTTGAGATAATCGGCCGGGTGATCCGAGAGAAACTTGATCGTCTTCCAGGCCGCTAGCATCTTGTCGGCGCCTGCCTTCGGGCTCACCATCCAATCGTAGCCGTAGAGGACCGCTCCGGAGTGCTGCTTGGCATCTTTGAACTGGGGGAACGGCGCGGCCGCCGCGTTAGGATAGACTTTCTGGTATTGCCCCTGAAGACTCGAGAACGCCCAGAAGCCAAGCAGCGTCATCGAGTTCTCTCCTTGGGCGAACGCCTGGTTCGAGCCGAGGAGCGCCGGGCTACCCAGCTTGTGCGTGTAGATCCAGTCATACTGGAACTGGAGTGATCGCACGAACGGCTCGGTGTTGATCTGCGCTTGCTTCAGATCTTCGCTCAACGGTGTGCCACCTAGCTGGTACGCCATGCCAAGGAAGGTGAGCAGTGGCGACGTCCAGCGCCCTTGCTTGGTCATGTAGGTAAAATCAAAGCCGCGATGGGTAAGCGTATCCCCCTGCCGCTTGGTCAGCTTGCTGGCGACGTCGATCATTTCTTCCCACGTCCTTGGGAAGTTGTCCCACTTCGTCTCCGGGGAGGTCGAGGTCAGGTTGATGCCCACCGTTGCCAGGTCTGCCTTATTTACCAGTGGGGCATAGTTCGACACCTCTGATGGGATGCCGTAGAGCTTCCCCTGGTACTTGCAGCCGTCGAGCGTGCCCTGGACATAGAGGTTTTCAAAGGCGCTCGCGTTCGGAAGGCCCCAGGGTGTCGGGTCCACCTCCGCGGCGAAGCCCTTGGCCATAAAAGAGTAGTTATACGAGCTGGTGAGGTTGTACATGTCGGGGCCTTCGCCCGCGGCCATGGCTGCGGTAAGCTTGACCTCGTACTGATCCGGTACGACATTGTAGTCGATCTTGATCGACGGCTCCTTGGTGGCCCACTCTGCGAACAGCTGTTTGTCAAGCTTGACTCGCGGCTCGTGGTTGTGGCCCCAGAAACTCACGGTCACCGTCCCACCCTTGGCTGGCTGAGCCTGGGCAGCTGGCTGAGCGGTGGGCGTCGCGGCCGGGGCAGCGGCAGCCGTCGTTGGTGCGGCAGCGGCATGGGTTGGCGCGGGAGCCGGAGTATTTGCCGCGGGCGCAGTAGGCGCCGTGGTCGGCGAGGCCGGCGGTGCCGACGAGCACGCAACAACGACTGCACCTCCGGCGAGCGCGAGCCCGGCCGAGAGCATGTGCCGTCGATTGAGCCGATGTGTGGTCAGTGAACGCGAATCCATTATCTCCTCCCTCAACTCCACGTAACGTCGTGACGCTTCACGCGCTTGCACCCCTCTCCACCGGAGATAGAGAGTGGGCTGAGGTCCATCAATCCTTGCCTACGTCACTCGCCAGGCGCGCCGCGGCATCGGCCAGCTCGCGGCCGGCTTCTGGCGCAAAGATCGTCATGCCGGACTCGTAGCCTCCTTCCGCGACGGAGTCG
>CADDYW010000237.1 GCA_902810745.1 Chloroflexota bacterium | reverse complement strand
GGGATGAGCACGGGAGCACATCCCCCCGCGCGTGCCGCAGCCCCCCCGGTGGTTCGGTTCCCCCTGGCGGCAGCGTGCGCCGAGGTGGCCCCCTCCATTCCGCCGCCGCGCGGCGCCGAGGGCGCCCACAGGGGCGTCGGACGCTCCTGTCTGTGGCATCGGCGTGTCGAACCCTGGCGGGCAGCGACCGTCCCCCGCAGGGGAAAGAAAAACGAGACCCGGCCTAAAAGGGCCGGACCTCGTCTCCCTGGGGGGCGCCCCGGTGCCGCCTAGGAGGCGCCCCGGCGAGGGAGTGCTGCCGCCGTCTCGCGGATGATCTTCTGGAGTGATGTGGCCGCGTGGCCTTCTTCGAGCAGTGTTTTCACGAGGTCTCGAAACAACGCGAGGGCCTGCTCCGGTGTGAGCGTCTCGTTGCGCGGCTCGGGTGCCGCCGCGCCAGTTCTCACGGCCAGTTTCGCCAAGGCCTCGGCCGCCCGCACCCGCACCAGCGCATTCTCGTCGTCAGCGAGTTCGTGCAGTCGATCCAGACTGAACCGCAACTCTTCGGCCGCGCGCCTGGCGAGGTCGGGGTCTGCACTCCTCTGTTCGCTACGAGACCCCCTGGCCATTGGTTCCCTCCTGCGGCGCCGGGTCTGCGGAGCGCCCCGCTGCAGTCGGCGTCGTGCGCGCACGCTCCCGCTCCCGGCGGAGCGCTCCGAGCAGAATGTCGTGGAGCACAACCATCATCGGCGGAACGTCGTCCACCCCCCCGACCTGGTCGTCGCGTCGCGAGACCTCCTGCAGCAGCGGGAAGGCCTGGTGCAGCGCCTCGGCCAGGGCTGCCGACAGCGGAATGACCAGGCCGAACCCTGGGGTCCGAAGCCACCACTGAAAGGTCTGCCGGTGCGGGCGCTCGACGATCTCAAGCAGCGCGCACTCGGCCTTGGTCAGGCGCGGTGCTCCCCGTGGTCCTTTCTTCGGTGGCGCGTAGAAGCGCGCGGCGCATGCCTTCGAGCAGAACTTCGCTTTCCAGGACCGCGTCGAAAACACGCGCCCACACTGGCGGCACCGAACAAACCGCGCGCGGTACTGGAATCCGCGTCGGCGCGGGTAGCGGCGGCGGTTACAGCGGTCGTCGGTTTCGCACCCGGGGAGGAAGCGGCCACGGGCATCGCGGCCAGGACGCTGGGGTCGTGGGTCGTCCGCGGGGGGCATGGCTGATTCCACTACTCCACCACGGCGGCCCCGTGGCGAGGGTGGCGCGTGCGGACGACTAGGCTCGCGGCAGAGTGATGCCGCCCTGCTCGTCGCCGCCGCGCTCGTTGATCATCGCAGCCACGCGGGCCGCCACGACCCGTTGCCGCTCCGCTCGAGCACGTCGCGCCGCCTCGGCCTGCGCAGCGCGCAGCTCAGCCTGGAGCACTTCAATGCCTTCCTCAGCATCCGCGATGGCGTCCTCACAGGCGGTGCGTTCCTCCGGATCAGTTAGCTGAGCGAGGAGCTGTTGCGCGGCGTTGAGCCGAACCCGAACCCGAGGGACCAAATCTGAGAGCCTAGCGACTTCTTGCTGGAGTTCCGACGTTGTCATGTGGCGGTAATTCACACAATCCCCTCCATTGGTTTTCACCGTCTGCTTCACAGTTCATTGACGTCACCATTTCCTGCGGCCTTCGCGCTGCCGTCGGCAAAGAAGCGCCGTCCGAGCTCGGAGAGGAAATCCTTCTTGCCCTCATGGAGCAGCAGCCCCTTCTTGCGAAGTTCTTGTACTGTTGACGAAACATCGGCCTTATCGAGCTCCTGCTTGGCGAGGGCATTCACCTCGGCCCGGCTGAGCGGGCGCTCGGCACTGTGGTAGAGTTCCAGCACGTCCTTCTGCGCATCGGTGATTCGAGGCAGTGGCGCTTCGCTTTCAATCATCCAGGTCGCGGTCGTCTCCGTTTCGTCTGCCCCGCGCACGATCTCCATGCGCAGCGTGTACGTACGGTCGGCGCTATCGCGCGCGCGGATCGAGAACTCTGCGAGTGTCGTTGGCTCGTCCCCATCCCGCCGCACGAGCGCCCACAGCATATCGGCGGCCGCTGTCGTGCCCGTGGTGTTCAGAAAGTAGTCGAACACATCACCCCCGTGGCGAATATTTTTCATCGCCGCCTTCGTTAAGTGGATCAGCAGCAGAATGGCAACGCCGCGCTCGCGTGCCACATCGGCCAGCTGCTTCATCTGGCGATAGTCGTGCTGCACGACGCCGCCCCGCTGTTCCACCTCGCCGAAGAACGACAGCGCGTGATCAATCACAATGAGGGCTGCCTGCGGGTGCTCGTCCAACCAGGCCTCGAGGGCTTCAAGGCCGCCGTCGTCAGCCTGTGGCCAGTTATATCCAAAGTCGAGGTTGTCAATTGCGTCTTCTGGGACATCCAGCGCGCGCAGACGCTTATGCACGAGCTGTTCGCTTTCTTCGTACGGAATGTACAGCACTTCGCCGCGCCGTGCCTGAAACGTGGTCTGGTACTTCGCCAGCGCGAGCGTCCCGGGGAGCGGCCACATCTGCCGCCCGGCCGCGGCCGTTACCGCCGCACGAAGGGCTAACAGACTCTTGCCGGCCTTCGGCCGCGCGCCGAGCAATGTCAGCCCCTCAGGAAGCAGCTGGTGGATCACTGGCGGGCGCTTGGGGAACTCCATCCGCATGAGTTCGCGCGCGCTCAGCACCACTGGTCCCGCGTGGCGGGCCCGGTGCCGGTGAAGGATCGACTCGAAGGTCCGTCTGAGCTCCGCCTCGGGCAGCGGCGGCGTGTTCTTCTGGTTCCAGCCGACGAGCACCTGCCAAATAACACTCTCGTCTTCGCGCCGGGAGAGAAAATGGCCAACAATTTTGGTGGCCGCGACGTTCCTCCCTCCCTCAGCGACGCCCTCCAGCAGCTGCGCGATGGTGCTTGCCGGGCGCGGCGCAGACAGGTCGCCCTCATCTGGTACGCTGGCCGCGATGCGCTCCAGTACCTCGCGCGGTACGGGCGACATCCCCTCGGGGACGTCGAGCAGACGCGCCACGCGGTAGGGGCGCCCGGGCGCCTCGTCGCCTTTGCGGACGAGCGTGCCATACAGTTTCCACATCCGCGCTGCGTTAAATACGCTGGTGTCAACGGACACGCCGTCTGTGCCATACTTCTTGGCGACGGCCTGAAGGACGCGCTTCACAAGCTGCTTGGAGGCGTCGTCGTTGGGCAAATCAATCCGGACCAGGACATGGCCACCGTTCCCGCTATCAGCCACGATGGCCTCGACGCCGTAGTCTGAGCGAAGCCAGTCTCGAATGGAGTGCGCTGTTGCTAGTGCGCGGGTGTGTTGCTCCTCTGTGGCCGGCGCTTCGTGCGGGTCGGTGTCGATATCGATGGGCAGCCACTGGCGGCGCGCAATATCGTCGTCGCGTGCGTGCGTGCCCTGCGCAGCCCCCGCCAAGGTGTTTGTGACGAGCCCCTCGACCGCAGACGGCCGTACAGGATTGAGCGTAACGTACACAACCTCGGCGTCATTCTCGGCAGATACCGTGGCTGCGTCGCGGGCAAGTGCCTCGTGGTCGTCATACAGCCCAGAGACAATCGCACCGTGCTTGCGGAATGCCCGGAGCTCAACACCCTGCCCCGGTGTGTACAGAACTGCCAGCGCGCGGAGAATCTCGTGAACGTGTGCTGTGACCGCCTCACCGGACGCTGAGGTGTTCATGTGTTCCCGTCCCCCTTTGTCGCGCAGACAGTTGGCGCTTCTTTTCAGCCACGAGGGCCACAATCTCGTCCGGCGTGAATTCAAGGCCGTCCAGAGCATCCGCCGGAACGAACCGAAGACTCCCGGCCACCACAAACGGAATAA
>CADDYW010000236.1 GCA_902810745.1 Chloroflexota bacterium | reverse complement strand
CTCGGTATCGAGGCCCCTGCCGCAGGCTCGTCGTGGGCGCACGATGCCTACGCCGCGGCGGAATCCCTCTTGGACCTACCGGCCTCGGACCGGCCGACCGCGATCTTCGCGACCAACGACCTGCTGGCGATCGGCGCGATGCGCGCGATCCGCGACCGCGGGCTTCGGATCCCAGACGACGTGGCGGTCGTCGGCTGTGACGACGCCGAGTTCGCGGCCTACCAGGATCCGCCGCTGACGACGATCCATCTGCCCATCGAAGAGATGGCTGCGCGCGCGACGACGATCCTTCTGGATCTGATCTACCAGCGGGTTTCGCCGCCGGTCCAGGAGATGTTCCCGTCGCACCTGGTGATTCGCCAATCGACCGGGAAAGGAGGCGGCTGAGACTGGTCGTCCGTCGCGTGGGCCGCTGGGGCCCTACGACGAGGGTTCCCCGGCACATCGGCTTCGATGTGCGCTCGTCCCGTCGTTGAAATTGTCCGAACGCGATTGCTCAGTGGAATCGTCAAGCGACGAACAATGAGGGAGATAACAATGAGATCTCATCGGCACCTCACCCGACGTGGATTCTTCGGTCTGGCCGGAGGTTTCGGCGCAGCGGTGGTGCTGGCGGCCTGTGGCACGCCAGCCCAGGCGCCGGCTTCACCGGCGGCGGAGTCTGCCCCGGCTGCGACCTCCAAGCCAACGACCGCCGCGAGCGCGGCTCCTGCCCAGCAGCCGGCGGCATCCGGTGGCGTCGTCGAGATTCGCTTCCAGTCGCGAGGCGGTAACGATCTCCTGAAGATTGCCCAGGACCTCGCCAAGGAGTTCATGAAGGCGAATCCGAACATCCGCGTCAAGAACGACCATACGAACGGCGACCACTTCCAGAAGGTTCTTACCGAGGTTGCCGCGGGTAACCCGCCCGATGCGTACCATGACGCGAGCGTCCGAACCGGTGGCCTGGGCTGGAAGAAGAAAGTCATCGAAGACCTCGAGCCCTATCTCAAGGCGGACAAGCGCTTCAAGGACGACGATCACATTCCAGGCGCCTGGCTCACCGAGATCTACGACCACCGCCGCACCGCGGTCGCGTACGACAGCGGCGCGATGGCTTTGTTCTTCAACCTCGATCTGTTCAAGGCAGCCAACGTTCCACCTCCGGACACCAAGAAGCGCATGACCTGGGATGAGCTGCTCGAGAAGGCGATCAAGCTGACGCTGGACACCAACGGCAAGCACCCGGGCGAGTCTGGCTTCGATCCGTCGAAGATCAAGCAATACGGATTCAACCCGACGACCGTCCACGGCCACGAGCACTGGTTCTACACGATTGGCGGCGAGATCATCGACGACAGCGGCAAGGTCAGCCCGGTGATGACCAAGACCGAGACGATCGAGGGCTACCAGAAGCTGGCGGACTGGGGCGCCAAGCACCAGGTTGCACCGAATCCCGAATACAAGCAGACACAGCCGATTGACTTCCGCTCGGGCAACGTGGCGATGGAGGAGAACGGCGTCTGGCTCGTCGGGCGGGTGAACGAGGTCGTGAAGAACTGGGGCGTCGCTCCGTTCCCGATGCAGAAGACGCCGGTCTCCTACGGCCAGTATTCCGGCCAGGTCATGACGCGGCTCTCCAAGCACAAGGACCAGACCTGGGAGTGGCTGTACTGGGTGTCGCTCTCCAAAGACGGCCAGAAGTTCCTCGCCGACGTTGGTCTGCTTCAGCCCACTCGCGTCGATCTGCAGGACTACTTCATCAGCAACCCGAAGCCCCCGGCGAAGGAATATCGCCAGGTTTTCGTCGACGAATTGAACAACGGCGATACGCTCAAGTGGCCGGGCGAGGCGCAGCAGACCTTCTACCTGGGATACCGCCAGTACTGGATCGACGCCTTCGGTCCGATGTACGACGCCGTGCTCCGAGGGAAGAAGCAGTTCAAAGACATCGCGGCCGAGGTCGGAAAGACGATGGACACGATTCTCTCGACCGGCGAGCCGGCTACATCGTGACCGTCGAGGGCGTGCAAGGGGTGATTCGATGAGCCACGCGCTCTCCGGCGTGACCACGCGCGCTCGCTGGCATCGTCGCCTGGGATTCCGCGAGGCGGTCTTTGGCTGGCTGGTCGTCGCACCAGCCATCCTCGGACTCCTGATCTTCAGCGTCTATCCGGTTCTGACGTCGCTCTATCTCAGCTTCACTCGCTACGACATCGTCAATCCGCCGGAGTGGATCGGCCTGGACAACTACGTGAAGCTGGCGACCGGCGACGCACTCTATCGGAAGTCGCTCGGAATCACCACCTACTACAGCCTGCTTTCGATCCCGCTCTCGCTCGTCGTCGCCTACGCGATCGCTTTGCTCATGAACCAACGGGTGCGCGGGATCAGCGTCTACCGCACCTGCTGGTATCTCCCGTCGCTGGTGCCGGCGGTCGCCAACGCGATGCTCTGGGGATGGCTGCTCAACCGAGACTTCGGGGCGGTGAACTATCCTCTGCGGCTGCTCGGGCTACCGGCGCCGGGCTGGCTGGTCGATCCGGAGTGGACCGTGCCGTCGCTCGTGCTGATTCATCTCTGGGGAGTTGGCAACTCGGTGCTGATCTTCCTCGCCGGCCTCCAGGGAGTGCCGCAGCACCTCTACGAGGCAGCCGAGGTAGACGGTGCCGGCCGCTGGCACCGCTTTCGGCACGTGACTCTACCGATGACGACGCCGATCATCTTCTTCAATCTGGTCATCGGCATCATCCAGAGCTTTCAGGTCTTCACGCTGGTCTACGCGCTATTCACGAACGATCCGACCACGAGCACGGGCTCGGCCGGCCCGGAGAACGCTGGCATGGTGTACGTTCTCTATCTCTACCGCAATGCCTTCCAGAACTTCAAGAACGGCTACGCCTCGGCCATGGCCTGGGTACTCTTCCTGATCATCACCCTGCTGACGCTGGTCGCCTTCCGCACCCAGGGTCGTTGGGTGTTCTACGAAAGCAAGAAGACGGGGTAGTCGAGATGCAGTCCGCCGCGGCCACTCCACTCGCCGGCATGCCGGTTCGAGCCCGGCGAACGGCGCTCAATCGCATCGTCGGACGCGCCGTGGTTCATCTGGTGCTTGGCGGTGGCGCCCTGCTGATGCTCACGCCGTTCTTCTGGCTCGTCACGTCGTCGCTCAAATCGCCGGCCGAGATCTACGTCTTCCCACCGGTCTGGATCCCCAACCCGATTCGTCTGGAAAACTACCCGGCCGTGATCCGAGAGCTACCGTTCCTGCTCTACACGCGCAACACCCTGGTGATTACCATTCCGGCGATGGTCGGGCAGATCCTGACCTCATCGCTCGCGGCCTACGGATTCGCCCGCCTGCGCTTCCCGGGGCGCGATGCCACGTTCGCCGCGCTTCTCGCGACGCTGATGCTGCCCTACGCGGTAACGCTGATCCCGGTGTACATCATGTTCAAAGCGTTCGGCTGGCTCGGCACCTACCTGCCGCTGATCGTTCCGTTCTGGTTCGGCGGCGGCGCGTTCAACGTCTTCCTGCTTCGCCAGTTCTTCTTGACGATTCCGGACGAGCTCGAGGAAGCGGCGCTCCTCGACGGGGCTGGCTACCTCACGATTTACTGGAAGATCATCCTGCCACTTTCGACGCCCGCGCTGATCGTCGTCGGAATTTTCAGCTTCCTGTACCATTGGAACGACTTTCTGGCGCCGCTGATCTATCTGAATGACTTCCACACCTGGACACTGGCGATGGGCGTGGTTCTGCTCAAGGGCGCCGCCATCGGCCAGCGAGATACGACCAACCTGCTCATGGCGATGTCGACGATGATGATCTTTCCGATCATCGTGATCTTCTTCGTCGCCCAGCGAGCGTTCATCCAGGGGATCGTTCTGAC
>CADDYW010000235.1 GCA_902810745.1 Chloroflexota bacterium | reverse complement strand
CCGCGGCCCTCGCGATCCGCCCGCGCCGGTCGACTGCGGGCGCGGGCCGCGGAGCGCCGGAGTCGTCGTAGCGGCCCCCGTGGGAGCGGCGCTCGTGTACGGCAAGGCGCGGCGCGGAGGCGCGAGGTGAACGGCGGCAACCGGAAGCAAGGAACGCACGCGGCGGAAGACCCGAAGCTCCAGGGCCTGGACCTCGACCACCTCGGACACGACGGCAGGCAGCTGACGACCGACCAGGGAGTGAAGGTCGACCACACCGACGACGACTCCGTCACGATCGGCGAGCTGGCTCCGCGGTCGCGAGCTGGGTTGCGGCCATGTCCTCGTCACCGTGACCGAGGTGGACGCCGCCGGCAAGCTGCTCGTGGAGGGCAGGCATGACCGGCTAGGACGTGGAGGCCGCCTGCCCCGTCGGCATACCGACGAGTGCCTCGTATTCGCTGCCAAGCTGCGCCAGCACCTGCCGACGCTCACCATCGCTGATCGCCTCCCCCAGCACGGTGAAGACCGCCCGAATCGCCGCCGCCGCTTGGTCGTTCGCGAGCGGAACGATCCGCGCGACTCGACGCTTGAACTCGTCCGGCCCGAAACGAGACGGCTCGCTCTCGTGCTGGAGTGCGGCACCGAGCGAATCCGGAAGTTGCGCGGCGAGGTCGTCTGCTTCGCCGGGCGCGATCCGCGTCCCGAGCGTCACCAGCGTCGTCCGCACGAGAAGCTCCGATCGCTCGCGATCGAAACCCGTCAGCTCGCTCACTCGTTTCAGGAACTGTCCAGAGTCCACCGGCTCCTCCTCGTTTCGAAGTTCGAGTCCTGGTACCCGGGACTCGGTCTCGTAATCGCGCTTGACGGTTCGCCTGAGTCGACCTGCGCACGGTCGAGCGTCGAATGGTGCGCGCGAGTGCCGGCGCCGCATCAGGGTCAGCGGCGTCTGTCGAGGACTCGTTCGAGCATGGAGTAGTCGTGCTCGGATACTTCGACTGGCAGAGGAAGGAATACGCCGAGATCCCCGTTCACGAGCAGGTCGAAGTCGCAACGCTCGCCGGCGACATCGCCCTGAGCGACCACGAGCCCGAGGTGTACGCGCACCCGGTTGTCGGGGACTCCAGCGGCAACGCGCGCGCCGGCCATCTGCTCAACGGCCACGTACGCCCCACGCTCGAGCTCATCCTCACCGAAACCCCCGCGACGCTGCGAAAGGTCGTCGATCACGAAACCGGACTCGCCCTGATCGCAACCGAGCGCTAGGTCAGGCTCGGAGCAGACGGGCAAATCGCACCGAGCGGAAGCGCACGATCGAACTCGCTAACGACAGAGGTAGTCCTCGAGCCCGGTTACTGCGAGCGCTCTCTTGATCTCGGGAGCGGAGGCGCGAACGAGTCGGAAAGAGCCGCCTTGCTGACGCACCTGCTTGGCGGCAGCAGTCAGGGCTCCGAGGGTCAGCGAGTCGATGAACGTCGCCTGCGCGAGGTCGATCACGAGCTCTCGTGGACGGACGGCGGTTGCTTCCCGCAGGACCTCGTTCAGCTGCTCGAGCGTCGCCATGTCGCACTCGCCCCCTAGCTCGATCACGACGTGACGGTTGTCCGATCTGGGCTTCGCGAAGAACGGCTGCGGGAGTTCTGACATCAGCACTCCGGGTCGCGCCACAACGCTGTATCCGCATCGCGGCTGAACGACGGTCGGCGCTCGAGGCGCCAGTCGGAGCCGCCGCACATCGGGCAGCGCTCGGGCGCGCTTCGACAGCTCGCGCCGTAGCCGCATCGATCGCAGCGGAACCCGGACAGCGCCGGCTGGTTGGCCTCGTCTGCGTACGCGAGGCCCGGGACAGCGTCGCTTGCGATCGGGGCTATTTCAGCCATGGCGAGAGGCTTTCCGAGATTTCGGCGCAACCGGCTGGTTTGACGATCCGCCCGCAGACGCGACCGTCTGCCAGGACGAGCAGCGTCGGAATCTCGCTGACCCGTAGCCGCTCGACGAGATCCGGACGTTTCTCCACGTCGATCCGAACAAGCCGAAACGTCGAGTAATTCGCTCGCCGCTGCAGCACCTGCGCGAGAAACCCCTCCGCGCGGCGCGAGACACCGCAGGTCGGCGAATAGAAGAACAGCAAGCGCGGCTGCGTCGCGACCTGCGGGGGATCGCTCGCAACCTGTCTCGTCGCCGGCGTCGCGCTCATGATAGGCGCCCGTTCGCTCCGGTCTTGCGCGGGTCGAGCAGGATCGCCGTCTCGGCGGCAGCGCCGATCTTCTCGACGACGACGAATCCCGCTGCCTCCTCGACGATCCGGTCGTCCGGTCCAACGTGGTCGGCTCGGAGCAGAAAGCGCGTCGGGAAGCGGCGGATCGCTTCGTACTGCTCGTGGGAACAGGAGAGGCGCGCGAAGCAGTCCTCGAGCTCGCACTCGCAGCAGAGCTCCAGCGGCTCGTCGACGGCGAAGCTCTCAGCAATCCGAAAAATCTGTTCGTTCAGGTTGCGGAAGAGCGCTTGGCTGCGAGAACCGCTCGCGCCGGTGGCATCGCTACCAGCTCTCGCTCGACCCTGTGTGTGCGTGGCGTGTGGTGGCGCGGACATCTGAACAGACCTCCTCGGTCGGCGTTCCAATCGACCGGCGGATCGGTTCCGGGCTCCAAGGGCCCCTCCCGCTCACCGTTACAGGTTCGCTAGCGGGGCTGCCACCAATCCGGCGCACCCCCACCACCCGCAATCGTATTCCGGAATGGCGCGAAACCGCAACCCCGGTTTCACCACCCGACAGACGGATATCCTGGCTTTGCACCAACGCCCGCCAGGTGGCTTCCTTTTCGCTTCTTCCTCCCGATGGGCGCCGATACCCGAAGAGCGGAACGAAACGAGGCCCCAAATGGAAGGGCAACCGCACGGCCCGCGCGACCGCGGCAAAGCCGCCGCAGCGATCTCGAACGCGATCGCCGGCCTGCACCGGACACACTACGGGCGCGGCCCGACCCGCACGCGCACAGTGATGGGATCCGACTACGTCATCTGCTTCCTCGAAGACGTGTATACGCCTGTCGAGCGCACACTGATCGACGCCGGCCGCTTCGACACCGTCCGCGAAACAAGAATCGCATTCCAAGACACCATGCGCGAGGCGTTCTCAGCCGCCGTCGAAGAAGCCGTCGGCCGCAAGGTGATCGGCTTCCTCTCCCAAGTACACGTCAACCCCGACCTCTCGATCGAAACCTTCATCCTCGAGCCGGACAGCACACCCGAAGCTGCCGCCGAGGGCTGAGCCCAATGCATGAGCACGCCGACGGCGTAGGAGACGCAGCGTTCTCCGAGATCCGCCACGCGTACGAGGATCTGGATACCTGATCGAAGGGCACGTGTGGCCGACGCTCGGGATCGTCCTCACTCAGACGCCCACCGCGCTGCGCAAGTCGGTCGACCTGGAAAGAGGCGTCGCCCCGATCGATCTCGGCGACGCTCGACGCTAGGAGACGAGAACTACGGCGGCGACGACAAACGCGAGCGCTGGCACGGCGACGCCGACGATCAGGTTGAGCGTGTTCGAGTTGAGCGTCTCGCTCACGACCGCGCGGCCACGGCCGGCGCGGGCGAGCCGTACCGCGGTGTAGACGTTCGGGAGGCCGGTCAGCGCCGCGAGGAGCAATGCTCCGACGAGGAAGTGGGAGATGCTGAGCCGCACTGCGAGGTCGAGTGCGCCTCGCATGACGGCGATGCCGCCGAGAACGACCGCGACGAGCGACGGCACGAGCACGCCTGCGACGTCGCGACGGGACGGCTGAGGGGTGCGTTTACTCGGTTCGCGGCTTGGGAGTGCGGGTCGGCCGTAGAGTCGTCGACCCGTCCCGCTGATTCCGAGGAGCTGGTTCTTGTTCTGGTCGTTTTCCTATCTGGTCTGCCGCTGCC
>CADDYW010000234.1 GCA_902810745.1 Chloroflexota bacterium | reverse complement strand
TGGAAGAGAAAGGTCCGGCTGACCGGATAGCCGAAGGTGTTCACCCCGCCGCGGCGATTGAAGTAGTCCCAGATCGTATCGTTGTCGATCCGAAAGCCCGTCTGGGGAAAGTAGCGGCTGTCGTGGGGCACGGACGGGGGTTGGGGGACGAAGGGTTCGACATCGATGGTCGAGGCCGCTGTGGGTGTTCTGCAGGGCGGTCCAGGAGGAACGGCGACGAACGGAGGCACCGTGCTGAAGGACGCCGAGAGTGTCCCGGCATTCGGCAGGGTCACCTTCAAGCTGTAGGGACCCGGGGGTGGAGGCTGCGTGCAGAAATTGCTCCAACTCACGAAGGTAAGGGCCTTCGCCCCCGGCTGAAGTGTCACGGCCGACAGGGCGGACAGCGGAACCGACGTGGCCGGGCGTTCGGTGACGGTGAGGAGAGAGCCGTTCACGTCAACGACCTGCACCGTGGGGATGCCCTGGAGCGTGCAGGCATGCGCCGACGTGTTCGTGTAGACGATTTCGCCGGTCAGCGTCGGGCCGCGGTCAGGAGCGGCATTCGAAGGTGGGGGGCCCATGAGGCCGACCCGCGCGATAGCCGAGAGGTCAGCCGCAGCGCAGATCGACGGCGCCTCTTCTGATGCACCTGCAGTCGGCATGGATGAGGGCAAGGGGCTCGGGCTCGCAAGAGCGGTGGGATAAATTGAAACTGTCATCAAGATTGCCACAGCGACACGGAGAGCAAACTTACGACGGACGGACGGAAAGTGCATAATATCTGCCTCAGGCAAAGGTTCCGGTCAAGAACGAGCAGGATTTGTCGCCATGGGATCAGCGTAGCGGTGGCCAACACCCCTTTCTCCCAGCGTATGCATAAGCACCCAGACCTAAGCGAACAACAAAGCGTGTCCTTGTGAATCAACGATTACGTCCGCTGTGGGTTACAGGGAGAGGCTGAACTCACACACTCTTCTATACGCCGAGTCTGCACTCTTACCTCGAAGGCATGAGGCTTCCCCGGCTGGGTATCGGCCCACGGCTCCGCAGCCGCACTATGGTTATCGCAACACACCGGCTCTGATACCCTTACGGTAAGGGTGTCAGAGCCGGTGTGACCTGACCAACTCGGGATCTGTATGATGTCGAGGGGCTTGTGCAGTCTACCCCGGTATCACCTCCTGTCCCCCGCAGCAGAATCACTCACGCGTTGTAGTCGCTTATCAACTGGTTGAACCAGGGACGGATGTTGCCAGACGAGTCGACTGCCACCGCACCGGGCGTGGTGTTGGTTGGATCGGCCAGCAGCCAAAAGTTGTAGCCGCCGAGCTTCGCTTGTACCCGAACGTAGTCGTTGTAATCGCCAGCGGCGTTGATCCCGGTCCGGGCGCCGTCGCACGAACTCGTGGTCGTGTCGAGGTTCGCCGGACAGCAGATGGGAGTTGGGCAGTTACTAAGGGCATCCGGATACCACCCGAACTCTGTCACTCGGGCCGGCATCCCGCTGTTCACCCGGTTCATGATGAATGCAGGCAGGAACTTGTCGATCACCTGATTAGCCTGGTAGCCGGGATAGAAGTAGCTGTGTACAATCATTCGCCCGACCGTGGCCCCATTGTTGTAGTGATCGAGTAGGTTCTGGACGTAGTACGCACCATAGTCTGTATCGGCGCCGGTGAAGGTTGTCCGACCGCTCGCCGAGACGGCTGAGCGTCCGACGGTACCGTTGGGGTTGAGATTCGTGATTGCGACGAATGCTATCTGCATGAACGCGGGCGGATAGAGCTCTACAGGCCTCCCAAGATTGACGACGTTGTCGTAGATCGCGATGAAGTAGTTGTTGACGTCGTGCCAGAAGCTGGTATACCACTGCGCCGAACCGGTTGTATCCCACTCAATCTCGGGCTCGTTACCAACGATGACGCGAAAGTTCGTTAGACCATGTCCCTTGATCGCGTTCACTTGATTGACGATGTCCTGCGCGGCTGCTGACGCGGAGATGTACTGAGCAGAACCACTGATGCTGGGGTAGTTCTGATAGCCGGGAGTGTTGAGTGGCACGACGGGACACGGGTAGTAGCGGAGAAAGATTTCGACGCTCGACTGGTTGTTTTTCAGCCAATTGAAGAGGTTTGGATTCGCTCCGCTTGTCGTGTAGGCATATACGTCGTTGAGGAGCGCCACGGCAGCTCCCGGGCCGAAATTCCCGAGCGCGGTCAAATCAACGGAACGCAAATCACCGCCATGCGAAAGGTGAACGCCGCGAAATGGGCCACTGACTGGCATCGTTAGTCTCCTGCGTAGTTATTCGCTTTGGTCTGCTCATCAGCTCGAAAAGGGTCCCTGTCCATCTGGAGCCAACCGTGGCCCTGGTTTCGACCCGAGGGTATTTCCCCTGGCTTACTCCCCGACTAGCCCCCGATGGTGGCCCGGGCCAAAGGCCTTGGCCCTTCCGCCTGGCCGCCGAGCGTTTCCGCTCTGGCTCTATCCTCAGCAAAAGGTATTGGAAAAGTGTGGGAAAAGTGTTCGAAGTCTCCAACGATCCTTGAGTCCGCTTGGCGCAGAAGGTGTTGGAGAGTTCCAACACTTTCGGGGAAGCGGTTCGCGCTTTGGACCGGAGGGAAGGATTGCCGTCTCACTCGGGGACGTCGACGAGCGAAATCCTGGCGTTCGCTCGCGAGAGCCACACCGCAGTCGGCAGAGGAGTACCCACAAGGAGAGGGAGCGTGCGTCGGGTCAGGTCTCGCGCTGGGTGGTGTCCGGCGGGGGTGGGACCTACGCGAGATGGTTTGCGGCGGCCCGGATGAAGCCATAGACGCCAGCGGCGCTGGTGGCGACCGGAATCCAGCCGGCGAAGTAGCTGAAAGCATCCGCCCGAACCAAGTGCGTCTGGGTGACGGCCCAGAGGAGGGCGCCGCGGGCCGAGAGGACGAGGACGGCGAGGGGTGCCCAGCGCTCGGAGACGCCGATCCACTTGGCGAGCTGAGTCAGCGCGATGAGCGCCGCCGATACTGTCATGATCGCTTCGGCGTCCATCAGAGCATTCCCGCGGTCTGGTCCTGAGCGGCGCGACCCTGTGCCGCTACCGCGCCCTCGTGGCGAACGAGGTAGACCAGCAGGCGAAACTCGCGGTCGCTCAAGGGGATCACCTTTCTGTCCCCCAGCAGTCGTTGTCCCGCCAGATCCAGGACCAGCGCGGTCGTGGCGCGCACGCTCCCCCTACCGTCGGCCAAGGTGCTGAGAGGATGCCGACGGAGGAGGGCGTAGACGTGCGCGCGCACCTCGTCACGATCAACCGGCCGGAGAAGGTAATCGTCGGCGCCGGCGTCCAGCGCCTGGATCCGCTGGGTGATCGAGTCGGTCCGTCCGAGGAGGAGGAGCAGGGCGCTGCTCTCTTGGTGGAGAGTACGGCAGAGGTCGAGGAGACGATGGCCCGGGAGGAGATCGGCGTCGAGCACGACGAGGTGGATCCCTTCGGCGAGCAGCCACTCGGGGAGATCATCGACCGCGGAGCGCACCGAGACCTGGTGGCCGTCGGCACGCAGGCGCCGCGGCAGATCTTCGACCAGGAGGGGATCGTCGGCGAGGATCACGATACGCATCCATCCCCCGATCTACCGGAACCGCCACCAGCCGCAGGGGTTGTAGCCAGTGAGAATGTATGTTCGAATAAAGATCTGCAATCCCGCCTGCCGAAAATCGATGGGGCCAGCCGGTGACACGATATGATTTACATAAAGATGACGGAAGAAAGCACCGAAAGGTTTCCCAAAAACTGTCGATTGGTTCCCGCGCTGGGCCCAGCATGACCTTGGACCTGCATCTGGAGGGGTGTCTGCTAAGATACGCTCAAGCGTACGACAGCCAGGGGAGAGTCGTGATGGTCGCCAGCGAAGCAAGGGTGAACCCCGCGTCACTGCGGGCGCGGATCCCGAACATCCAGTCCGCCGTGAAGGCG
>CADDYW010000233.1 GCA_902810745.1 Chloroflexota bacterium | reverse complement strand
CGTGATGGGCATGCTGCGGGCGCGGGAGCTGCTCCAGGCCGAAGCGCCCGCGCTCCACTCGACGCTCGAGCGCCTCGCCGCGCGCGCCGGCGTCGTGAAGCCGCGGCTGTACCTGCTCCCCGACGGCTACCCGCGCGCGCTCTCCTCGGGACGCGGCGCCGGCGGCGGCTCCGGCATCGCCGTCTCAGTCGGCCTGCTTGGAGTCGCCTCGCCCGCCGAGCTGGAGGGAATCCTCGCGCACGAGCTCGCCCACCTGCGCCACCGCGACGTGCTCGTGCAGGAGATCGCCGTCGTCGTCGCGACGGCGCTCGTCGAGGCCTCGCGCCTCGGCGGCTTCCTGCAGCGCGCGCTCCTCTTCGTGCTCGGCCCCCTCGCCGCCGCCTTCGTGCACCTGCTCCTCTCGCCCAAGCGCGAGTTCCACGCCGACCGCGCCGCCGCCGAGCTCTGCGACTCGCCGCACGGCCTCGCCGACGCCCTGCTCCGGCTCGAGCAGGCGATGACGCTCGTCTCCTTCGAGGCGAGCCCGACCACCGAGCCGCTCTATACCACGAACCCGTTCGCCTCGGAGGGTCTCGCGGCGCTCTTCGACTCGCACCCGCCGGTCGGCGAGCGCGTCAGGCGCCTGCGCGAGCTCGACCCCGACTGGCGCGCGACGTTACGCGCCACCTAGGCAGTTTCGAGCGACGCCGACGGGCCCCGGCGGGGCCCGTCGCGGAAGGAAAATGGGCGGCGTCCTACTCTCCCGGGAGCTCGCGCTCCGAGTACCATCGGCGCTAACGGGCTTAACTTCTCTGTTCGGAATGGGAAGAGGTGTTTCCCCGTCGCTATGACCGCCCAATTGTGGAGCGTGCGCGTCGTCCGCCGCACCCTCAAAACTCCATAGCTACGAGCGAGTTCTTCAAATCAAGACCTCGAGCAATTAGTACGGGTCCGCTGAACACATTGCTGTGCGTGCACGTCCCGCCTATCGACGTGGTGGTCTTCCACGGCTCTTACTCTCTCTAGGAGATGGGAGGCCTCATCTCGAGGTGGGCTTCCCGCTTAGATGCTTTCAGCGGTTATCCCCTCCAGACGTGGCTAATCAGCAGCGCTCTTGGCAGAACGACTGATACACCAGAGGTCTGTTCGTCTCGGTCCTCTCGTACTAGAGACGACTCCTCTCAAGCCTCCAACGCCCATGGTGGATAGGGACCGAACTGTCTCACGACGTTCTGAACCCAGCTCGCGTACCGCTTTAATGGGCGAACAGCCCAACCCTTGGGACCTACTCCAGCCCCAGGATGCGACGAGCCGACATCGAGGTGCCAAACCCTTCCGTCGATGTGGACTCTTGGGAAGGATAAGCCTGTTATCCCCGGAGTACCTTTTATCCGTTGAGCGACGGCACTTCCATTCGTTACCGCCGGATCACTATGGCCTGCTTTCGCACCTGCTCGACCTGTCGGTCTCGCAGTCAAGCTCCCTTATGCCATTACGCTCTACGCACGATTTCCAACCGTGCTGAGGGAACCTTTGCGCGCCTCCGTTACGTTTTAGGAGGCGACCGCCCCAGTCAAACTACCCACCAGATGCTGTTCCCGCCCCGGATCACGGCAGCGGGTTAGAAGCCCAGACTACGAAGGGTGGTATCCCAAGGGTGGCTCCACCGACACTGGCGTGCCGGCTTCACAGCCTCCCACCTATCCTGGACAACGTACCCCGAACTCCAACATCTAGCTGTAGTAAAGGTTCACGGGGTCTTTCCGTCCAACCACGGGTACTCGGCATCTTCACCGAGACTACAGTTTCACCGGATCCCTCGAAGAGACAGCGCCCAAGTCGTTACGCCATTCGTGCAGGTCGGAACTTCGCGTTCACCCTCCATTTCTGGAGGCGCAGACTATCCCTTCACCTTGACACCGAACGCGCGAGTATCGCTTCGGCGCCGTAGCGCCGACGCCCGCCGGGATTCATCCCGGATGCGAGCTCGACGATCTGCTCGAGACCGTCGCGACGCAGATGCGCCCGCTCTGCCATCAACCGGCGGCAGATCGATGCGAAGCGACGGAAGTCGTACCTCTTCGCCGACAGAAGCGGGTACCGCTCGAAGTGCGGAATCACGCGCTCGACGAGATCGTCGAGTCGTCGCGTCTCCCACTTCAGCGTCTTGTCGCTTCGGTCGGGCCGGATGCTTCCGCACCCGAAGTACGCCTCCATCGCATGAAGCACCTCGGCTCGATCGCCGTTCTGGCTGACGGAGAAGCTTGGCCTCACCTCCCAGCCGACGAGCAGCTTCGCTCGCGGTGAGATCGATACGGTGAAGCATCCTTCTCCGTCGGCGTAGCCGGAGATGTATGCCGAGAGAAACTCGCGACTGTGGCAAGGGCCGGCGTCTGATCGCACTCGTGGATTATCCGGCATGTGCCGGATGGAGATGCGATCTCACCGTGACGAAATTGTGTCACAGATCAGTCGTTACGGGGTCAATCCCTCCACGGGGAGGGACGACTTCCCACGGGATCACCCTCTCGCTGTTACGACGTCCTTGAATCGTCGCCTACGAGGAGGGCTTCCCCGTTATTAGCCGGTGTACCGCCAGGATCACTCCTGACTCGGGCAATTGCTCGTGCATTACCCGACAAGGAATTTCGCTACCTTAGGACGGTTATAGTTACCGCCGCCGTTTACCGGGGCTTGGATTCGAAGCTTCGCCCGAAGGCTAACCTCTCCTCGTGACCTTCCGGCACCGGGCAGGCGTCAGCCCCTATACGTCGTCTTTCGACTTCGCAGAGACCTGTGTTTTTGGTAAACAGTCGCTTGGGCCGTTTCACTGCGGCCACCTCGGGCTCGAAACCGCGAAGGTTTCTCACCCTACCGTGGCGCCCCTTCTCCCGAAGTTACGGGGCCATTTTGCCGAGTTCCTTTTCGAGGGTTCTTCCGATCGCCTTGGTATTCTCTACCTGCCCACCTGTGTCGGTTTTGGTACGGGCACGTCCCACCTCCCTAGACGCTTTTCTCGGAGGCATGGTGGCGGCCACTTCGCGCTGAACGCGCTCGGCATCCCGTCTCAGGCTTGCTGACCGACGGATTTCCCTATCGGTCGCCCTACGCGGTTACCCCAGGTCGACCATCGCCTGGGTTGGCTTGACCTACCCCGTCCCGCCATCGGTGATAGCGGTGGGGACGTGGTACTGGAATATCAACCAGTTGTCCATCGCCTACGCCTGTCGGCCTCGGCTTAGGTCCCGACTAACCCTGAGCAGATTAGCTTTACTCAGGAACCCTTGGGCATTCGGCGGACGTGTTTCTCACACGTCTTTCGTTACTCGTGCCAGCATTCTCACTTCCCAGGCCTCCACGGCTGGCTTCCGCCGCCGCTTCGCCGGCCTGGGAACGCTCCCCTACCACTCCGTCCGAAGACGAAGTCCGTGGCTTCGGCACCATGCTTGAGCCCCGTTACATTGTCCGCGCCCGACCACTTGACCAGTGAGCTGTTACGCACTCTTTGAATGGTGGCTGCTTCTAAGCCAACATCCTGGTTGTCTCTGCAATCGGACATCGTTTCCCACTTAGCATGGATTTAGGGGCCTTAGCCGACGGTCTGGGCTGTTTCCCTTTCGAGCACGAAGCTTATCCCCCGCACTCTGACTCCCACACTCTGGAATTGCGGCATTCGGAGTTTGCCTGACTTCGGTAAGCTGGTAGGCCCCCTAGGCCAAACAGTGCTCTACAACCGCAATTGAACGTGTGAGGCTATACCTAAATATATTTCGGGGAGAACCAGATATCTCTGAGTTTGATTAGCCTTTCACTCCGATCCACAGGTCATCCGCCCAGTTTTCAACCTAGGTCGGTTCGGTCCTCCACGAGGTCTTACCCCCGCTTCAACCTGCCCATGGATAGATCACTCAGTTTCGGGTCTACCGCCCACGACTGAACGCCCTGTTCAGACTCGCTTTCGCTACGGCTCCGTTTCCTTAACCTCGCCGTGGACGA
>CADDYW010000232.1 GCA_902810745.1 Chloroflexota bacterium | reverse complement strand
ATCGGCGGGCCCGGTCGCCCATTTCGACATCTCTCCGGGCCACAGCGAGCTCACGGAGCGCGTAACGCGCGCGTCATCAGCGTCAGCACTGTGGACCGTCTGGCTTACTCACGGATCGAGGTCTGAGCGAGGACGTACCCGGCTGGTCGAAGCCTATGTGAGTCGTCTGCACGATACCGGAATCACGATCTGTGCCATCACTGACTACAATGGTGTGCGCGAGCGGTGGTTCGAGCCCATCCGTACTCGAGCCCTGGAGCGTGGGATCATCGTGCTCCCAGGAGCGGAGCTCTCATTCAACCAGGTGGCGCACGGCCCGCACCTGCTTAGCGTGTTTCCAAACGGGACCAGTCCGGACACCATCAACGCTGCTGTTCGATCACTGGATCGAAGGCCTGACCAGCCGCTGTTGCTGGATGATCGAATGCATCGAGACATCGACCTACGTACCAATCTTCCCGATGCGATCGATGTCCTCCGCAGAGATCTTCACTGTCTTATCATTCTACCCCACCCCAGGGAGAAGAATGGTCTCTTCCAAACCTTACAGGCCAAGGAAGCGGCACAGAGGCTCCGCGAACTCCGTCCTGATGCGATCGAACATTGCCCCGAGAGCGAATTTCGAAGGCTGTCGTCCACAGGCGTCGTCGATGTCTCCTTCCTCTCGCGCTTGTCAAGGGTTGAGTTCTCGGATCCGAAAAGCCTCGATGAGATCGGAACCAGGACAACCACGGATGGAACGCCACGTGCCACCTGGCTGAAGCTCTCAAATTGTGATCTTTCAGCGATTAGACTGGCACTCCATGATCCAGAAACCCGGGTATGCGTGGGGAATGTGCCGGAGCCAAGGCATGCACGTATCGAACGTATGGAGGTCGATGGATCAGGTTTTCTGGGGCGAATCGTGGTGGCCTGGAATGCCGACCTCAATGTGATCATCGGCGGCCGTGGGACGGGCAAGTCGGCGCTCATCGAGACCCTTCGCTACGCTCTCGACGTTCCTCCGTACTCGGAACTCTCGTATCGTGATAGCCTCGTTCGTCATGCACTCGGAAGCGGCGGTAAGGTCGTTCTTCTAATCAGTCTCCCGATAGAGGGTGGAACGCGTCGCTACCGGGTGGAGCGCGTGCTCGGGGAGAGCCCACGAGTCTACGATGGGGAGTCAGGGCAACGGCTCGACATCGCTCCTATGGACCTATTCGGCCCGGGGGGAGCCCCGGCGATGTTCGGACAGCGTGAGATCTATGCGATCTCGGGAGAGGATGAGTATCGTCTCCGGCTGCTCGACGATCTGATCGGGGAGGAAGCACGGGTCCATACCATGGCGGTGAGAGGGGCAGCCGCGGCCCTGCGGGCCAACGCGCGCCAGGTGACCGATGCAACACGAAAACTCTCGAGACGGGACGAGCTCATCCAGCGCCTGCGCGTTGTCGAACATGAGCTCTCGCTCTACGAGCAGGTGGGGATGGCGGACAAGCTTCGGACCATCACGGACCTGCGAACTGATGGGCAGCGGCTCCACGCGGCGGCAGAGGTGCTGGAGCAGGTTCGGAGGTCATGGACGGAAACGAGACACGAAGTGAACGATGCGCTCGTGCGTGCCGCCGAACCGCTCAGGGCAGGCAAAAGTTCGCAACGAACCATCCTTGACGAGGCTGCGACTGCGATCGACGAGCTGGTGCGGGAGTTGACCCGACTGGGAGAGGAGGTGGATGCTGTCGTCGAAGGGACGAGCCGGACCTTCCAGGCCCTCAGCCACCGCTGGCGGCAGACATCCGAGCCTCTCGAAGAGGAGCTAACCCGGATCAAGAGAGAACTCCATACGGAGTCGATCGACCCCGACCGGTTCCTCGCCCTCACGGCGGAGAGAACGGCGTTGAGTCCGCTCCTGGCGGAACTCGATCGTCTGGATGATCGGCGGCGTCAGCTGCTGGAAGACCTTCAACGTCGGCGACTGGCGGAGCATCGGCTTCGGCGCCAGCGTGCAGATGCGATTGGTCAACGACTTCGCGGGCGCATACGACTGCAGGTCGAGTTCAAAGGGCAGAAGAGAGACTACCGTGAGCGGCTGTCTTCGGTGCTCAAAGGCTCGCGTTTGACCGGAGACGTCCTGGACCGACTAGTGGCTCCCGTAGCCACCGACGGCGCCTCGTTGACGGAGGTTGTACGCTCCGGTCCAGCAGAGGTTGAGAGCCACTTTGGCCTGGCGCCGGGGATGGCGCAACGCCTGGTGGACTGGCTGATGGCCGACGAGGAGCGTCTCTTCGAGCTCGAGACGCTGATCCCGCCCGATGCTGTTCACGTAGAGTTGAAGGTAGATGACGAGTTTCGGCCCCTCGATCGACTGTCAATGGGACAACGGGCGACCGCTATCCTGTTGCTCCTGTTTGCCTTGCAAGGCCGCATTCTGGTGCTCGATCAGCCTGAAGATGATCTCGACAATCGTTTCGTCTATGAGGATGTGGTGAGCATCTTGCGCGATCAAAAAGGGCTTACCAGAGGGGAGGATCGTCGGCAGATCATCGCCGCTACCCACAACGCCAACATTCCGGTGTTGGGAGATGCAGAGCAAGTGATCGGACTGGAAGTGGACGAGGGGCAGGCCCGTGTGGCTTCGCGTTCGTCCATCGACGATTCCAAGACGCGTGCCCTGATCAAGCAGGTCAGGGAGGGTGGCGACGAGGCCTTTCGTCGCCGGGCTGAGAAGTACGGAGAGGTATGAGATGGATCTCATCGAGCTGCGCGAGCGCGTGAGCCGATGGGAGGACCTTCATACGGAGTTCAAGGAGCGAATCGACAATCCCGACGATCTTGCCGCCAGCCTGGTGGCCTTTGCCAAAACCGATGGTGGCCAGCTCGTGATCGGTGTTACCCGAGACCGCGCGATCGTGGGTGTGGTCGATGCCGACGCGGAGCATCGACGTGTCGACGTGATCGCCTACAACAATTGTGAGCCTCTGTTGACAGTGATCCAGGAGAGCATCGATCTAGGAGACAAAAAGGTTGTGGTCGTCAACGTGCCGAAAGGTACCCAGCGGCCGTACCGGACGAACCGGGGTCGTTATTATGTCCGCACTACCTCCGGACGACGCGACGCCTCGCGCGAGGAGCTGCTGCGCCTGTTTCAGGCGAGTGAGAGCCTCTACTACGACGAGACGCCCCTACCGAGGCTGGGATTGTCGGACCTCGATCTAGATGCCTTCGACGCTTACCTCGATCGCACCGGACAGTTGGAGCTCAAGGACGAGCCGGCCCGTTTACTCCGCAACTGGGGTCTCATCTCCGATGGCCATCCGACCGTGGCCGGCATGATTCTGTTCGGTCGTGAGCCGCAGCGTCACCTCCCTTTCGCGCAGATCAATGCAGCGCGATTCACCGGCACCGACCCGGCCTTCGAGCCGCTGGACCGCAAGGACATCACTGGCCGCTTGCTTGATCTGGTTGATGATGCACGACGCTTCCTTCACATTCATCTCCAGGTTCGACACGAGATTCGTGGGTTCGAGCCGGAGCCTAGGCCAGAACTTCCTGAGGAGGCGTTGCGCGAGGCCATCGTCAACGCCGTCGCGCACCGCGACTACACGGTTCAAGGGCCGATTCGAATCTTCGTTTTCGATGACCGGGTCGAGTTTCACACCCCGGGCAGGCCGCCAAACACCGTCGACGAGGCGGCGATGCGGGCCGGCGTGCACGTCGTACGAAACCCTCGCATCTACACTCGGCTCTCAGACGCCAGCCTGATCACGCGTGCCGGCACCGGCATTCGACGCATCGTCAGGCTGGCACGGGAGGCGACCGGCAGGGACATCACGATCGAGGTGCGTGACTTCGAGGTCCTGCTCTCGATCCCGCGGCCGGAACGAGAGGGTTGACGCCCCGCTCCCCCGGCCACCGCGCGGACCCCGCCGACGGCTCGTCCGTCCGCGCCGGCCCCGGGTGCCACCGCCGCAGAGCGGTGGGGGCCGGGTGTGCTTGAATGGACCGG
>CADDYW010000231.1 GCA_902810745.1 Chloroflexota bacterium | reverse complement strand
GCGGGTGACCGAGCCGAGCGAGATCGTTCCGGCGATCCGACGTGGCATCGAGAAGACCCGGGAAGGCACACCCGCGCTGCTGGAGTTCATTACACAGCAGGAGATCGAGTTCTCGGTGTTCCGGTAGCCTGCCGGAGTTATAGGTCTTGCCTAAGACCAGCACCGCATCTCCAGCGCGTGGGCCGTCTACCACCTTGCTGATCCCATCCTAGTCAGGAAGCCAGCGGACTCACGCAGCATCCGCGGCTCACTCGGCGACGAACTGCCCCACCGCCGCACGTTTCGCGCCGAGTGTCGGATCGAGGCGTCCTGCGCACGTGTCGCAGATCTCGTCATAGTCGCGCGCGGCGGGGGCTCCACGCGGGCGCGCAACTGTGCCGGCTGAGTCCGCGGGTCGCCCTCAACGCCGCTCCCGCACCGGCGCCGCGCCAACCTGCGGGTACTAGACCAGCCACTCCTGCGCGCTCCGAGGGTCCCCCTGCCCCGTACTACTGGTTCTGATCCGTCCCGTCGCCACCACTGATGTCGTCGGGTCGTCCTTCGCGTCCAGATGGATCCACCTCCGGAATGCTCTCGTGCAGCCCATCGATTCCGCGCCCTGTCGGGCGACCGCCTGCGTCGACCTCCACCAGACGCCAATTCGGATAATCTTCATCGAGATCGGGATCACAGCCGTCGTCGATACGTTCGAGGACTCCGAAGACGGCTTCGTAAGCAATTCTCCGCGCGACTCGTGCGATATCCTCACGACGAGCCCCAATATCCAAAAGCCGTTGCAGCGCACGAGCGGCATCGGCGAACGGCTCGTTCGGGTGCCGCATTGCCGACCCGATCAAGTTATCGATCCACTGGGTGTTGAGCCAACAGTCGATCTGCTGGGGCGAGAGGCCGCGAAGGAAGCAGAATCCCGCTAGTTGCGCGAAGTTCTCCCGAACCTCCGACTCGGCGCACTGCTCCGGATCCTGGGCGCCAAGCGCACGGAAACGTTCAACCAGCTCCGCAAATCGTACCTGCTGCTCACGGCTGAGGGGGGTATCAGGACCAGACGCATCACTACGCATAGCCGTTCTCGAGACCTCCAATCACGAATAACCTGCGCGGGCAGAAAAAACTCGGCCTACCTCAGGACTGCCAAATTCCACAGGTCATCGGGCGATGCCTGCTACTCGACCTCGAGACGCTGCCCGCGCAATACCTCGTACAAGCCCGAAGCCTCTGGTGCCATAACACGGCCTTCCCAGAGACAAGTGATATTAGACCCCTCACGGATCGCCTAATCGGCCGACGTACCGCGACGGGGGCATGGCGCTGGCAGCTCCTGGAAGCGCCCCAAACGGCCCGTCGCGCGGTCCTAAGGAAAGTAGTTTACGCGCCTTGACACCTGGCAGCTAGCGTGATACGCTTCGTAGCCACCTAGCAAGTGTGTGCTCTCTCGAAATGGTCTAGCGTTCACCTTCCTGGAGTACTCGCTCACTCGTAGAGGGCAGATGATGCGAAGCCGTCTTCTTCGGATTCTCACTCCAGCTGCTGTCGCTATCGCGCTGGGGTGTATCGAGATCGCCTCGACACCCCACGCGGTCGGTGCCGGTTCGCCCGTGGTCGCTCTGGCGTATCACACGTACCTGCCTGTCGTTTTCAGTAGCCTGCCCACCAGCTCCCCAACGCCGACCTCCGTGCCGACGTCCACACCAGTCGTACTTCCGACAAATACGCCCTCGCCCGCCTCCCCTGATATTGAACATACCTCGCTGTACGTGGACTCGATCAACTACACGCACGTTCTTGGTGAAGTCGTGAACAACTCCGGAGCGACGATTTACTATCCCATGATTACGGTGACTTTCTTCAACGCAGACGGTAGCGTCGCAGGAACTCATCAGACGTCTACCTACGCGAGCATGGTCCAGAACGGCGAGAAAGCGTCCTTTGACGACATCTCTCAACCCCAGGCCGGCTGGTCACGTTACACCCTGGCGTTGAGCTACGAAGGGAGCACGTACTTGACCTACTCCCACGCATTCGCGTTCTCCGGCCAGAACCATTACAGCGGTTCCTTATACGAGTACTTCACCGGTCTGATCACCAACAACTCGGGGCAGTCACTCCAGTACCCAATGGTCATCCTTACCGGCTATGACTCAACGGGGAATGTCGTCGTAGCCGACTTCACCTACGCGAATGCGGCGAGCTACACTTTGGCTCCAGGGGAGACGGCTCCCTACGAAATCGATGTGCCTATCGCTCGTGCGTCCCTAGTAGCAGGTACGGCATTCGTGGCTGAAGGCTGGCGCTAGCAGAAGACGGAACAACGAAACTCGAAGGAGGCTCGCACCTCGGGTTGCTTCGCGTTCCAGCCTGGTCCGTGCCGTGAGGTGACACAAGCATCCGAGATTTCACTGCCAGGAGCATCACGGATGCGCAAACTCTGGCGCCGCAAAGCCTTAGGCTCCACGCTCCGAGGGTTGTCGCTGCTAGTGAGCAGCGCCTACAACACGGCGGCATTTTGACCTGCCCGCCTTGTTTGATCCAACCACTATGAGACTCCGACCGGCGCGATGATGGCCTCGGCCTGCTGGTGCAAGGCGACGAGGATCCCCTCGGGACTTTGGTCGGGCGGGCCGCTGTGCACTCGCTGGCGACGGGAATCCGTGCGCCAGACGTCGACGATGGATCGAGCCTTGGCCAGGCTGACCAACCAGTGGTGGTTGAGGCATTCATCGCCGAAGCGTCTCTGAGATCTTTCCATCAAGACGTTTTGGACTGACCTGCCCGGATCACGAAAGGCACACGAATCTGGTGCGCGGAGGCCCAGTGATCGAGGGCCCACCGCTGATCGGGCGCAGTCAGCAGGCTGCTCAACTAAGCGCGGGGATCCGCCACACGCGTGCGCTTGCGGCGTTAGACTGCCCGCCCGTCTGGGTGGTCGAGCCGAGAGATCCGCTGATAGTTCACGGCCAAGCCCTCGCGCCCCGCCAGCACGCGGACACGTCCATAGCCGAAGCACGGGCATTCGGCGGCCAGATCCCCTCGTCGCTGGCACCGCACAGGATTGTCACGCCGCCAACCCCGAACGCGCACCGCGGAACACCCATCCCTCACCAACAGGCAGGCCCCACGCACGGACAGTCCATCGGACGCTTTCTGGTAGCCCACTGCCAGGCGTCGGGGAGCACGCGTCACGCGTTTTGTCCAAGCAGGTCCTTTCGCAGTTGGTTGTCTCAGGCATGCTCGGCCACGAGGTACCTGAGCCGGGCATTTTCCTCGTCGAGCGCCTTGAGGCGACGCGCGTCACTGACGTCCTTGCTCCGCCGGCGATCGAACGTCTGCGCTCTCATGCCGTGCTTCCGCCACCCCAGCTTCGCCCTCCGTCAAGATCCCGGCAATGTGCGCGCCGCTACGCCGCGTGTGCGCGTCGACTCCCCCTGCCACTGATTCAAGCCGGAAAAGTCTCATAATCTTTGGACCAGTTTTGGGGGAGCAGGCCAGCTCGACATCTACAACGGCGTGCTCGGTCACGTCATAGCTGGCAAGAGCGCCGACCAGGATCGCACGACGACCGAATATTACTACGTGTGGATTGCTCTCCTGGACCCTCTCGTCCGGCACGCAGAGATGCACGCCCCGATTGTACAGCAGATGCCAGAGTGTACAGCGAGCAACGCACTTTTGGCGCGTCGGAATCGCTACCGGCACCACACTCGTTTGAGCGTCTACCCAGACCCGCTCAATGGTCGATCCTGTCGTTTAGGCAGGAGTGCTAGAAAATTCTCCGTCGGCGGTAAGAGAACGTCCGCACTACTTCGACTTAGTCGCGCGTCGCCAGGACCATCACTGCGAGCGATGGCCGGGAGCAGAGAATCCCCGAAGAGGGTAGGCCCAGCCGCCCGCGTCGTGTCAGGTGCGGTCGATGTGCGACGGGCGCGGCAGGAGGTCGAGCGCACGGGGAACGTCGCACTCGCGGACGCGGAGCTGCTGGGGAACGAAGACCGAGTTGCCCCAC
>CADDYW010000230.1 GCA_902810745.1 Chloroflexota bacterium | reverse complement strand
GTCGTCTCGCTCGCCCCTGGTATCACGTAACCGCTTCCCAATCCAACCGTTGAACATCTTGGAGGCCATTGCATCTCCCAAGCAAGGGTAGCCCGGGCGTACAGCAGACTGCCAGGAATCGATGACGTGACGATGCGCAGGACCATCGGGACAACACACGGCACCGGCACATACGATCTTTCCCCAGCGGGACGTGCTGGCACCAAGCTGCGCCAACTGGCTCTGGCTGGCCACCCGATCTTGAGGAGGTAACCAACGGCAAAGCGACCGTTCCTTCTCGCTCTCGTCGTCCCTTGCCGCAGTGGGAGTGGCTGCCGCCCAGGAACCCTTAGCCAGCCCATCCCGGCGTACCAAATACTCCCAACGCACGTCTGGCCGATAGGCAGTATCATGCAAAGCGGGGCGATCGGATCTTCCGATCTTGCCCGAGCCGTGATCAGAGGTGAAGCCAGTGCGCCCGACTCTCACGACACTCGTCCGAAGGTCCACCGTGATTCGTTTTTTCATCCTCGTCTTCGCCAGCGCCCTGCTTCTTCTGGGAGTCGTCGCGTCCCCGTCTCTGGCCTTCGCGGCGTCCGATCCGACGACCACCTGGTTCTTCGCCGAAGGGTCGACCCAGCCGCCCTTCGATACCTGGTTTCTCGTCCAGAACCCGACGAACCAGACTGCGACAGTGAACTTTACATTTCAGCTTCAGCCATCGGGGACGCTCACCCACACCTACACCGTCGGTCCGAACACGCGCTTTAGCCTGTTCGCCAACCAGGTGCTGCCGAACCAAGCGTTTTCGACCCGGATCGACGCCGACCAGGCCGTCCTGGCCGAGCGGGCGATGTACGTCGGCTACGATGGCACCGCCGTTCCGGGCATCGCCGCTCCGCAGACCACCTGGCTCTTCGCCGAAGGGAGCACCCAGAGCGCCTTCCAGACCTGGCTCTTGCTCCAGAATCCAAACAACGCGCTGACAGCCGTGACCGTCACGTACCTGCTTGACCAGGGCGCTCCGGTCAAGCAAACGCTGACCCTTCCTCCCTCCTCCCGGACGAGCATATTCGTGAATCAGGTGCTCCCCAACGCCGCCTTCGCTTCGCGCGTCGAGAGCGATCGCCCCATCGTAGCTGAGCGTGCCATGTACCGCTTCCCTGGGAACGCCGTGATCGCCAAAGCCGGGGTGAACGCCGTCGCTTCGACCTGGTACTTCGCGGACGGACGGAGCATTCAGACCCGAGGCCAGCCCGCGGATACCTGGCTCCTCCTGCAGAACCCCAACAGCACGCCGGAGGTCGCCACCATCACTTTCTTCTCGTCGGATGGCCCTCCGCAAACGATCCAACGAACGCTTCCGCCGGCCAGCCGCGCGAGTATCTTCTGCAACCAGGTAACTTCCTATCTGACCTACGGCATTCGCGTCCAAGCTACGGCTCCGATCATCGCAGAGCGCTCGGTTTTCGTGGCCTCGCCGGCCACGGGGAACGAACCGCGCGGCGCTTACGGAACGATCGGCGCAACCCAGTTGGGGACAGTCTGGGCTTTTGCGGAGGGGTCGACCGCTCAACCCTTCCGGGAGTCAATCGTGATCCTCAACCCGAACGATCGCCTCGCCGCGGTCTATTTGGACTTCGTACTACCCAACGGCCAGATCAACCGCCGTGATTGGCAGGTTCCACCGCATTGGCGTGACGAACTGGATATTAATGCCTGGGTACCCGACACCGCGGTCTCGACGCTAGTGACCAGTGATCTCCCCACGGTGGCCGAGCGAGTGATGTTTTGGACGAAAGGGGGAAACATGGGATTCACTGATGCGGTCGGCGTTCGGCTCCGCTAGGAGTTCGCTGAAAACCTACCCGAAGACGATATCCCAGGCTCCGGACCGCACAGGCTACGGAGACATGATGTGTCAAACCAAGTTGTCAATAAACACGAAGATCTGGTACGCGAGTTGGGCGGTGGACTCACCGTCTCGGTCACTCGACGGCCAGCTTGGAGGACATGGGCGCTGGTCACCGTCAGCTCGGTGTTCGGGTTTTGACCGTTAGTCCATCAGATGAGATCACTCAAGCCAGGCACGATTGGGTACGGACTGTCTGAATCTCGTATCCAACATAGCACGAGGGCCCGAAAGGGTGCGACCTTCCGGCCCTCGTCCACCTCAGGGAACAGCTATGCTCAGAAGCCGAGCTGACCCCGTCGGACGTTGTAACCGTTAATGTAGTTGCTGTTGATCCGGTACCTCCCATTAACCGTCGCCGTGGGATCGCTGTTATCAAGGATGTAGCCGTAGACGGCCTGGAGCAAGCCCGGGTTCCCGTACGTGTTCCCAGGGGCGTACCGACTGTTCGCGTTGTACTCGTAGTCGGCCAATGCTGATCCGGCCGAGTAGCTATCGCCGAAACAGGGCTGGGTGGAATCAGCGCATTGCCCCCCGCACTCGGTCACGTAGCACCAGCCACTCTGGTCGACGCTTGTCACGTACCACTCGATCGCGTGCAATGCTGTGTTACCACCCGCGCCGACGATATTGCTGCTGAAGATGGTCGGATTGTCGGCATACCCGTGGATGGCAACCCGGTCGAAGGTCCCCGATCCGTTGTGCCAGAGCATCGTGCGGTTCGCGATGTGTGAGTCCACATTGCTGCCGTACACCTGGGCGAACGTGCGAGGGTTGTGGTCGGTATCCCGCAGGTCGTAGGTATCCCAGTAGGACTGCCACTGCGTGAGGTCGTAACCGGCTGCGGCCCCGCCTGGACCCGGGAAGAGCGTGTAGAGGAGACGATTCCCACCGTTCCAGTAGCGGTTCTGGAAGGCATAGGAGATGATGCCGATCGTGCGTGGATCGATCCAGGTCTGCTTGGGATCGACGTTCAGTTCATTGAAGATGACGACGTTGCGCCCGCTATGGTTGACGAAGAAGTTGAGGTTGTCGACGTACTGGTTGATCCAGCTATCGGCGGAGGCGAAATCCGTGAAGGTCGGCGTCTGATCGTTGTAAATTCGAACGATGACCTGCTGCAAACCAGCGGGTTCGACCTGCATAATCTTGTTGCAGGCGTCCTGGAAGTAGGGATCGTTGGGCTTGAGCACCACCACCGCGCCAAAGCGTCCCGAGCTCTGCAGAAGTCCCTTCGCGATGTCGCTCCGGGACGGCTCGACGGGCGAGCACCAGTGGAAACCGGTCCAAATGTTCAGCGCCATCGCGAAATCTCCTTGCGTTGTCCTGAGTATCTTTGCCGGACGAGAGAGCCTCTCCATTCGGACCCAGCCGTGGCCCTTGGTTTCGGCTGGGAATCATCCCTGGCCTACTCCCCGGCTGGCTCCTGCTGGTGGCCCGGGCCAAAGGCCTGAGCCCTCCCGCCTGGCGTGGAGCGTTTCCGCTCTGGCTCTATCCTCAGCGAAAGGTGTTGGAAAGGTTTTGGAAAAGTGTTCGAAGCCTCCAACCATCCCTGAGTCCCGGTGGCGCAGGAGGTGTTGGAGAGTTCCAATACCTTCGGGGAAGGGGTTTGCGATTGACCGGCGGGAAGGATTGCCCTCGCATTGGGGGACTCCGGCGGGTTCAATCTGGCTTCCGTTCGGTAGTCCCAAGCCAGGGCCAGTCGGAGGGAGGAGTCCCCACCGCCGAGATGTACTCAGGCCGCGCGCTTCGTAGAATCCGGCGGGGGGTGACCTCGGTGATCCGGTTTGCCGCGGCTCGGGTGAAGCCATAGACGCCGGCGGCGCTGGTGGCCACCGAGATCCAGCCGGCGAAGTAGCTGAAGGCATCCGCCCGGACCAGGTGTGGCTGGGTAATGGCCCGGAGCAAGGCGCCGCGGGCCGAGAGGACGAGGACGACGGTTCTCTCCGCCGCCGACATTGGCGTGACCCGGGTGGTTACGTCCGTCTGCTATAATGCGACGCGATGGCCGAAGCACTCCCAACCGGGCGCCAGACTGCCCGGTCTGCCGAAAACCTCGTCTTCGCCGCGATCGTCGTCGTCTTCATACTCGTCTCGTCAGCGTACAACGTTGTGAC
>CADDYW010000229.1 GCA_902810745.1 Chloroflexota bacterium | reverse complement strand
CACCAGAGAGAGAGGCCATCCTTCTGCCAGCCGAAGGAGCGCAGCGCATCGCCACGCGGGTGCTCGACCTTGATGACGTCGGCGCCAAAGTCCGCCATCAGCGTCGCGATGATTGGCCCGGCGAAGAGCGTGGCCACGTCGAGAATTTTCAGACCCTCCAGCGGCGCGGGCTGGCCGGGACCCTGGGAAGGCAGCGGGGCATCGAGGGGATTCACGTTTCTGGCTCCTTCGTCGCCTCGTGCAGCCGCAGCTTGTGTAGCGCGCGTCGGTAGATCGGGTAGTCGACGAATCTGCCCTCGACCTGGATCGACGCCGAGCCAGCAGCTTCGGCCTCCTCGAAGGCCCGCACGATCCTTCGAGCCAGCTCCACCTCTTCGGGCGGGACGTAGGAATAGGCGTGATTCGTCGGTTCGACCTGCGGCGGGTAGACGACGACGCGTCCCTGGAAGCCGAGCTGGCGGGAGCGGAAGCTGTCCGCGATCAACCCATCTCGATCGTGCAGATCCAGCAGGTATGGCCCGTCGATCGGCTGCGCCAGGCCAGCGGCCCGCGCCGCGACGATCACGCGCGAGCGCGCGAAGAGCAGCTCGGTTCCGTCGGGCGTCAGATCGATTCCCAGATCGGTGGTAAAGTCGGCCAGGCCGAACAGCAGCGTGTGGACCCGAGGAGGTGCCCGCAGCGCGATCTCTTCGACCCGCGCGATGCCCAGGGCCGTCTCGATCTGGGGAAAGAGTCGGATCGTACCGACGGGCACGCCCTCTCTCGCCTCCAGCTCCGCCAGGTATGCATCGACCTCGCTCAAGATTGCCGGCTCGTCGACTTTCGGCAGAAGCACGCCGTGCAACGACGGGCAGACGACTGCCTCGAGATCGGCTCGACACCGGCCCGTCGCCAGCGCGTTCACGCGAACCATCGCGACAGTGTCCTGGTAGGTCGGCAGTGCCGCTCGGATCATCGCGCGCGCACCCTCTTTCTCCCCGACCGCGACCGCATCCTCGAGGTCGAGCACGATCGCATCGGCGCCAAAGGTCGCAACCCTGGCGAGCTTGCGCGGCTGATTGCCGGGAGCGAAGAGGAGACTGCGGAGAAGCTGATTCGACCAATCGACTGCCATCGAGCCGCCACACCACCGATCGTTCTGGGCACCGCGACGGATTATAGCAGGAACGACACGGCACGCTCACCCTCCGTCGCGTGGGCACGCAAATCGCAGCGCACAATGCGCACAACCAGTGGATCGCGGCGAGCCAGATTCACGTTTCGCGCACTGCTCGGTCGTCAGGAGGATTCGCAATGAGACCAATCCGTAGCCTGCTCGTTCTCTTTGCCGTCTGTTTCCTCGCCGGGGCGATCAGCGGCACGACCACCGGTAACTCGATCCAGACGTGGTACGCGTCGCAGCGGAAGCCCGAGCTGACGCCGCCGGGCTGGGTGTTCGCTCCGGTCTGGACCGCTCTCTACGCCATGATGGCGGTAGCCGCCTGGCTTGACTGGCGGCGGGCACGCGGCACGTCGATCGGTCGCCGCGCGATGGCTCTCTTCTCGGTGCAGCTTGGCTTGAATGCGCTCTGGTCGATTCTGTTTTTCGGATTGCGGTTGCCGGGCATCGCCCTCGTCGACATCGGTCTCCTCTGGGCCAGCATCGCCGGCTGGCTTGCCGTGAGCGCCCGGATCGATCGCCGCGCGGCCTGGCTCATCGCGCCCTATCTCGCCTGGGTGACGTTCGCATCCTACCTGAACCTGCGCATCTGGCAGCTCAATCGATAAGCTCTTCGCCCCGTCGTGCCGGGCCAGGGGAGTGGTCAGGGGCGGGCCTGTCGACGAATGTTCCCACAGGTCATTTTTCGCCAAGTCATTCCCAGGCATCGCCAGTGCGAGGGCCCTGGCGCAATCTGATAAGCTATCGTCGCGTAAACGTCAGCCCGGGACGCCGCGCGACGGCCAATCCGATCGCGCAAGTCGGGATCGATCTTCTGACACCTGAACCCTCGGCGCTGACGGCCCGATTCCGCGACACAAGGAGCACACGATGCGCATCACTGACGTCACGCGCGAGAGCTACCGCTGGCCCCGCCACAAGCCCATCAGCAATGGCAAGCACACCTACACCCACTCCGGCCTCGGCGTCGTCAAGATTCACACCGACGAGGGGATCACCGGGCTGGGCATCGGAGCCGCCTCGGGCATCGCCGGAGCGGTGATCGACCACCTGAAGCCGTTGCTGATCGGACAGAATCCGCTCGACCACGAGCGCCTCTGGCACGCGATGTGGGTGCCGAAGCTGATTGGACGGCGCGGAATCACCACGCGCGCCATCTCGGCGATCGACATCGCGCTCTGGGACCTCAAGGCCAAGGTGGCAGGGATGCCCTTGTATCGCCTGCTCGGCGGCTACGCCGATCGGGTCCCGACGTACATCGCTGGCGGCTACTACGAGGAAGGCAAGGGCTTGCGCGAGCTTGCCCGCGAGATGGAAGAGAACGTCGAGATGGGCGCCAGGGCGGTCAAGATGAAGGTCGGGGCGGTCTCGATCGCCGAGGACGTCGAGCGCGTCAAGACCGTGCGCCAGGCGGTTGGCCCGGACGTGAAGGTGATGGTCGATGCCAACTGCGCCTATCGTTCCTACCAGGCAATCCAGCTCGCGAAGCGCATCGAGGAGTACGACATCTTCTGGTTCGAGGAGCCAGTGGCGCCAGACGACTACGAAGGTCACGCCAGGCTGGCCGCGCAGACCTCGATTCCGATCGCGACCGGCGAGAACGAGTATACCCGCTACGGCTTCCGCGACCTGATCGCGCACGGCTCGGCCGCGATTCTCAACGCCGATGCCCAGATCCTCGGTGGAGTGACCGAGTTCATGAAGGTCGCGGCACTCGCCCAGGCGCACGACCTCGACGTCGCTCCGCACGGCTCCCAGGACGTCCACGTCCACCTGGTCGCGGCGATCAGTAACGGGCTGATCGTCGAGTTCTACCGCGACTCCGTCGATCCGATGTGGCGCAAGATGTACAGGCAGACGCTCCTCTTGAACGACGACGGCACCCTCAGCCCGCCGGACCGCCCGGGCCTGGGCGTCGAGCTGAACGAGGAGGCGCTGGCACCGTATCGAGTAGAGTAGGCACCGATTCGCTAGCTCAGCGCCGGGATCACCTTCTGTCCGTATACCCGGATGAACTCTTCCTGGTTGCGACCGACGTTATGGACGTAGACCTCGTTGAATCCGAGGTCGATGAAGTGCTGGATGTGCGCGCGGTGCTCGTCCAGGTCGGGCGACATGAACACACGGCCGACGAAGTGCTCCGGCCGCACGAGCTTGGCCATTGCCTCGAAGTCCTCGGGATTGCGGATATCCTGCTTCGGGAAGTTCATGCCGCCATTCGGCCACTCGCGCATCGCCTGCTCGACCGCGGCCTCCTGGCTCTCAGCCCAGGAGACGTGAAGCTGGATGATCCGGGGCATTGTCGCGGGATCCTTCCCGGCTTCGCGCGCGCCTTTCTCGAAGCGACCGAGGAGCATCCTGATCTTATCGTCCGCGGCTCCGACGGTGATGATGCCGTCGCAGAGACGGCCAGTCCGCTCGCTCATGATCGGACCCGACGTCGCCACGTAGACCGGCGGCGGAGACGACGGTACGGTCCAGAGACGGGCGCTCTCGAGACTGAAGAACTCGCCGCGATGCTTGACGACCTTGCCGCTGAACAGCTTGCGGATGACGTCGATTGACTCCATGAGCACGTCGAGTCGCACCGGCGCCTCGGGCCAGTACCTGCCGACGACGTGCTCATTCAGCGCCTCGCCCGCGCCAAGCCCAAGGTAGAAGCGTCCCGGATACATTGCCTCGAGCGTCGCCGCGGCCTGCGCGATGATCGCGGGGTGGTAGCGCCAGCCCGGCGGGGTGACGCCGGTGCCAAAACGCAAGCGGGTCGTCGCGCCGATCGCGCCGAGGAGCGCCCAGGCGAAGGCGCTCTGGCCCTGCTGTGGCGTCCAGGGCTGGAAGTGGTCCGAAACCATCGCCGACTGGAAGCCATACTCCTCGGCGAGCCGGCAGTAGCGCACCAGGTCGGTCGGGTGAAACTGCTCGCACATCGCGGCGTAGCCAATCGTTGCCATTCTCCCTCCTATGGGCTG
>CADDYW010000228.1 GCA_902810745.1 Chloroflexota bacterium | reverse complement strand
CCGTGGGAGAGGGCCGGGGTGAGGGCGTGGATCCGCGGCGCACGGTCTGCGACCCTCACCCTTACCCTCTCCCAGAGGGAGAGGGGATTTGACGGCTGCCAGCTCATTCATACCGCCCCGCGCTCTACACCCGCCGCCGCTGATGCGCGGTAGCGCGACCGGATGCCCTGAGCTACTGAGTGATGCGTAATGCGTAAAACGCAGCTGCACCTTGTCACGGGACCGCGGCGTTGCGTATCACGCGTTGGGCTTCACGTCCCCGGGGATTCAACGCTCGGGGCGCCGCAGGAGATAGATCGCCGGGCGGACGTAGCCGCTGCGATAGGGAATCTTCAGAGACAGGACGCGCGCGCAGCGCCAGCGGTCGGCGAGCCCTTCCAGCGTCGACTCGAACAGTCGTCGACTCGCGGTGATCGCGACGAAGGATGCATCGGAAGTGGCGACCCGCGCGGCCTCGGCGAGGATCGCCGGATAGAGCCGCTCGTTCTCGGCGCGACCGCCGACCAGGATTCCGAAAGGCAGATCCGCGACGATCGTATCGAAGCTCGCGGATGTGAACGGCAGGCGCGTCGCGTCGGCGTGGACGAGCGCGATCTCGGCGGAATGTCCGCTCGCCTCGACGTTCTCGCGCGCGCAGCGCAGCACCTCCTCGCTGCGATCCACGCCGACGGCCACGCGGACCGGGCCGATCGCGAGTCGCTCGATCAGGAGCGTACCCGAGCCACAGGCGACGTTCAGAAAGCGCTCGTCGGGCGATGGATTGGCCAGCTCGACCATCACGTGGGCGACGCTGGCGTTGAGCGCGCCCGGCATGTCGCAGACGCGCCAGGGTCTCGCCGCGAGCGGTCGCGGGCTCGTTCGAGCCAGCACCTCCCAGCCGGGAGAGCCATCCGGTGGACGGCGGACGATCAGCAGCAGGTCGCCCGGTCCTTCGGTGCTGGCGAGGTGAAGTGAGTCCGCGAGAAGCGCCTTCAGGCGGGTGAACGTAGGCGAGTCGGCGCCAGCCGCGCTGAGGCGAAAGCTGCGAAACGCCCCCCGCGGCCAGGCGTCGATCACGCTCCGGGCAAGCGCGACGACGCTCTGAAAGTTCTCGTGGCCGAGCAGCGCCCGCGGTCGCGGCACGGCAAATCGCCTCACCGTGTAGACCGCGACGACCGAGCGCAGGTCGTTCAGCCGGCGGATGGCTCCGCGAAAGCGAATCGCGATTCGGCCCTCGCGAGGGCGTCCGACCACCTCGACGCCGCGCAGCCGGGCGCGAAGCTCGCGCTCGGCCGGCTCTTCCAGTCCGGCAATGACTTCGACTTCGTAGTCAGGGCCAGTCATTGGCTCTTGGGCACGTGCGATGCGACTCGCGAAGCCGTCTGCAGTCGGTGACGTTGGTCGCGTTGCCTACGAGGACAGGCCGAGAGCACGCTCGATCGGCGCGAGGTGCTCCTGGCGGTGAACGGCGCGCAGGACCGGACAAAGGAGCGATCCGGCATGAATGCACCTCGCGCGCCGTGTTGTTTCGCCGTCCTGCATGAGACGACGAACCGCTGGTTGAGCTTGGCGTCCTGACCCGGCGCTCGCCCGCGCGCCGGGTCGCCGCGGTCGAACTGCCCTATTCTATCGTGTGCTTACGTGCAGTCAAGCGCACGAGGTGCCTGCGATGTACGACGGCGGCGATCAACTCGGGAGCGCGACCTTCCCCACCACCAGGCAGCCGGCCGAGACGCCCGCGCTCCCAGGTCAACTTTGTCCTCGCGCGAGGCTTCCTCCCTTTGTGAGCTCACGCGTCCCTTCTCCTGTTGCGCGAGGGGACTGGCCGATCGCGCGCTACGCCGGGGTGCTGTCCGCTGGGTCGCCCGGTTCCGGCAAGCGGCACGGCGTTAGCCGTTTCGCATCGCCCGTCGAGCTACCGGTGCTCGGCCGACCACACTCTGCCGCGCACCGCGGACAGGCCATCGCTTCACGAACGATCTCGTCGCCGTGACCGCCGGGATCATTTTTCCACTTGTCGTCGCGACGTCCTGCACGGCGACGCCTCGGTCGAAAAGCATCTGGCCGGAAGGGATAGGACTTCGGACGCGTCTCCAGGACGATTCGTCGACAGGGTGTACCTGGCGGTACGACAGTTCCACAAATCTGACACCGGTACATCTTCTCTCAGCCACGAAGAGGTGACCGGACGAGCGGCTGAGGCTCTCGCCGGGGAAAGATCTTCGTGTGCCTGGGTCATCAACGGCACCCACGACCGACGCGGGACACGACGATCAGGTGGTCCGCGGGCGCGAGGGCTGGCCGCAGCGGGGAAATATGGCGTGGACCAGGCCGCGCATCTGCGCCGCGCGGCGAGCGCCTGGATCAAAAAGCGGAATGGTTCGGCCGGATCAGGGCAGACCCCCGCTGCCTGGGCGTTCTCCATTGCCGAAGCTTCCGAGATGCGGACGGTTCGCGACGACGACGATCAACCGTGGAAGATTGCTTATAATGGAGAAGAGCCCTGTTCGACGCGATCGCCCAGGGAGGGCGCGCGGCCGTGCGCTGCGCACCTGGGGTCGACATGGAATGCTGCTCGTGCATCAGGCTAGCGGACGAACAGCAGCACCGATCCCGCGAGCAGCGCGGCCATCGCGAGGTTGAACACGCGCGCGGCTCGCTCGGTCTGCAGCAGGCGCTGCAGGGCGGCTCCGAATGCCAGCCAGACGAAGCAGCTTGGAAAGACGGCCAGAACAAAGAGCAAGCTGAAATAAAGGGACTGCACCAGCGCGCCGCCGGTCTCGGCATCGAGGAACGTCCCGACTGCGCTGGCGCTGATCAGCCAGGCCTTGGGATTGACCCATTGAAAGGCCGCGGCCTGCCAGAGTCCGACGAATACGTCGCTCGTGGTTTCCCTGGTACGACCGGCCGTGGCGATCTTCCAGGATAGCCAGAGGAGAAAGGCGACACCGCTCCAGCGGATGATCTGTAAAATCGCGATATTTTCGAGGACGATGCTCCCGAGGCCGAAGCCAACCACAAAGATCATGGTTCCCATCCCGAGGGCGACGCCTGCCAGGCAGGGGAGCCCACGACGGACGCCGACCGTGGCGCCGGTCGAGGTCAGAAGCAGGTTGCTCGGTCCGGGCGTCGTCGCCGCCACGATCGCGAACAGAACGAAGGCGATTGCTTGTTCGACTTTCATCGCGGACCCTCCGAATGCAGGATCGGGGATGGGCGAGGGCCAGGCCATTTCCCGCGGCCTGCCGTGCGCAGACCCCAACGAGAAGAATCGAGGTCAGTCGCTATGCTCGAACATCGTAGCGGAGCGAGTGGTGTCGGTCTTGAACGATCGTGCAAGGATTCGTCGTTCGAATGGCTGCGGAGCGCCGAAGCGGACGACGGCGTCGAATTCCTGGAGGCACGGCTGCGCGAGTCGGCCTATCACAAGCATCGCCACGATACCTACGCGATCTGTCTGACGACGAGCGGAATCCAGGCGTTTGCCTATCGAGGCTCGGCCGAGGTCAGCACGCCGGGAGAGGTCGTGGTGCTGCACCCCGACGAGCTGCACGACGGTCACGCCGGGACCGACGAGGGCTTCGCCTACCGGATGGTCTACGTCGAGCCCGCGCTGATCTTCGAAGCCGTCCGCGTACTCTGCGGCCGTGCCTGCTCGCTGCCGTTCGTACGCGCGCCGGTCGTGGTGAGCCCGACACTGTCGGCGGCGGTCACGAGCGCCTTTCAGAGCACCCGCGAGCCCCTGGCGATTGATCGTCTTATCGTCCAGCTGGCCGCGGGCTTGATCGACGCCGATCCGACCTGCCGACGCATCAGACGACCGCGTCACCTCGACGTCGCCGCCGTCGAGCGGGCACGCCAGTTTCTCGACGCGGAGAAGACGCGGGTGGTCCGCTCGGCCGAGCTGGAAGCCGTGACCGGTCTCAGTCGCTACGACCTGGCCCGGCAGTTTCGCCTGGTATGCGGGACGAGCCCGTACCGCTATCTGCTGATGCGGCGACTCGACCTCGCCCGCGATCAGATCGCCCGACGCCGACCGCTGGTCGAGGTCGCGCTGGACGCCGGCTTCGCCGACCAGGCGCACTTCACGCGGGCGTTCAAAGCCACGTACGGGTTCACGCCCGCGCGTTACGCGACGCTCGTGTCTCTCGCGCGGGAGCGG
>CADDYW010000227.1 GCA_902810745.1 Chloroflexota bacterium | reverse complement strand
GGGGATGCCGGGGGATGCGCTCCTGGCTGGTGACGCGCCGATCCGACCGCGGCTGGCAGATAGCGATCGCTCGTTCATCGCTTGACAGGCCCGTGGAGTAGGATACACTTGAGGCGCAGTCATCGGGTCCCCTTGGATGGTCCACCGGATGCAGAGAGGCGGCCGGGGCCGCGCGGGCGATGGCGTCCACGGGGTGTGTGCCGTCGTGGTCGACGGGGCAAGAGGAGAGCGATGTCCCGGGCTGAGCGCCTCGCCGACTCCGGTGTCTCGCCGGGGTCCGCGGGATCGAGCTGGGTGGACCAGGGCTTCGCCACGGTCGGTATCCGGCACGCGGCCCATAACCTGCCTGCCGATCTGACGTCGTTTATCGGCCGGAACGCCGAGATCTCCACGATTACGGGGCTCCTTCCCGCTACCCGCCTGCTTACCCTCGCCGGCTCGGGCGGCGTCGGAAAGACGCGCCTCGCCCTCAAGGCTGCCGTGGAGGTGGTCGACCAGTATCGAGACGGAGTCTGGCTGGTCGAGCTTGGTTCCCTGGCGGATGACACCCTCGTCTCCAAAGCGGTGGCTCACGTGCTTGGCGTGCTCGGACAGAGTGGTCGCCCTCTTGACGCCTCGCTCGTCGATGCGCTGCGGGGCTGCCAGATTCTCCTCGTGCTCGACAACTGCGAGCACCTCGCCCGGACCTGCGCCGCGCTCGTCGAGACCTTGCTCCGCGCGTGTCCAGCCCTCCACGTGATGGCGACGAGCCGGCAACCCCTGGGTGTCCCGGGTGAGATCATCTGGCGCGTTCCCCCGATGGCCCTGCCGAGCGTTGACGTCGTGCTCACCAGAGAGATGCTAGATCGTTACGATGCAACGCGTTTGTTCGTCGAGCGAGCCCGTGCAGTGCTCCCGGGCCTGGTGATCACCGAGCCGATGGCTTCCACGATCGCGCGGATCTGCGCTCGACTGGACGGCATTCCGCTGGCGATTGAGCTGGCAGCGGCGCGGCTCACGGTACTGAGCCTGACACAGCTCGACCAGCGCCTGAACGATCGGTTTCGCGTGCTCACCACGGGCTATCGCACCCAGCTACCGCGTCACCAGACCCTGCGCGCGACGGTCGACTGGAGCTTCGATCTGCTGGCGGAGACCGAGCAGATCCTGTTTCGCCGGCTGGCCGTCTTCGCGGGCGGGTGGACGCTGGAGGCGGCCGAGGCCGTCGGCGCGGACGACCGCGTTCGGAGAGAGGAGGTCCTGGACGTACTGTCCAGTCTTGTCGACAAGTCCTTCGTGCTGGTAGACCAGCAGAATGCCGAGGTGCGCTACTGGCTCCTCGAGACGCTGCGGGAGTACGGAATGGAGAAGCTTCGCAGCGCCGGAGAGGAGCGGACAATGCGAAACCGCCATCGGGACTTCTGCGTGCGTCTGGTCCGGCGTGCCGAGCCGATGCTCCACCGGGAAGAGCAGCTGATCTGGTTCGAGAGGCTGGACCGGGAGCACGACAACCTGCGCACTGCGCTAGCCTGGAGCCAGGCTCGGGGTAGCAGCCACGCCCCTCTTGTCGAGCTGGCGCGTCGGCTGTGGTGGTTCTGGTATCAACGCGGTCACCTGGCCGAGGGATTAAAGTGGATTCAGGCTGCGCTGGGTGTCGTCGTCGAGGCCGCCGCCCGGGTTGACCTCCTGCTGGGTGCTGGCTTTCTCGCCTACGGTCAGGCAAATCTCGAGCAGGCTGAAGCCCTCTTTGCCGAGAGCCTCGAGCTGGCGCGAGCGATCGCCGACAGGGCCCGTATCGGGCGATCGCTCGCTTACTTGTCCATGACCCTGCGCGATCGTGGCGACCTCGTTCGACCCTCTGCGATGCTCGACGAAACCGTTGCGCTCTACGCCGGTACCGATGCGGTCGACATCGCCTTTGACGTCGCGTTCGCGCGGTACTTCCAGGGCCGTATCGCGATCCGCCGAGGCGAGGTCCAGTGGGCAGCGGATCTGCTCGACGAGGGACTCCGGGGTTTTCGACGCCTTGGCGACCGCTATGGGATCGCACTGTGCCTGCACGAGCTGGGTAACGTTGCACTCGAGCGTGGCGACGACGAGCGTGCATCGTCCCTGTTCGCGGAAGTCCTCGTCGTTTCTCGCGAGCTGGGCTTCCCCCGTGGCATCTGCTTCGCTCTCCAGGGACAGGCGACGATCGCTCGCCGACGAGGCGACCTGGAGCGTGCCACCGCGCTGTGTCGGGAGCTGCTGGAGCGCTGGCGCCTGATGGGAAGCCTGGCGTTCATCGCGCGGAGTCTCGAGGAGCTGGCCGCGGTCGCCATGACACGGCAGGATGCGCAGCGGTGTGTCCGACTGCTCGGCGCGGCAACCGTCCTACGCGACGAGAGCAAAATGCCAATGATGCGCCTCGATCGTCGTGACCTCGACTACGATCGCTTGATCTCATCGTGTCAAGCCCGATTGGGAGCGGAGGCATTCGCCGCTGCCAGGGAGGATGGGCGTGCGATGTCGCTTGATGCAGTGACCGAGTACGCGTGCAGCGCTTCAGGCTCGACTCCTCCCACTAAGCCGTCCTCGAATCCGCCCTCTCCGGCGGCCGGACCCGCGAGCCTCCTGTCCGCGCGTGAGCGCGAGGTTGCTGCGCTGGTCGCGCGCGGCTACTCCAACCGGGCAATCGCCGAGGCGCTCGTCATCGCGCCTCGGACCGTCGACACCCACGTCTCCAACATCCTGAACAAGCTCGACCTGCACTCGCGGGCCCAGATCGCGGCATGGTCGGTCACCCGGGGCCTGGTAGCTCCGTAACCGCGCTGCTCAGGCGTTGCGCAAACCACGTACTTCTCCCTCGATCGCCTCGACCAAAGATACGTAGCCTCGATCCGTAGTTTCCCGCACGACTGGGCCTCGCTCGGGCCTTAGGATGGACTCGTCCGATGAGCCGACTGATACCGATTCCGCGGGAAAGCTCACCGATTGATGGTGGCGGTCACTCCGAGCGCGACCCGCAAGCGGGTACCCGGGGAATCCCTGGCGCAGCGTAGCGGCAAGCAGAGACCCCCGGCCGCGGGTCGGCGTGACACCCACCACCGATCGCCCAGGGTCGGTGTCGGCTGGCACATCGGAACTGAAAGAACCGGAGGTCGTCCCATGCCACGCTACATGGTCGAGCGAACATTTCCCAAGGGCCTCGTGATCCCCACGACTGAGGAAGGCGCGGCGATATGCCTCGGCGTGGTAGACCACAACGCAGACCTGGGCGTCACCTGGGTCCATTCCTACGTGAGTGAGGACAAGACGAAAACGTACTGCATTTACGATGGACCGAGCCCGGAGGCAATTCGCCAGGCCGCCGAGCGCAATGGCCTGCCCGTCGATCGCATCACCAGGGTCTCGGTCCTCGATCCATATTTCTATCGCTGAGAAGGCGCAAGCTCCCGAGGGTGCGTCGTTCCCGCGCACCCTCGGCGATGCTCGCCAGGGGCGCGAATACCGATGAAGCCAGGAGGCAGGTACATGGTTGCCGAGTCTGCCCTCGTCCACGATCCAGCCTCGACGGCACACGCGGAAGATGACCGCGTCTGCCCCGGGTGTCTACGGCCGTTGGATCAGCCGTGGCCTGCCTGGAGCCGACCTGCAGATTACCTCTGGTGGCCCATCGTACGGCTGATGATGGTGCTACTGATCTCGGCTGCTTTCGTGGTTCGGACCGAGCAGGCATACGAGGACACGCTGTGGAGCCGGGCTCAGCTCCAGCACCTGCTGCGGGTCGAGACCGCGGAGGCGGTCAATCGGGCAGCGCTGGCCCGTCAGGCTCGGCTCGAAGTTCTGAATGAAGCAGCGGCGACGGATGGAGGGCAGGCGACACTCGCGGCGATCGTGGCCGCAATCGCGATATTGGGTGCGGTCGGGGTAGCCAGCGCGACGGTCCGCCGTGCGCTCCGGGATCGAGCCGACGGGCCCGGATGCTTGCTGTGCGATCCCGCGCGACAGCCATCGGTCTCCTCGCGGGTCGTGCGCTTCTGGCGCGAGGTGGAGCGCTACCTCGTTGGGCTCTGCCACCTGCTCCTGGTCGCCTACGCCTGGATCCTGGTCTCAGATCTTCTGTCGGGGTCGCCCCTGAGCTGGTCCATGGTCGATGCGACGACAGCGCAGATCCTCGATGGTCT
>CADDYW010000226.1 GCA_902810745.1 Chloroflexota bacterium | reverse complement strand
GAAGTGGGGATCCAGCGGGCGACGGGCGATCGTCGCGGCAGCGCGGGAGCGGGGGCTGCTCCCGCCAGCCGGGCCCGATGCGGCTCCGCCCTCGGGTTGACACGAATTCACCCCTCCGGTTGACACGGATGCATCTTGTCCGGGGCTGGGCAGGAGTGGTAAATGAGGGTGTTCGTTGGTCCGAGGTGCTCCAGCGCAACCGACGTCGGTGGGGAACGAAGGACCAGCTGAAGGCCCCCTGCGCTGGCGCTGCGCTTGTGGGAGCGGACGCTTCGATAGGGAGAGAGTTCGTACAGCCGAGATCAGGCGGCGACGAGGTGGGGGCCGGAATATCCCAGCATTCCCGACGAGGGTCTGGGTAAGCCAAGGAGGCACGCCGTGCCACGCGCGGCGCTCGACCTGCGTGCAACAGAGCGCTCACCTCCCGTCGAGAACGCCACGGTGTTCTCGATCCAGTACGGCGATAGGAAGGAGATTGACGTGCAAGTAATTGACGGGAACGCGACATGGTATTGTCTTTGCCCGGGTGGTTCTTGCCCAAGCGGAAGGTCCGGGGCCTGCGGCTGCAACGGTCAGGCGCTCCACATCGCGTGGCCCAACGAGACGACCACCAACTGCAATGACCAATGCGGAACGAACCCAGCGCTCCCGTGCAACCGGAGCATCTACGTGTACGACTACTGCACTAGCACGGGAAACTGGGGCTGCATCAGAGATTGCTGCCCCTGCAGGTCGCAGGAAGGCTGCAGCCTGGTCCCAGGATGCTGCAGCGGCAGCGGCTATGGGTGTAACTGGGTGACACCTCTGCTAGACCTCACGGAAGCGTTTTTCATTAACATCCAGGGAGGTCTCACAGTGGGGCGGATCGCCGTTGAGGTGACCATCCCTGATGAGGTCTACTCCTGCTAGACGCGGGGATGAGGCGTTCATCAGGGGGCTCGCCAGTCGCTCGGTTCTCGAGTCCTGACAGAAACGTCGAGGACACGGCGGTCACTCCCAACTCAAGAGGGAGCCAGCACGGATGCGCCCACAATACACTGGCGGGTAGAGCTTCGTGAGAATCGGGTTCAGGAGGAGAATCGGATGTCCATTGTTTCCCGGCGTACAGTGGCGAAGGTGGGATTGAGCCTTGTCGCTTTCGTCCCGGCTGCCCGTGCGCTTGCAGCCGGCGGAGGATCACCGTCGAGTGCCGGTCGAATGCCGATACGCTCAACAGCGAACCTGCCGCCACCCCCACCTCCAGGCACAAGCCTGGTCATCGACAAGTTTGTGAGCGGTAACGTGGTTGCTCTGAGCCTGCCGCAGATTCGCATCCGGACCGAGGCTCCGGGCGACGTCCTGTTATACCTCTCGGCGACAACCGACGTTTGGGAGGGGCGGTTCGTACGCACCATCCCAATCGAGATTGGCGATCGGCTGACCGTCTGGGGAACGCCGCGCAATGGAGCAAAGGCTTTTGATGTGGAGAAACTTTGGATCAACATTGTAAATCTGATCGGACCCATCTCACGCATTCAGCCGGAGGGCCAAGGTCTCCGCTTCAGCCAGCGAGATCGGCACATGGGCGCGACAGCGGTGAGAATTGATCCTCGCACCTTGATCGCGGGATCGGCTGGCCTACGGGAGCCCTACAGCAGTCGCCCCATCGCCCTTCGAGAAGCACAGGTTATCCAAGTTATCGGGCGGAGGTTGAAGGATGGTTCCGTGCTCGCAACCGATGTGCTGACGTAGAGGTGAACGTGATGAGCGTGTGCCTGTTCGGCCTCGACTTGTACTTTGCTGCGATGCTGGGCGTATCAGGGCTCGCCAAGCTAGCTGACCGCGCGCCCTTTGTGGCCGCCCTCAGCCGCCAGCATGCAGCCTGGCGCCTTGGCCGGGCTGGAACGCGTCGTCTGCTTCCCTATCTCGAGGTCGTGGTTGCAACCTGCCTCGTGACCGGGTTTGCGCCGATCGCCGCCGCGGCGACGGTCGTGGCACTCTTCACCGGGTTCTTCTTGGTCAAGACGATGTTAGCCTTGCGCAGGAGCCAGGGCGCCTGCGGGTGCTATGGTTCGGCCTATCTCGAACGCGTTGACGGCGCCAGTGTCATCGCGTCCTTCATACTTATGGCAGTCGCTGCAGCTCATCTCTGGCTCGCGACGAGCGTCGAACCGGTTGGCACTATATGGCGAGCACCCGCTGCCGGTCTGTATGCCGGGGCCGTCTGCTGGCTCGGCTGGAAGGTTGTGACGCGGCACCGCGCCGCGCGCCAGGCCGATCGTTCGACGCCCGTGTCGGCGGACTGGCCGGCACCGTCAGGTCCATGACGACCTGGCCGTGCTGTCGGCCTGCCGCTTGGAGACGGGCAGCGACCATCGCCGCCGCTGCCGCACTGCTCCTGACAGCCTGCGGCGCCTTTCTGCGAGGTCCGAGAGCTAATGGGGCCGGCCCGGAAGGGACAACTGCGGCGCCTGCGGGATCAGGTGCGATCGAGATGTGCCGAATTGTCATTGGCGGACGGATCGGCGGGACCGTCACCCACGCGGGCGCGCTCGCCCCGGACGGTACAATCATTAGCATCGTTTTCGAAGGCGGTCCTCTCCAGGAGGCAGAAACGAAGTCCGGCCACTACACCCTCCCTACCCTCGCGCGGCGATGCACGAGCGGTCTTCGTTGGGTTCCGTTCACGATCTGGGCAGGAGGCAGTGCGCGCGGGGTGACACCGGACGGTCCGGACATGCAGGTCAATCTCGAAGCACCGAATCCGCCGAACGTCCGGGGCGGCACGGGCCTCTGTCAGGTGATCGTCGGTGTGGTGAGCGGCCGTGTCGAAGCGGGAGGAAGGCCGGCTGCTGACGGGACGCCCGTTTTGGCGAAGGTCGGCCCTGGCCTTGAAAGCCTGGCGCAGGCCACGGTCGTCTCGCACGGTCGTTACGCCGTGAGCTCCGTCGGGACGCGCTGCGCCGACGGCGCCGAGCGCTTTCTGTCTGTCACGCTCTCGGCGCTGGGGATGCGTGTCGAGGTCACACCGACCACGGAGGATGCTGTTCAAGACATTGGTCGTTGAACCGCTCGGGTGAGGTTCGTGCCAGCATCGCCACTGCGCCAGGGAGGGGGTGCCGTGCGACGGATGTAGCGCGGTCCGCTGCTTCTCACGCATTTCCCAGTCGGTCATTGCACCGGGACGCCAGGCGATCGCTCATCGGAGTCCGTGCGACCTCAGTCACCGCCGACCTCCCCTGCCTGCAAGCGCTCGAGGATCCACATGCGCACCAGCGTCGAGGGGCCGATCCCCTTCGCTCGCGCCAGCTCCGTCAGCTTCGCCACGGTCGCCGCGTCGAGACGCACCCCCGGGACGTGCCCCAGGGCACGTCCCGGGCGCTCCTCCCCGACCCACTCCTCCGGGAAATCGAGCGGGCTGTGCGTGTCCCAGAACGCCGCCTCCTCGGCCGGCGAGGAAAACGTCATTTCGGTCGGAGTCGGTCATTTACAGCCCGAGCGCCTCGCGTAGCCCGTGCTCGAAGGCGGCCAGGTCCGCTGGCGAAAGTCGCCCGAGCATACGCCCGATGACCGTCGCCTCGACCGTGGCCAGCTTGGTCTGGGCCAGAGATGGCCTCAACAGGCCGGCTGCTTGCCACTCCTGGAGCAGGTGGTCTCCCGGGTGCGGGATTGCCCGGAGATTCCCGGTGATCGCGGCGATGAGCACGTCGGGGGTCTCTTGATTATAGCGGTCGGTGGAGACGACGACGGCCGGCCGCCACTTGACCCCAGAACGATCGGTAAAGTCGAATGGGACCAGGACGACGTCGCCTCTACGCAAGGCGGTCATAGACCGCGTCCTCCGCCGACTCCCAGTCGCGAGCGAAGGAACGGGCCGAGAGACGCGACCAAGCCGCTCGCTCCGCCGGACTCTGGCCGCGTTCCTCGGCCTCAAGTGCCCGGCGTAAGATCGCCTCGACGTAGGCCCGGACCGAGAGATCCCGCGCCGCCGCGGCGATCTTGAGCCGGCGCCGGAGCTCGGGAGTAACGTCGATCGAGAGTCGGGCCCGTTGCTCATTGGAGACAGGCATCACACACCTCCTCGGTCTCATGATACCATTTGTGCCAACCCCCATTTAATCAACCACCCGGTCACTCTGGATTATCGCAGTGGGCACGATTGCTGGCGCGCGACGACCTGACGTACGAACAGATCGCCGATCATCTCGTGGTCAGCGTCGACACGATCAAGACGCACGT
>CADDYW010000225.1 GCA_902810745.1 Chloroflexota bacterium | reverse complement strand
GGAGACGCGTTCGCATCCATGGAAAATTCCGGTCTCGAGGCCGATAGTTGAACGTAGCTAGCGGGGTACTGGATCACCCCTGGCAATCTATCGAGGAGTGTCCACACACCGCCCAACAAAAACGATCTGAGCCGTAGCTCGGAGGGCTTGAATGAAGCGATCTTTGCCTGGTCTTATTGCTGGCGTCGTGCTTCTCGTCGTCGCGTTTCTCCCGCCCGTGGTCGCGGCGGCCGAACAGAACGAGAACGTTCACTTCGCTGAGCATCTCCTGATTTTGTTAGCTGGCCTACTGTTAGGTTACACGGCGGAAAGCCTGATCAGATCCTACCTCGCACCGGCTCTGGATCTCTCGACCTGGGGGAGCGTCATCGCTGGCTTCGGTCTGCTCCTGTTCGTGGCGACTATGGTGCCTGCCTTTGACGCGCTGGCTGATGCGACGATGGCGATGCACGTGCTCCAGCACGTGGTGATTCTCGTGTCGGGTGGGCTGATTGGACTGGGCCTGCTCGCGCACTCTGGTGCATCTCAATCGACTGCGTCGCCACAATCAAGGTAAACACCTGGCCGACTGAGTAGTCATCGGTACAAGCCGGTCCAGGCACCGGCGAGGGCACTGACACCGCCCTCACCGGATTTTCTGTGTGGATGGGATAGCGGTTCATCAGACAGCGCCGTGTCAGTCAGACAGTATGCCCTCACTGGATCGGTAGCACGACAGAGAAGGTGGTTCCCTGCCCGACAGTGCTTTCCACGGTGATGCGCCCGTGCATCGCTTCTATGATACCCCTGGCAATGTAGAGCCCCAGGCCAATTCCCTTGGTCGCTCGAGTTGGGGCCGAGCGGTGGAAGGGCTGGAACAGCTGTGGGAGCTGCTCCGGAGCGATGCCGATCCCGTGGTCGGTGACGCGGAGGCAGGCTTCGTTCCCTTGCCGCCGTACCTGGACGACGATCTCCGCCTCACTCGGAGAGTACTTGATCGCGTTCGAGAGTAGATTCTCGACGACCTGGCTCAGACGAACCGGATCCCACACGCCTTCGAGCGGCTCGGGAGCGTCGAGGATCAGCGTGTGGGTAGTGCTCTTCGCCCGCATCTGCTCGACGGTCCTCTCGACGAGCGCAGTCAGATCCATCGGCTCGGGCTCGACGTCGAAGCGGCCCGCGCCGATACGAGATGCGTCGAGTAGATCCCCGATCAACCGCTGCATCCGCAAGGCTCCGTCCTCGATCGCGCGAAGCGCGCGGCTTTCACGATCGAGTGGCGTCGTGGTAGCCTGCTGCCTGAGCAGCTGAGCGTAGCCCCTGACCGTCGTTAGCGGCCCACGCAGGTCGTGGGCGACCAGCCCGAGAAAGCTCTGTAGGCGGGCGCGCGCTTCTTCCGCCTCCCGGGCACCGCGCAGCGCGTCATCGTGCAGGTGACTGTTTTCGATGGCCACTGCCCACAGGTGACCCAGCGGGCGGATCCGCTCGCGGTCGCGGTGGGTGAAGCGACGTGGCGCTCGCTCTATGTAGGAGACTGCCCCGACGACCTGCTCGCTCGTGCTCAGCGGTTGTACAAGTGCCGACCGGAAACCTTCGTGCGCGACGACTTCGCGTGTCATCGACAGCGCGGCCTTGCTCGTGGAAAGGTCCGGAATTTCGAGGATCTCGTCGGTGCGGAGCAGGTCGTTCAGCAGGACGGCCTCGTCGAACGGCAGGTGCCGTACGCGCTCCTCGGTTTCGGGGGCGATTCCCCGCGCGGCGATGAGCCGCCACTCCTGCCGGTGGTGATCGGCCTCCCACAGCTGGACCGCCGCGACGCTCAGAATGCGCTGTGCCTGTTCCGCGATCACCTGGGCCGCGTTCTCCAGCGTGGGTGCTTCGACCAGGGCCTCGGCAGTCTGGGCCAGTCCCTGCTGATCGCTGGCGTACTGAGCAAGACGCTCGCGGACGACTGAGATCCAGACCGCCAGGGCGCAGATAGCCGCGAGCGAAAGCAGGGTGATCGACCAGATGTCGGCGGTGATGTGCGCCCGATAGATGTCGACCAGGTCGGTCAGGAGCACCGCGATGGAGGTCACCAGCACGGTGCGCGGCGAGGCACGCGCGGCCGCAAACGCCACCGGAATAACGTACACGACGGGATAGTTCCGTTCGGGCAGCAGAATGACGTCGACGATGAGACTGACGAACCAGAGCGCGGCGATCAGGGCGATCGCGCGAGCTCCTCGCATCACCCTCGTGATGAGCCGGACGTGACCATTTCGACGGATGGTCACCCGGTTCTCTCCGCCCGCTGCCAGGCCACCACGGGCAGGAAGACGCTCCCGGCGGGCGTCTCGACGTCGTGCACGACGTCCAGGTCCGGCGCCAGAAAGCTGCCAGCCAGGGGCCCGACGGTACGATGAGGCTTACGCCGTCGAATATTCTCGGACAGCATGTGAATCCACGCGGGCTCTGGTTTCATCCATTGCCAGGTGCGCTCTCCGCCTCAGCGCGACGATAACGGACCGCAGATCCGATTCCTTTGCGTGCGTCCAGGCCAGCGTTGCGACCGGTCCGTCGATCAGAAACGCGCTGTACGGCTCACCGGTGCTCGTTGAGGATGACGTCGTGCCACCAGGTCTGGCGCTCGGCGATCTGCGATCCTTCCAGATCGTGGCGCGTGCGCTGGAACACGTCCGTCGTGTGCCAGGCTTCCCAGGCGGCGCGATTCTCCCAGGTGCCGATCACCACCCGCTGATTCGGGGCCTGGGCGGACGCGCATAGCTGGACCGAGATCCAGCCGGGCTGTTTCCGGACCGCGCTGATGCGTTCGCGGAAAGCTGCATCCCAGGCAGCCTCCTTTCCGGGCTCGATCGAGACGTGGGTGACGACAGTCATCATCGTGAACCTCCTGACGTTTGGATCGATGGTTAGTCACCGGATTTTGGTCTCGGCAGGCGGCCCTTGAGATCAGACGGCTGGAAGGGTCCCGACTCGGCAATCAGCTCGCGCGCGGCGTCTACCTGTCCCCAGAGATTCCAGAGCAGCACGCCGCGCACCCGCCCACCGCTCAGGTAGTAGACGCTCCCTTTGCGGTAGGGCTCCTGCCAGTCCTCCACGACCTGCGTCCGCGCGTCGAGCTCGCCGACCGCCTCGTAGCCGAGGTCGAAGAGATCCGAGTAGAAGAACGGCAGGTAGTGGTAGGGCTCGCCGTGCCCGGCCATGGCGCGACCAGCCGCGTGCCCCATCGTGTTCGCATTGTCCTCGTGCTCGACCCGAATGCGCTCGCCGAGGGCAGGATTGAAGAAGCGTGCCACGTCGCCCGCCGCGTAGACGTCCAGGCTATCGGTAGTCAGATGCTCGTTGACCACGATGCCGTTGTCTACCACTAATCCCGCGTCCCGAGCAAGCGCGACGTTCGGCACAATGCCGATACCGGCGACGACCCCGTCGACGACAATCTCCCGTTCCTCGGCGGGATTAGCCATCTTGACTTTGAGCGCTAGCTTCTCGCCCCGGGCCTCGAGCCCGACCGCCGAGGCGCGGATCAGCAGCTCGACGCCGTGCTGGCGGTAGTACGCGCTGACGAAGTGCACCAGGCTAGGCGGATAGATGCGTTCTCCGATTCCGGTCTCGGGGACAACCATCGTCACCTGCCTCCGGTTCATCGCCAGAGCCGCGGCGACCTCGGACCCGATGAACCCCCCGCCGATCACCGCGAAGCGGTCCCCTCGCTCGGCGAGTGCACGAAGTCGCCGATAGTCGCCCAGGGTGCGAAAGTAGATGATCTGATCGCCTCCAAAGGGAAGGCGTCGCGGAGTGCCACCCGTCGCTAGAAGGCACTTGTCGAACGTATAGACGGTGCCTTGATCGTCCGTCGCCTGCTTGCGTGCGACGTCGAGGGATTGGATCCGTCGTCCCAGGTGCCATTGGACGCCGTCGAGCTTTGGCGCCCGCCAGATTTTCTCGAGTGGCGCCCCTTTCCACAATCCTTTGGAGAGCGGTGGGCGGTTGTATGGAGGATCTGGCTCATCGCCCACCATGCCAATCGCACGGTCGGAGTCGACCGCGCGGATGCCGCGGATCGCCGCGTCGGCGGTCATCCCGCCGCCGATGATCAAGTAAGGATAGTAGGGCATGATACCTCCCGCATCGACTGCTCCTCACAGCCACGCCAGTGATGAGAAAATGACCGGCCACACCAACGATTCGATCGCGATCCCTCCGTGATTGGCAGCATTGCAGCGATGAGCATCCACAGAGATGGTCGTCGACTAGG
>CADDYW010000224.1 GCA_902810745.1 Chloroflexota bacterium | reverse complement strand
CGTGGCCGTTGGTGTTGCCGTCGACACCGGTGTCGCGGTTCTGGTCACCGTGAATGTTGGGCTCGCGCTCGGCGCACCGGACCGTCCGGGCGTGCTGGTGGAGATCGTGGTCGGAGTCCGGGTGCGAAGCTGCCCCGGTGGATCGCGTGGCGGGACTTTCGTAGCCTTTACCGACGTCGCCACGCTCGTGACAGCCGTCGCGGTCGGCGTGGCGGGCGGAGGGTCATGCTGCGCGATCTGCGTCGCGGCACGCTCTCGCCCTGGTGGAGTGACACTGGGCCCGGCTGCGTTTGAGCCGCCTGCCGCCCGTGTGACCGTCGAGGTGACCGACGGAGGAGCCGGTGCACTGGACGAAGGTGCAGTGGTCGCCGTCGTGGTGCGATCGGGGGCCAGTGTCGCGGTGCTCGCCGGCGTACCACCCGCGACGGATGGTGCAGCTGGAACGACTACTCGGGTGGTGGTGGCCGTGAGGGTCGCGGTAGGGGTTGGCGTCGCCAGGTGAGCGCTGGCCGCCTTTCGCTCTCCATCGCCGGGCGGCCCAACCGGTGCGCCCGGTCCGTCGCCCGCCAGCACGTCAGCGGAGATGGCCAGGAGGAGAAGGGTCGTGATGAGGAGCGCCAGTGGGACGTACGTGAGCGATACCAGCCGATGCTTCATGATGTCGTCCTCATGCCTGGTATGTATCGGGAAAGCACGCCACGATGCCATCCAGGGTGTTGGCACGACGCACGTCTCAGAAACCGGGAGGGTAAGCCTGCTGGTGTGAATCCTCGCCGCGCGGGATGCCAGCCGTTTCCAGCCTCGGGATTGGCGACTTGCCAGGATCCAGCGTGTTAACGTGCGCCTGGCTGATGGGACGCGGCAAGCGGGCCGGGATCCGAGACGGGCGTACGTGCAGTGGTCGAGCTATTGGGGATGGCGGGGACCGGTCACCCCGGGTCGTCTCGGCGACAGAAGGCCAGATTGCCTGGCGGGTGGTCGATGCGGGAATGCGCCGAGGTCGTACCAGGTCGGCGTGAGAGAGGGATCAGATGGCGGTGCAGTCCCCCTGGCGGAGATGCGTGGTCGACGTGATCCGGTTCAATCCCGTTGCGGGGCGACCACCTCCGCCAGGCATCCACGGGCGTGCTACCGGCAGGGCTGCAGACCGCTTGCTGGCGCCTGGGCAGTGATTCCAAGACTCCCCCCGTCTTCTCCCGCGCCAGCGACATCTTCTCGCATTTCCAGGCCAGCTCCAGAGAAGAGTCGGGCGCGGCAAAATCGTGACCCCGCCAGTGCAGGGCCGGGGAGTGATCCGGATTTGACCCGAGCCTCTCCCTCGCGAAGACACCAGGCGAGAGTCACCAGGGTACCGGGTAGTGCCAGTGAGGTGCCGTCGGCGAGCCGGGTTAAGCCGAGATTGGTGGAAACAGCGAAACCAGCCGTCGCTCCTACGGAGGGTCGCGTACTATGGCCTGTACGATAACAAAACCCGCGGCCGAAGCGCAATTAAAATCGCATTAAAACCCGGTCCAGCACCGTAAAAGGTCCATCAACGGCCGGGGCCCGTGAGGCGAAGCGATCGGGTGCGATGAGGCGGCATTGCGCAGTTATTGTAAACCGTGCATGATAGAGCGGTCCCGATGGAGGTGGTCGATGGCTGTGCTGGCGGACCTTGCCTGCTTGTTCAATCGCGTGATCGTGACACTCGTCGCGCTCGTGGTGGTCGTCGCGGCGATCTCCGTGCTCGTCGCCCCCGAGCAGGCGCTCGCGACAGTACAGGGCGACCTGGCGGCTTTGCAGAGGGCCCCCGTCACCGGACTCGTCGGCGCGGCACTCGTCATCGGACTCGTCGCGGCTCTGCTTCTCGTCGTCGAGATGCTGCCGTGGCGCCTGCCACCGGTCTACCAGGCGTCGGTGAACGGAGGATTGGTCGAGTATCCCGCGTCGCTCGTCGCCACCCTGATCAGCCGTGAGATCTCCGGTCTTGACGGGGTGCGTGGCGCGCGGGTCAAGACCCAGGGAGCACGTACCCGGGTGGACGTCCTGATTCGCCTGTCGGTGTGCGACGAGGACGATTGTCACGGCATCGCCGGAGGGGCGATCGACGCCATCCGTGGCAAGGTTACGGGGCTGGGACTCGAGGTCGGGCAGATCCTTCTGACAATTGATCCAACCGGCGCCAGCCAGACCTCACCACAGCGTCGCCTGTTCGCCATTCGGAAGGCGTGACCGAGAGCCTGTGCCGAGCCGAACTGCGTCGCGTCGGGCGCTGGTGAGCAGGCAAGGACCCGGCCGATCTCGGTCGGCGCTGCTCCCGCGACGTCGCGCCCACCGACTCGGCGGGGGCCGAGGAGTTCTGCCGTGAGCACCACCGGACCCGCGCGCCGAGGATGGAAGACACCCGCGGCTTCGCGGTCCTGGCTCAGCCCGTCCGCTCTCGGGCTGCTGGCCTGGATCCGGGCAGCCCACTCTCACGTTCGATCTCGGATGACGGGATATTCAGGACCACCTCCTGCCCCCGAACGTTCTGGATCGAGCCATAGGGGATGCTCACTGCGGCCTCGCCGAATCGTCGGACCACGAACTCTTCGACACGCACGTCCTCGACCGTGCCCACCTCGTTCCCATCCGACGCGATCACACGCATGCCACGCTTGACGTAGTTGACCGCCCAGGCCATCGACAATGCCTCCGGCGTGTAGAAGTCTCACCGTCGGCCCAGTGCAGGGCCGGGAGATCGGCGAGTGTTTGGCTTCTGGGAAAATAGCGCCACGGGCCATTGTCCCAAAAGCTATGCCCAGACGTCTCCCTCGCCAGGACACTGAGGCGGTGACGCCACCGACCGCCAGCAGGGTGGCAAGCCGTGTGCCGATGCATCGAATGGGGAGAAACCACCGGCGTAGCGGGCCTGCCGAGGTCGTGCAGGAGCTGGCAGTCTCCGGACCGGCGCTCGGGCAGGTACGAGCGCTCCTGCGGTCGGCCCCGGCCCACGGGACGCTGCACTCACGCGTGGGGCGTCGTTGCGGCCCACGCGTATCATAGAGCTCAGACGACGGGCGTAAAGAGGAGGTATCGAGGAGCGATGAGCGAGTATGTGACGCCAGCCGCGCTACGGGCCGAGCTGTCATCCGAGAATCCACCGACGCTAATCGACGTACGGTCCCCCGACGCGTACGCCGCCGGGCACATCCCCGGCGCGATCAACATTCCGGGCGATCAGCTTCCTGCCCGCGTCGCGGAGATCCCGAGAGATCGCCCGGTGGTGGTCTACTGAAATATGCAGCACCGCGGAAGCTCACGCAGCGAGCGCGCCGCGGCGCTGCTCCGGGCGAGCGGCTACGACGCCAGGGCTATCGATGGAGGATTCCCGGCCTGGGAGGCGGCAGGGTATCCTGTCGAGCGCGGAACCACCCGAGCCAGGAGCTGAGCAGCGCGGACCGCGCGATCGGCACAGCGTGGTGCGGCCTCTCTCAAGCTGGGCCGTGCTGCGCTGTTGTCTAACCTTCGACGATGCGCTATTCTGAGATCGCACCCAGCCGACTGGGCGTGTCGGCCCGAGGCGCGCCGGGTTCACGGCCACGGCGGCCAGCCGACAACCTCACCTGATGTGGAGGAGAATGGAGATGACCAGATCGGCCACGGCGCTATGCGCATTCAACCGTTTGCTGATCGCGTTGCTGTGCCTTGGCGGGCTTCTGCTCGCCGGGGAGCTGATCGCCGCGCCCGATGCAGCGGTCTCGATCGCCGGGCTGGAGCTGACGCGAGCTCGAGCGCTTCCCGCGACGTCGCTGATCTCTGCCGGTGCGCTCGTTGGCGCGGTTTCCCTGCTGCTTCTGCTGCTGGAGCTTTCCGTGGGGCGGGAGCGGCCAGTCTTCGAGGCCCACGTCGACGGCGGGACCGTCGAATACGCGGCTCCGGTGGTGGCCGCCGCGATTGAGCAGGAGCTGGATGGGATCGACGGTGTGCGCCGGTCCCAGGTCAGCGTTCACGGGCGACAGCAGCGCGTCGACGTCCAGGTGCGGCTCGCCACCGATCCTGGCGAGGATGCCCAGGCCGCGGCCACGCGTGCCGCGAGCCGGATCCACGACAAGGTCGGGAGCCTGGGGCTCGAGGTTGGGCAGCTACGGCTCGTGGTGCAGCCGTCGGCGAAGCGAAAGGGAACGCCAACGGAGACGAAGCAGTCCGTCGCGGCGTAGGCGTGTCCCGAGCCGCCAGGCACACATGACCTGCACCCCTCCGCGCGGGGGTGCAGGTCTTTTTTTCG
>CADDYW010000223.1 GCA_902810745.1 Chloroflexota bacterium | reverse complement strand
CCACGTCGAGCAGCCTCGTCCCCGCCACGACGCCCGCCGCGTCAAAGACCGCCTCGTAGAGGGGGCGGGCGAATCGTTCCACGTTCTCCGCGTAGTCTCGTGCCCGCGCTCCCCACAGGCTCCCCTGAAGCTGCGCAGTTCCCATGAGTACACCCTCCATGTCCATGTCATCTCTGGACCCCCGGGCTCGTGAGGCCCCCAGCTCAGCACCGCACCCCGGAAGCGCGTCGACGGCGTCTCGAATGCGGCGACGTCGATTGCGTCAGGTGCCTTCAGCATCGCGTCCTCCCGTGCCGCGCGTGCTCCGAGGGCTGGCTTCCGTAGTCAGGATAGCCGCGGAAGCGTTCCTCGAACGTTCCGCGCTCCGTTCCCAGGGTGTAACGAAATGCGGGTCCGAGGAGACAGATCTGATCAGTATCGAGCGTGTGTTGAGAGAATCATCCACGTCTGGAATGATGCGCGGCACTATCCGCTTCTCTCACCGCGCTCGCACGGCATCCCAGCGTCAGTAGCTACAACGCGAGGAGGTTTGATCTGATGCCGGATGTATGGGTAAACATAACCGCGGTCGACGATGCCATGCAGGAGCGCCTTGCCGGTGTCCTTGAGACCCGCAGTGCCGATCCGCAGCAACAGGCGCTGCGCGTACTGCGCCCCGGAAGCTGGCTGGCGGTTTTCGATGGCGACGACGCAACCACCACCGTGGCGCTCGGCGATCACGATCCGCTGCAAGCCTGCGTGAATATCATGATGGCCAACTCGGTGACGGACCGCTGGCTGATGCGGCGCCTCCCTCAGGTCGTGCGCGACTGTGGGTTCGTGGGAGTCGACTTTCGCAGTCACGGTTTCGTGGAGTCCGGGGGTGGATACATGCTCACGGTCGTCGAGCGAGGCGTCGACTTTCTGCGCTCCTTCGGACAGATTGGCGACGACACCGCAGCGGCGCGTCGGCGGATAGAAGCGGATACGTTCTTCGGGCTCATTGCCTACGCGAGTGTGACGGCGCGCAAGCCAGCGTAACGATTGGTCGGTGGCCGACAATCCGCTCAAGCGTTGGCGAGGAGTGTGACGGCTTCGAGGACATCAGGAGTGTTCCGTCCTTCGCCAAGCGCCGCGAGGATCGCCGCCAGGTTGTTGCATGCCTCGCTCACGCCCAGATCGTCGTCGCGCTCGAGGCGATAGCGGAGGAGGCTTGCCGCCGCCCGGAGCTCGAGCATCTTCGCTCCCTGGCGCCGCGCGACCTGCAGCGCCTGTTGGAGATCGATCTCGACGTCCTGCGAGGAGGCGCCCAGCATGGCCAGGAACTCCCCGCGCAGCCGTCGTGCCTCTGCCTCCCATAGGCGAACGCTGCCCATCTCGAGGGCTCGGTCGGCCGCCGCGAGCCCCGCCCGGGCGTCGCCCACCAGGAAATAGGCATCGAGGAGCACGCGCGCGTAGAACGCGGGTGCCCCGGGCGCGTTTGGGCTCTGGCGCGACACATCGAGTGCTTGCTCGATGCGAGCGATGCCAGCCTCCACGCGGCCGTCCAGCACGTCGACGTAGCCCGCGAGCGCTTTATGGCTATTCTGGGTTTGCGATGCCACGCGCTCGGTGCGCCCAACCGTCAACGCTGCCACGCACTCCCGGAGGTGATCCAGGTCACGCAGGTCGAGAGCCAGGAGTGCACCAAACGTTAGTGCGAGCTCCAGGGTGTACGGATGGGCAATCTCCTCTGCCAGCGCGCGGGCCGCGGACTGCGCGCGTCTCGCCGAGTCGGGAAGGCCGAGAAACCAGAGCGTGTTCCCGAGGCGGGTCAAGCAGACCACTTTCGGATCCTGTCCGTAGCGGAGGAGATGAGCGCGACGCTGCTCGGGGCGGTAGCGATTCACCGCTGCCTCGAAGTGCCGCCGGGCGGCGTTGATCTCGCCGCTCCAGAAGGCCGCGATTCCGAGCACGTATTCGGCCTCTACCGTGAGCACATCATCCGCTTCGCGCTCGCCGCGCGCGTGTAGCTGCAGGCCGACCGCGCGGGCCGTCTCGAAGTCGCCATTGGAGAGGCTCGCGAGTGCCAGTGAGCGAAGAAGCGGTGGTGCGGGCTCGACTCCGAGCGCTTGCGCGAGCTCCAGCGCGCGGTGCCGAATGACGGCGACGCGGCTCGACTCGTAGCCGTCGATGGGCGAGAGAAGTCCCGGGAAGGTGGTGAGAATCTCCATCTCGCGCGCGTCACGCTCGGCGGTCCGTGGGAGCTCGCGGAGGAGGTCGAGGGCGCGCTCCAGCAAGCGAACCGCCTCGCCGTGCGCATGCAGCTGCTGGGCCGCCTCCGCGGCGCGCTGGTACCAGAGAATGGCCTGGCTGCGCATACCCGCGCGATCGTAGTGGTCGGCAATCTGGCCACTTACTGGTCCCGATTGGAAAGCGTAGGTCCTTTCGATCGCCTGGGCGATCCGGAGGTGGTGATGACGGCGGCGCACCGGACTCAGCGCCAGGTAGGCGACCTCGCGGATCTTGTCGTGGCTGAAGTCGTAGGCATCTGCTCCTTGCTCACGGATAATGCGGCGTCGCCACAGCTCGTCCAGGCCCCGCACCAGCGTATTCTCGTCGGTTTCGCTCGCGCCCGCGAGCACGTCGGCGGTGAACTCTCGGCCGATCGTCGCGGCAATGCCAACCAGATCCCGAGCGGAATCGGAGAGTTGCCCGAGGCGTGATTCGATCACCGCCTGCACCTTCGGACTCGTCCACCCGCGCCCGCGGTGGCGGCTCTGCCACCCGGCCCGAAGCGCTTCGACCACGAAGAGCGGATTGCCCTCGGTTTCGCGGTAAAGCTGGTCAGCGTCCGAGGCTTCCAGCCGGTGTCCGTCGACGCTCTGGGCGAGAATCGCGGTCTCTTCCCGCGAGAGCCGATCGAGAACGATCTCGGTGAAACGCCCCAGGGCCTGCAAACTGGCGCAGAGATCGTTCATGGGATGCCGGAGGTCGGTCTCCTCCCGTCGCGCGGTCGCCACGACGAGCAGGCGCGGAGTTGGTTCGACTCGCAGGAGGTAGTGGAGGAACTGGAGCGATTCACGATCCCACCAGTGGAGGTCGTCGGCGACGAGCAAGAGCGGCTCCCCCGCCGCCAGGATTGCCCGGGCGGCTGCGTCGAATAGCCGTTGCCGCAGCTCGCTCTCGGACAGCGGCTCAGGTTGAGAGAGATTGGGTATCTCCGAGAGGAGCTCCGGAAGCAAACGGGCGAGCTCGGTGAGCCGCGATCGATCGATCCGCCGTCGGCGCGCCTTGACTGCCTCCGATCGGAGCCACGCTACCAGCGGTCCGTAGGCCAGGGCACCTTCGGCGGCGTAGGAGCGCGCCGCGACGCTTGCCGCGCCCCGGTGGATGCACCACGAGCGAAGCTCCTCGACGAGGCGCGTCTTTCCGATACCCGGCTCTCCGGTCACCAGGGCAAACTGCGCGGCACCCGCCTCGATGGCGCGCCAGAGGGTGGTGAGGCGCTGCCATTCCGCGGTACGGCCGACCAGTGGAAGACCGTCGACGCGGCCAGTCTGGTGCTCTGCCACCTCGGCACTGCGCTGGTCCGGCAGGAGCGCTTCGTAGGCTTCGCGTGTCGGCGCCGACGGTTGGATTCCCAACTCGCGCTCTAGCGTCGCCGCGCAGACGTGGTACACCCGCAGCGCCCGTGCCCGGTCGCCTCGCGCATCGTGCAGCCGCATGAGGAGCCGATAGGTCTCCTCGCGGAGCGGATCAGACCGAAGAAGCCGCGTGGCATAAGGAATCGCCGCGGCATAGTCGCCGCGCTTCTCCAGCAGCGTGGTGAGACGCTCGAGCGCCGAGAGGTAGCACTGGCGGAGCCGCTCGCGTTCTCCGAGGAGCCATTCGTCGTAGCAACCCTCGAGCAGGTCTCCCGTGTAGATCTCGACGGCTTCTTGCAACCGAGCGAGGCCACTGTCGGCGGCGTCCGTCTCCGCCCGCGCGACTGCTTCCTCGAAGGCGGCGACGTCCAACCAGAATGGCGTGTCGGGACGCCACTGAAGCGTCCTTGACGTCACGTCGAGAAACCGGTCTAGATCTGGTAGAGCGCGTCGCAGATTGTGGAGCACGTGCCGCAGATTGGTTCGCGCCTGCGACTCGGTGGAGTCGGGCCAGAGGAGAAATGCCAGAAGCTGACGCGGCTGCGGCGCTGCCCGGTGAAGCAGCAGGTAGGCAAAGAGCGACTCGGCGCGCGCGGACTCGAGCGGCGGCAGAGGGACCTCGCCGAGGCGGAGGTCGAGCGCACCGAGGAGTCGGATGCGAAGCAGCGACGCCATGGCGCTGGTCTGTCAGTTTCTCCGCGACGGCGGCGCCTCGCCGCGTCGGCAGCATCTACTCGGCAGCAGACGTCGACCCATCGTCGCACCTCCCTGTGCGGATACCAAGGGTAGCATTCCTGAAGATTGGACACAACCTC
>CADDYW010000222.1 GCA_902810745.1 Chloroflexota bacterium | reverse complement strand
CTGGCTGGCACGGCAGTCGCGGGTCTGGGCGCGCTCATCGCGGTCGAGACCGCCCGATCCAAGGGAATGATCGGCGGTCAGGTGGCGGCAGCGCTCGGCCAGTCGCTGAGCGACGATCTGAAGCTGAGCCACCTGCTGCGCCGCGCGGGGTTCGGAGCCAGCCCAGCCGAGATGGATCAGTATCGCAAGCTGGGCTTGACGGCGACCGTCGACCGGCTGGTCGATTACGAGAAGGTCGACAACAGCGCGCTGGAGAATCGCCTGAAACAGTACAACCTCGACCCCAACAAGCGCGCCGACATCGAGCGCTGGTGGCTCCTGCGGATGATCTACACCGCGCGCCCGCTCGAAGAGAAGATGACCCTCTTCTGGCACGGTCTGCTGACCTCGGCGATCAGCAAGGTCGGGCGCGCCGAGCCAATGTTCGTCCAGAACCAGTTCCTCCGATCGTACGCGCTCGCGAGCTTCCCGGAGATCCTCAAGGGAATTTCGAAAGATCCGGCGATGATGGTCTGGCTGGACCTCGAGACCAACAAGAAAGGTCATCCGAACGAGAACTACGCCCGCGAGCTGATGGAGCTTTTCAGCATGGGCGTGGGTAACTACACCGAGCAGGACGTTCGTGAAAGCGCCCGCGCGTTTACCGGTTGGGTCGTCCGCCGCCAGAGGCTCGGCGCGCAGCAGTTTCGCTTCGAGTCGGCCTTCAACCCGCGCCAGCACGACGACGGGGTGAAGACGTTCCTCGGGCATACCGGAAACTTCAACGGCGACGATATCGTCGACATCATCGTCCAGCAGCCCGCGACAGCCCGCTTCATCGTGAAAAAGCTGTTCGGCTTCTTCGTCTATCCCGACCCGACCGACGATGTGCTCAGGCCGTTCGTGGACGTCTTCACGACCTCGAAGTATTCGATCAAGGCGGTCATGAGGGCCATCCTGACCTCGGACGTGTTCTATTCGCCGCGGGCGTACCGAGCACTGATCAAGAGCCCGGCCGAGTTCGTCGCGGGCACGCTGCGTACGCTCGGCGCGGAGACGAATGGCGCCGGTCTGCCATACCTGATGGTCCAGATGGGACAGGAGCTGTTCAATCCGCCGAACGTGGCGGGCTGGCCGGGTGGCCCGGCCTGGCTGACCAGCGGCACCTGGCTGGCGCGGCTGAACTTCGTGAATCGCGTCGTCGCCACGCTTGGCCCGGCGACGACCCCCTCGTCGCTCGCGGGAGCGCTGGGAAGAGGTCGCGTGCCCCCGGCCCACGTCCCGGTTCCTACCGCCGGGTTGACGAGCCCTGGCGATATCGTCGACCACCTGGTCCGGCAGCTCCTCGACGGTCAGATCAATCCGTCCCAGCGTCAGGTCCTCGTCGACCACGTCGGCGCGCTGCCGACCAGCGGATCAGCTGGCCAGGCGAGCTCGACGCCCTGGCTGGAGCAAAGCCACCGCGATGCGCTGTATCTGACGCTGGCGCTGCCGGAGTATCACCTGGCTTGACCAATCTGGAAATCGGAACGCGTGAAACGTGATACGCGATAAGCGAAACGTGATGCGTGAAACGTGAGTGATGATGGCATGTTAGGAACGACGCATACATCGGGACACGCTCCCCCGAGGGAGGCACCGCGGCTGAGAGCGACATCTCGCGCAAGCCCACCTCCGTTTTACGCGTTACGTTTTACGTTTCGACCTTTACATCTCGCGCCATCAATGCTGTCCGTACATGAGGTAGGATCAGGTGGCAATTGTTAGTCGTCGTGACTTCGCCCGCAGCGGCCTCGCCGTCGTCTCCGTGGGAGCTTTCATGCCTACGATTTTCACGCGAGCCCTGGCCGCCGCGTCATTCGATAAGAGTCCGTCGTCCGCGGGCGGTAGCGCATCCAAGACCTTGATCATTGTCCAGCTCGCGGGCGGCAACGATGGTCTGAATACGGTTATCCCGTACTCCGACCCGAACTACCATCGCCTCCGCCCCACGCTCGGCATCCCGCCGGATCAGGTCATTCCGCTCGACGATCATCTCGGCCTGCACCCGTCGCTCAAGCCGCTCAAGGCGCTCTGGGATGCCGGAAACCTCGCCATCGTGGAGAACGTTGGCTACGATCATCCGAGCCTCTCCCATTTCCAGGCGATGGACATCTGGCAGACGGCCGATCCGACGATCGGGAAGCACGATGGCTGGCTCTCGACCCTTGTCGGCGGATCGGTCGACGCCGATGGCCACCCGTTCAAGGCGGTGAGCGTCGGTCCGACGCTGGCGCCCGCGCTGTGCTGCCCGGCGATACCGCCGCCGGCTCTGAGCTCGCTGAGCGACTACCGTCTGCAGCCGGATCCACGATTCCCGTCTGGTCTGGCGACCCGCGAGGAAGCCCTCAATCGGCTGTACGCGAGCTACACCGCGCCTGCTCCCTATGCCGCGCTGCTGGATGCGACGTCGCAAACCGCCGAGCGGAGCAGCAAAGACCTTCAAGCCGCCGTGGCCGATCACCAGACCTCCGCGACCTACCCGAAAGGCGGCCTCGGAGATGGATTGAAGCTGCTCGCCGGGCTGATCGCGAAAGACGCCGGATTGCGCGTGGGTTATGTCGTCCTGGGTGGCTTCGACACGCATTCGACCCAGGCAAAGCACCACGCGGATCTGCTGCAAACGCTGGCAGACGGCATCGCCGCGTTTCAGGAAGATCTTGCTGCCCACGGGAAGGCCGACGATGTAATCCTGATGACCTGGTCGGAGTTTGGACGACGGGCGGCCGAGAACGCGAGCGGTGGAACCGACCACGGAACCGCTGCACCGCTGTTCGTCGTCGGAACCCGGGTGAAGAAAGGTATCCAGGGCGCCCCCCCGAATCTGAGCAATCTGGACAATGGCAACCTGCGCTTCGCCGTCGACTTCCGCTCGATCTACGCGACCGTGCTCGAAGGGTGGCTGCAGGCCGACTCGACCGCGATCCTGGGCCGCAAGTTCGATCCGGTGCCGTTCCTCTAGGCGCGCTTCTTGACAGCCGTACCGCGGCCATCCACAATGGGAAGCGTTCACGGACGGCTGCACCTGGCGTCGGTTCCCGACGACGACCGCGAAGCCAGAAGGTACTCGTCAGTTCCGTCCAGGTGACCCGCGTGATACCGTTTTCGGGTAGAGAGTGATCCTTTTGGATAGCAGGTTGGCTTTGCCAACCTGCCATCAATACCTCACTGTCCTACCGAAATCCCTATGACAAGGAGGACGTGACGATGGCCCAGATTGCGCCGACGACCGCGCTCGATGAGACCGTGCGAGCTGGACATGCCACGACCCTGCTGATGATCCCTGGACCAACTCCGGTCTCGAACGAGGTGCTGGCCGCGGCGGCGCGCCCGATCCTCTCCCACTCGGATCCAGCCTTCCGGGCGGCGGTCGGTGAGACCCTCGGATTCCTGCGGCAGGTCTTCGACGCCCCCGGCGCCCAGCCGCTGGTCGTCGGCGGCTCCGGCACGCTGGCCATGGAGATCGCGCTCGCGAACCTGATCGAGCCGGGCGAGCGCGTGCTGATCCTCGAGACTGGCGTTTTCGGTCGTCGCTTTCAGGAGATTGCCCGTCGGAACGGCGCCGAGATCCGGGTCGAGACGGCGCCGCTGGGCCAGCCGATCGATCCCGAGCAGGTTCGCCGGGCGCTGCGCGAGTTTCATCCGAAGGTCCTGACGATTACCCACGTGGACACGTCGACCGGTGTACGGGTGGATCTCCCGGAGCTGTGTCATCTCGGGCGCGAGGCGGGGGCGCTCGTCGTCGTCGACGGCGTCTGCTCGATTGGCGGCGAAGAGTTTCACGGCGACGCCTGGGGCGTCGACGTCGCCCTCACCGCGTCGCAAAAGGCCCTCGGCGCACCGCCGGGACTGGCCATCGTCACCGTGGGTCCTCGTGCACGCGCGGTCCGCGAGGCGCGCAAGACGCCGTTTCCGGGCTACTTCACCGACTTCGCCAACTGGCTTCCGGTCATGGAGAGCTACGAAGGCGGCGTGCCGGGCTATTTCGGAACGCCCGCGGTCTCGACCTTGATGAGCCTGCACACGGCGATGCTGGCACTCATCGCCGAGGGACTGCCCGTGCGGTATCGCCGTCACGAGCGGTTGTCGCGCGCCTTCAAGGCGGGCGTCGCTGCGATCGGATTGGAGAGCGTCGCGGCGCCGACGGCCAGCGCGCATACCCTGACCGTCGCCCGTTACCCGGCCGGGGTGGGCGATGAGCTGGTCGACGCGATCGAGGCGGAAGGCGTCACCGTGGCGCGCGGGATCCATCCCGAGCTTCGCGGCCGGGCACTGCGCGTCGGGCACATGGGGAGCATTGGTACCGCCGAGATCCTGGTCACGCTTGGCGCCATCGAGCGCGCGCTGCGTCGTCTGGGCCGGCCGGTCGTCCTGGGCGCGGGCCTGACCGCTGCCCAGCACGAGCTCTAACGCGTTGTACGCCAGGGGCTGAGCGGGTCGGGGG
>CADDYW010000221.1 GCA_902810745.1 Chloroflexota bacterium | reverse complement strand
CTGATTCTGCGCAAGCTCGGCGAAGGCGCGTCGGAGGCCGATCTGCTCGACGCCTACCCGAAGCTCAGCCGAGAGGACATCCGCGCGGCGATTCGCTACGCCGCGGACGTGCTCGCTCACGAGGAGACGATCCTGGTCGGCCCGGCCGACCGCGCGGGCGGCTGAGAGCGTGCGCTTTCTCGCCGACGGGGCCTGCTTTATCGTCCTTGAACCCGGTCGGATCCGTATCAGTCGTTGCCCTGGAGGATAGTCTGATGGAGCCCTGGTACAAAGCCGTCACCCCGCGGCCGGAGGTCCGAGCTGGCCGATCGTTCAACCCGGACGAGTTCGCGATTGCCCTCGAGCAGGTCGTCGCCGGGACCGCGCCGGAGGACTACGTCGATCCCGCCAGGTTCTTCGCGCGCACCTGCTTCACCCGCGCGCTGCGCGAGCACGCCGGGATGGTCCTGCGGCGACTGGACGGGCGTACCGAGAACACCGCTCCGGTCCTGACCCTGATCACCCAGTTCGGCGGCGGCAAGACCCACACGCTCGCGACCCTCTACCATCTCGTGAAGCATCACGACCGCGCCCCGGGCTTCAGCGGCGTCGCGGCACTCCTCCTCGACGCGGGGCTGCCGGCGGTGCCGCGGGCCGCAGTCGGCGTCTTCGTCGGCAACGCCTGGGATCCGCAGGCCGGGCGCGAGACCCCCTGGATCGAGCTCGCTCGACAGCTCGCCGGCGACGCGGGCGTGGCGGCGCTCGGACCAGGCGCGCGCGCGACACCTCCTGGCACCGAGGCGATCGGTCGGCTGATCGAAGCGGCCGGGGGCTCGATCCTGGTCCTCTTCGACGAGGTGCTCAACTTCGTCAATCGGTACCGCGACCTTGCCGAGCCATTCTACGCCTTCGTCCAGAACCTGACGGTCGCGATGACCGGCACGACGCGCAGCGCGGCGGTCATAAGCCTTCCACGAAGCCAGGTCGAGATGACGTCGTGGGACGTCGAGTGGCAGGAGCGGCTGACCAAGATCGTTCGCCGCGTCGCAAAAGATCTCATCGCCAACGACGAAGCGGAGATTGGCGAGGTGGTACGGCGTCGGCTGTTCGAGAGTCTCGGAGACGAGAGCACTCGGCGTCAGGTCGCGCGGGCCTACACGGACTGGTGCTTCGAGCGGCGGGCGCAGCTCCCGCCGGAGTGGACCGTCGTGGACACCGCGACGACCGAGGCGACCGCGCGGGAGCGCCTCCGCCAGCGCTTCGACGTATGCTACCCGTTCCACCCCGCCACGCTCTCGGTCTTTCAGCGCAAGTGGCAGGCGCTGCCTCAGTACCAGCAGACGCGCGGCACCCTGGCGATGCTTGCCCAGTGGATCTCCTGGGCCTACCGTGACGCCTTCCAGCAGGCCCGCCGCGAGCCGCTGATCACTTTAGGCTCGGCGCCGCTCGACGTTCGGGAATTCCGCGGCGTCGTCCTCGGTCAGCTTGGCGAGCCCCGCCTGCTCGCCGCGATCGACGCCGACATCGCCGGCCCGCATGCTCACGCTCGCGCCCTAGACGTCGACACGAAGAACGCGCTCAAAGACATCCACCGACGCGTTGGAACGACGATCCTGTTCGAGTCGTCGGGCGGTCAGTCAGATAAGGTAGCCCACTTGCCGGAGCTCCGCTTCGCCCTCGGGGAGCCGTCGCTCGACACGACGTCCATCGACAACGCCGCGCTGGCGTTGGAGTCGCGCGCCTTCTTCATCCGCCGCGTCGGGTCGGACGGTTTTCGGATCAATCACCGGGCGACGTTGAAGAAGGTCGTCAGCGATCGCCGCGCCTCGCTCGACGACGGCGAGGTCGTCAAAGCAATGAAGGAGCTGGTACGGAAGGAATTCGAGCGCGGAGCCGCGATCCCGGTCCTGCCGTTTCCAGAAGACGGCGATGCGGTTCCAGACACGCCGCGCCTTACCCTGGTGGTGGTCGATCCCAAGCTCGAATGGTCCGGCACCGGGGAGGCGCGCGCGACGATCGCGTCGTGGACGCGTCAGCGGAAAGCCTCGGATCGGCTGTATCCCGGCGCGCTGGTCTGGTGCCTCAGGAAGCCAGGCCAGGACCTGCGCAACGCGGTCGAGGTCTGGCTTGCTTGGCAGCGGGTCAGCGCGGAGGTCGGGGCGGGGATCCTGGGCGCAGACTACGACGCAGCCGAGCGCGCCGACGTGCAGACGCAGGTACGGGATGCCGCCAGCGCGGCTCAGGACGAGGTCTGGGCCGGCTACCGCTACGTCGTCCTGGCAGACAGGCAGGAGCAGGACGGTCTTCGCGAGATCGACCTGGGAGCGGGCCACGCCAGCAGCGGCGGAACCCTCTGCCTTCGGATCATCACCGCGCTCAAGTCCCAGGCGCTGCTCAACGAGTCCGTTGGAGCAGGGTACATCGAGCGGCACTGGCCGCCCGCGCTCAAAGAGGCCGGGGCGTGGCCACTCTCCGGCCTTCGCCAGAGCTTCCTCAACGGTGTCCTCACGCGTCTGGTGGATCCAGATACGGTCTTGCGCAGCAGGATTGCCGATTTCGTCGCGCGGGGTGACTTCGGTCTGGCCTCGGGGAAGTCCAATGGCGAGTATGGGCGCGTCTGGTACTCCGAAGTGGTTCCGCCGGAAGAGATCACCTTCGACGCCGACGTCTTCCTCCTGACCAGGGCGAAGGCCAGGGAGCTCAAAGAACGATCCGCCGCCGTGTCCGTCGCCACGAAGGACGGGCAGGGCGATCCGCGGCCACCGGCGACGGTCGAGCCCGTGACGCCACCCGAACCCGACAGACGTGAAGCTGACCGCGGGGAGCCATCTCTGCCGATCACCCCGGTCGCGCCGACCGCCGCGCTCCGTATCCTTGGAGAGGTGCCGCCGGAGGTGTGGAACCGACTCGGGACGAGGCTGATTCCGAAGCTCCGATCCGCGGCGAACCTCACCATTCGCGTCGACGTGTCGGCGACCGTGGACGGATCCGCCGCCGACGACCTCGTCGACGACCTCGAGCAGATCCGCCGCGATCTCGGGCTGGAGGGCCTGAAGATCGAAAAGCGCTGATGTCTCGCAGGCCGGCCTATTCGATACCCCAGATTTTCTTGAGCCGCTCGACCGTGTGGACCCACTTCTTTGTGGTCGGCCTGCAGACGGTGTTCTGATTCCCGAAAAACCCCTTCTCTTTGATTGGATTGTTGGATGCCTGCGTCTTGATCCACTTCACGGGAACCAGGTACTCGGAGAGTTCGTCGCTGTCCTTATCGTCGAACATGTGGGGCGCCTTCACTGGCAGTTCCGTTATTGGGACCGACGTGCCATCGTCCCGTGTCACCATGAACTCGCTCACCCGTACTTTGTGGCCGGTCACCGTTCCGACGCCGAGGTAGCCTTTCCCTGGATCGTTGACCCAGATCCGGGCACCCGGTTCCAGCAGGCCTAGTGTTCCACTGAACCAGAGGCCGTGGCCCGCCGAGATGAAGCCGTATTTCACGGCGTCATCCCAGTGCCGGTGCTCGCTTTGCCCAAAGGACACGTAGTACTCGCCGTTCCACGGCTCGTGTTCGCCTACCGTGGCCGCCGTGTCCACCGTCGTGGGCTCGATGAACCAGGCGCGCGTCAGGTACACGCGCCCTTCATCCTGGAACACTCGAAAGAAGACGGCATTGATGGGAACGCCGTGCACGTTGGCGAGGTAGTCGACGATCCGCTCGGTGCTCGGATCAAGAGCCGACGCGACGACGACCAGTTCGTGGGACTCGTTGAGTGCGTCGGGAAGCACCTGTGCCACGACCTCGCGCGGCGTCATGTCGCGCTTGAGCTCGATGACGACGAGGTGCCCGTCGCGATCGATGCAGAGCAGATCGATGTAGGTCCCATACCCGGTGGGGACCTGCCGTCCAATCACCATCCAGTTCGGTGACACGATCCGGATGTCCTCGGCCAGGATCTCCTCGAGCTGCCCCTCCCTTGCCATCTTCCCGACATCGAGTGGTGTCACCGACTTATCGACTCGCCAAACGCCAACTTCAAGCGGACTCATCGCGTGTTACCCAACCACCTCCCGGTCTGATGCGGTGCGCGAATCGCACGTCATTATCTCGCTTCCCATCCCCTTGCCTGTCAGCATTGCGCTCCGCCACGCTCGGTGTGCCCACGCGCGATCACCCGGCCCCGGTCGCGTACGCGCGCAGGAACGCCCGGGTGCGCTCGGCATCTTCGCCCGGCGGGGCGAACACCGCCGCCGAGAAGTCGGTCGCGCCGGCCGCGGCCAGCGCGTCGAGGCGCTGGCGGACGACGTCCTCGGGACCGATCAGCGCGACGTCGGCGGGATTCGGCGCGCCCTCCTTGTCGAGAATCGCCCGGTACGACGGAAGCTGGCCGTAGCGGGCGAAGGCGACGTTCGCGGCCTGGCGCACCGCCTCGCGACGGTCGGTGACGCAGACCGGAACGCTGACCAGCACGCGCGGCGCCGGACGCCCGGCCTCGCGC
>CADDYW010000220.1 GCA_902810745.1 Chloroflexota bacterium | reverse complement strand
CTAGTCCGGGCGTCGCGGGGGAATCTCCGACCCGGCGGGGCAAAATCTGCCCATCCCTGGATACCCACCACGCGCGTATCGGCCCGGGAGGACGTTCTCGACGATTCGTCCGAAGACCGCGTGATACGCATTGCGGTAGGATAGTGATGTATTGATGGCAGGTTGGCAAAGCCAACCTGCCATCAAAAACAATCACTCTCTACCCGAAAACGGTATGAGCCGGCGACCCGTATCTTGCCCACGCCGGGCCGCCTGGGCCGTCGCCGCGGGCTCGCGTCTCTTCTCCGGTCGACCCGCGATCTCGGCCACATCTTCAGCCCGACGCTTACGCCGCGGCCTGGGCTACCCACTCTTCGCTGAAAAGCTCGGCCTGCTGGAGCACGGTCCGCGTCGCGGCCTCCTGCTTGTCGGGTGGGTAGCCGTGCTTGCGGAGAATGCGCTTGACCAGGACTCGGATCTGCGCGCGGACGTTCTCCCGGACCGTCCAGTCGATCGTGACGTTCTTCCGGAGGGCCGCCACCAGCTCGCGGGCGATGGCCGTGAGGGTCGGCTCGCCCAGCACTTTCACCGCGCTGTCGTTGGTCTCAAGGGCATCGTAGAATGCCAGCTCGGCCTCCGAGAGACCCAGCGCCTCCCCGCGCGCGTTCGCCTCCCGCATGTCCCTCGCGAGCTGGATCAGCTCCTCGATCACCTGCGCCGACTCGACGGCGCGATTCTGGTAGCGGCGGATCGTCTGCTCCAGCATCTCGGCGAACGAGCGCGCCTGCACGACGTTCCGTCGCGACCGGGTCCGGATCTCGTCGCGGAGCAGCTTCTCCAGTAATTCGACGGCGAGGTTCCGCTGCGGCATACCGCGTACCTCGGCCAGGAATTCGTCCGAGAGGATCGAGATGTCCGGTTTCTTGAGTCCGGCAGCTGCGAAGATGTCGACCACCTCATCTGAGACGATCGCGCGCGAGATGATCTGACGGATGGCGTGATCGAGCTGCTCATCCGACTTCCTGTCGCCCGGCGTGCTCTTGGCCAGCGCGGCGCGGACGGCCTGGAAAAACCCGACGTCGTCGCGAATTCGCAGCGCCTCGTCGTGCGGGACCGCGAGGGCGAAGGCCCGGGACAGCGCCGCCACGGCGTCGAGAAGCCGGGACCTTCCGTCCACCTGGGCGAGGATGTGCTCCTGCGCGGCCGGGAGCAGCGATAATCGCTCCGGTGCGGACCCGGTCGCCCAGCGCGACCAGTCGAATCCGTGGAACAGTCCCCGGCAGATCTCGTACTTCTCGAGCATCACCGCGACGGCTTCCTCCTGGTCCACCGTCGTCGTGCCCTTGCCACCGCTCTCGGTATAGATCGCCAGGGCCTGTCTCAGTTCGTCAGCGAGACCAAGATAGTCGACCACGAGGCCGCCGGGCTTGTCCTTGAAGACGCGGTTAACGCGGGCGATAGCCTGCATCAGGCCATGCCCGCGCAGTGGCTTATCGAGATACATCGTGTGGAGGCTTGGCGCGTCGAATCCAGTGAGCCACATGTCGCGGACGATCACGATCTGGAACGGGTCGTTCGGGTCACGGAACCGCTGGGCAAGGACCTCACGGCGCGCTTTGCTCCGAATGTGCGGCTGCCACTCCGCTGGATCTGCTGCCGACCCGGTCATCACCACCTTGATCGTACCGTGATCATCGTCGTCGCCGTGCCACTGCGGTCGGAGCGCGACGATCTCGCGGTAGAGCTCGACGCAGATGCGCCGGCTCATGCATACGACCATCGCCTTGCCATCCAGCACGGCGAGACGGTTCTCGAAGTGCTCGACGAGGTCGCGGGCGATCAGCTTGAGTCGCTTCTCCGACCCGACGACTGCCTCGAGCTGTGCCCATTTGCTCTTGAGCTTCTCCTTGCGCTCGATCTCCTCGCCCTCGGTGGCCTCCTCGAAGTCGGGATCGATCCTCGGCCGCTCGGACTCGTCGAGCGCGAGCTTCGCCAGTCGGCTCTCGTAGTAGATCGGGACCGTCGCGCCGTCGGCAACCGCTCGCTGGATGTCGTAGATGCTGATGTAGTCGCCGAAGACAGCGCGAGTGTTCGCATCGGACTTCTCGATCGGCGTGCCGGTGAAGCCGATGAACGACGCGTGGGGCAGCGCATCGCGCAGGTGCCGGGCGAAGCCGTCGACGAAGTCGTACTGGCTGCGGTGGGCCTCGTCGGCGATGACCACGATGTTCCGCCGCTCGGAGAGCACCGGCTGGTCGCCCCGCGGGTCGGGTAGAAACTTCTGAATCGTCGTGAAGATGACTCCACCGGAGCCACGAGCGAGCTTCGCGCGGAGGTCGGCCCGGTCGGCGGCCTGCTCTGGTGGCTGGCGGAGCAGATCCTGGCAGCGGGCGAAGGTGCCAAAGAGCTGGTCGTCCAGGTCGTTGCGATCGGTGAGCACGACGATCGTCGGGTTCTCCATGGCGGGGTGCAGGATGATCCGGCCGGCGTAGAACGCCATCGTCAAACTCTTGCCGGATCCCTGGGTGTGCCACACGACGCCGATGCGTCGGTCGCCTGGAGTGCCGCCAGGCGTTGGTCTGGCCTCGTAGCGCCCTGATCCCTCCCGGAGCTGATCACCCCGCGCGAGCGACGCGGCACGCAGCGTTTCCTCAACGGCGACGTTCACGGCGTGGAACTGGTGGTAGCCGGCCAGCTTCTTGACGAGCTTCCCAGCGCCCTGATCCTCGAAGACGACGAAGTAGCGGACCAGATCGAGGAAGCGGCGTTTGTCGAAGACGCCCTCGAGGACGACCTGAAGCTCGGTGAGGCTCGGCGGCGCATCCTCGCGTCCGGTGATTGTGCGCCAGGGCTTGAACCACTCGCGACCCGCGCCGATTGGCCCGATGCGCGCCTGGACGCCATCCGACGCGACCAGCGCGACGTTGGTCGCGAACAGGGTGGGGATCTGCGCCTGGTAGGTCTGGAGCTGCTGGAAGGCGGTCCAGACGGTGGCATCCTCGTCGGCCGCGTTCTTCAGCTCGATCACCGCCAGCGGCAGACCGTTGACGAAGAGGACGACGTCGGGCCGTCGCACGTGCTGGCCCTCGGCGACGCTAAACTGGTTGACCGCCAGCCAGTCGTCGTTCTCGGGTACGTCGAAGTCGATCACCCGGGCCTGCGCGCCGGCGATCGAACCGTCCGCGCGCCGGTACTCCACGGTGACGCCGTCCACGAGCACTCGGTGAAGCGCGCGGTTGCGCTCCAGGAGTGAGAGTGCATCGGCGCGCGTAAGCTTCCGGTAAGCGTCGTCCAGCGCCTCCGCGGGCAGATCCGGGTTCAGCCGTGCCAGCGCCTGGCGCAGTCGTACCTCCAGCACCACGTCACGATAGCTCGGATCGCTACGCTCCGCGCCGCGCTCGCCCGCGGCGATCGCCGGGCCGTACAGCACGGTGTAGCCGAGCGCTTCCAGCCAGGCCAGGGCAGCGTCTTCGACGACGGATTCGGTGAAAGCGGTCATGAGGATATCCTGTTGGGATTTTCCTCGTCGGCGTCCCATCGCGCCGGGTTTTCGTCGACGTAGCGTCGGATTCGGTCGAGCGCGGCCTCGTTTCGGATAATGTGCTCGTAGTAATTGCGCTGCCACAGTCGGCCGCGAAAAGGCGTCCATCCCGCGCTCCGGACGCCATCCGCGTAGCGCCTTGTCGTCAAGGTCTTGAACCGGTGCACCACGTCCGCCAGGGACATTGTATCGCGCGCCAGGCCTGTCGGGGCAGGCCCCCGTGCCTGCCCAGGCCCCCGTGCCTGGCCTGATCCACGCGCCTGCCAATTTCCTTCCGCCTGGACGGCACAGCCGCCGTCGTCGCCCGGATCCGGACCGGTGCGACCCCCCGTGGCCCTGTTGCCCAGGATGATGATTCCGTGGACGTGGTTCGGCATCACGACGAACTGGTCGACGAGAACGCCGGGATAGAAGGCAGGCAGCTCGTTCCAGACCGTTTGCACCATGCGCCCGGCATCATTCAGGTGCACGACGCCCGCGTCGATCCTTCCGAAAAGACAGGAGCGATCCTGGGCTACAATCGTCACGAAATACGCCCCGGGCTGGCGGTAGTCGTAGCCCTTCAGCCGTATGGAACGCCGGTGGTGTCGGTCAGGATCGTAGGTCAAGGCTGTCGCCTCGTCACAACATTGGGCATTCGTTCACACGGGGTTGGCCAGGGCGGGCGCGCACGAGGGGACGCACGTTGATCGGGGAGGGCAGGATGATCGGGGCAGGCAGGCTGGGAAAGGCAGGCAGGTTGATCGGGGCAGGCACGGGGGCCTGCCCCTACGGGTGTGGGCGTGCGCGGGATTGGCGACGGCGGGCCAGGGCAAACACGGACACAGGGGCCTGCCGTGATCGGTGTCGGTGCGCTAGGTACGGGGCCGGGCATACAGGGGCAGGGACAATGGCCCAACGCCACGGATGCCGGTGCGAGGTGGGCTGGCCAGCGTAGACACGGACAGGCACAGGCACGGGGGCATGTATGGGGGCAGGCA
>CADDYW010000219.1 GCA_902810745.1 Chloroflexota bacterium | reverse complement strand
TATTTGCCCAATTGCTCGCCCCGATCATGGCGCTGTTGAGCGCCATCGTGGTATCGTTGGCTCATCGTTTCGACCTCACGCAACACACCCGCCCCAAATTGGCGGGTTTTCATCCAGACTTCTAGGGGCCAGGCAGGTGATATCATAGGGGAGGAGATGCGTGAAGCTAATATCTCGTGGATTCGCCCGGCGAGTGATGGCTTCTCGGTGTAGGTAGGAGAGGAGATGTCTGAGAGCGGTCTCCCCGGTGAGCGCGTGACGACTGGCGCCTTCGAGTACGGTGGCAAGATGTTTATCCCCAAGGACTTATACCGCTGTGCCCAGTGCGGCGAGCTTCGGGGCACCGCGACCGCACTCACATCCGGGGAGGCAGATACCGAGATCACCCTGACCTGTCGATGCAATTGGATTACCTGCCGGCGCTGCGGTAAGGGAAAGATTCCCAAACCCGGGTCCAATGAGGTGATCAATGGCCGGGTGTGGCATACGCCGTGGTTCGGTGCCATGGTCCCCTGTGATGAGTGCTTGGCTCAGCAGCAGCGAGCTGAAGAGCAGCGGCTACGATTGCATCCACTCCTCCGCCCCGAGTACCGGAAGGTACTTCAGTACGCCTACGGACTTCATCCCGACCAGGATCTCACCCCCGAGGAGTGTGAGGTATTGAGCGATAAGCTGATGGCAGCGGTGGGACGCCCTCAGTACACGAGGGCAGAGCTAGAGGTGGTCCTGGGTGAGGTCATCAAATATGCCGAGGGGAGCGGCAAGTATGGAGGGACTCGATGAGGGAACTGTACCCCTAGTTGTGCCGCGCCCTGAAGAAGACCGCGATTTTGCCGCCGAGACAGCCCTGCGGCTCATCCCGGATCCGGCTATCACGTTGCAGGTGGACCTATCGACCAAGGTGCAGGCGCTGGAAAGCAGCGCAACGGGCGTGCAGGCGGCTCAGGTGCACAGCCAGCCGAGGAAAAAGCTCTCCGATGAGGGCCTGAGGCTGGTGGATTGGGAGCAAGCCTACCTCGCCCTGCTCGAGTACAAGGCGAACAAAGGCTGGAGCAACCTGGTCATCCAGCCCGAGACACCCCGTGCCATTCTGGAACGGGTCCCTTACACGCTGGAGGCGGACGAAGCTGTTTTTCACCCGAGCACCTTCCAGGGACGTGCCCGTCTGCAGGAGGCGGTCACGACCATCCTGTGCCGGTACGTCGATGCCTTCTACCGTCGCGCCCATGAGCGCTGGGATAGCCTGAACCTCGTCTACCGCCCCGTGGATTCGGCCGACCCCAACCTGGCCTTTCGCCATCCCGGGGTTCAGGAAAGCAAAGCTACCTACACCGTGCGCGTGCCGCGTTCCCACAGCGACCTGATTGGAGCGATCGGCAAACTTGGCGACGAAATGGACAAGCTCATCAAAGAAGAAAACGCGTGCCTGCCGCGCGTAAACTTCGACCGGCATCTCTATCTGCCCCTGCTGATCAAACGGGACGACGTGCTGACTACTGATCCGCCTGCGTTGGAAGAGAGCGAGACACGATTCGTGCGCGACCTGAAGGCCTACTGGGAAGCGGAAAGAGAAAAATCGCTCGCCGGCCGGGAGGTCTTCCTCCTGCGCAATCTGAGTCGCGGGAAGGGGGTAGGCTTCTTCGAAGAGCGAGGCTTCTACCCCGACTTCATCCTCTGGATCGTGGATGGACAGGGGCAGCGGATCGTCTTCGTCGAGCCGCACGGCATGGTGCACGCCACGGCTTATATGCACGACGACAAAGCCCGGCTATGGGAACACCTGCCCGATCTAGCAAAGGAGATTGGGCAAAGAACCGGCCGGCACGATATCGTACTTGATTCGTACATCATCTCGGCTACACCCTACGATGACTTGTACCGCCATTACGACGATGGTTCCTGGACCCGGGACAGGTTTGCGGAGCATCACATCCTGTTTCAGGAACGGAACAAAGAATACGACTATGTGAAGACGTTGCTTAGCTGCCAATAGGCTGCACCGTTCCCACAGTCACCGGCCCGTGCGCGCGACAAGGAAAGCGCTGGACGATACCAATGGGCGCGGACAGGACCGCGACTCCATTGGGTAGTGCATCGTGGATGGCGTACATCCACCTCCAGCCGGCGAGGCGGCTCGCAGTCAGCGGCAACCAGGTATCGGATGGTCTCAGCCGCTACTACGGTGGCCTCAGTGCATATCATCGGCGGGGTCCCCTAGCGCACTGCGCACCCCCTAGATGAAGTGCCGAGGGTAGGTTTGATTCCAGGGCGGAGGATGGCAGACCGATCGCCCGGGCGCTGGAAGGAGTTGCCTGCGAATGCAGAGCGCATGCGTTTCAGTGACGCGCAACCGTCCGGGCGATGCCGACGAATTCCCGGATTATTCATGAGGTATCCTGATGAGTGGCGAGGAGACGCCAGAGCGCTTGTCCTGGGTGACTGCTGGCGAGGTGCAGGTGGACGCGGCGCGGGAACTCGAACACGCGGCCACCGATCTTGAGCACGGTCAAACGCAGGGTCGCTAACCGCATCAGAGCGACGTTGGCCTGCTGGAGCCATCGGCGGAGGGTGTGCAACAGCCAATAGGTTGCCGCGGAGAGCAGGAGACGGAACTGGTTGGGCCAGAAGTGGGAGCAACTCAGGCGATCGGCGAAACAGGTGTGCTTGAATTGGTCGATCCACTGATCCGGTTCGCCCCGATCCACGTAGTGGTCGTAGACCTCCCGGGGCGGATCGGTCTTCGTGGTGACGACGAAGCGGGTGTTGGCGCCTTTGGGTAACGCCTCCGCTTTGTAGATGATGCGACGCGCCCGGTCCCAGCTTCCCGCCTGGTAGGGCGCTTCGCCGATCAAGCGCACCTTCTCGGCCCCGGTGGTCCGCTGCTGCGTCACCGCCTGGGCAAGGAGCTCCTGAGCGAGCGTCTCCAGGCGGGGATTCGTCGCCAGGCCGATGGTGTAGCTGATCTGTTCCTGCTCGCAGAAGCGGTACAGGCGGGGGATGGCGAAGCCGCTGTCGGCGCGGAGCTCAAGCGCGACGTCGGGCCAGCGGGCGCGGAGGAGGCGGACCAGACCGCGCAACACTAGGACGATGGAGCGACTGGCGTGCGCCGTCCCCGGACGCAAGATCGCGGTAATGAGGTGCTGGGTGTCCCCGTCGAAGATCAGGAGCGGGTGGTACATGTGCTGGCGATAGTAGCCGTGATAGGCAGAGCCCTCCTGGTCGCCGTGGGTCGGATCGTCGGTGCTGTCGCAGTCCAGGAGGATGCGCGTGGGGGGACCATCCTTCCCGCGCTGATCGAGGTAGATCTGGGCTAAGGCGTAGGCGAGCTGGCGACCGGTGTGGCGGTCGACCGCGTTCTCCCGGCGCGAGAGGGTCGGCTGGCGCGCAAGGTCGTGGCCCGAGACCGGTACCTGACCGCAGACGAGCTCGAAGAGCGGAGCGGAGCGCAGGGTGTCGGCGTCGTTCTGGTCCTGGTAACCGCAGGCCAACTGAAAGACCCGTTGGCGGACGAGCGTTTCCAGGGGGTGGCGCGACCGCGACGGATCCTTGCGCCAGTCGGTGAGGCAGCGGGCGAAGGCGGCACAGAGGCCGAGCTGGGCATCGGCCTCAGCGAGCCAGGGCAGGCCACCATCCGAAGTCAAGCGACCGCCATCGAAAGCCGCCTCGAGCGGACGGTCTGTCGCGGTAGCGAAGGTGAACGCTGCTGTGGCAGAATGGAACATGCGTAGGCCTCCTGGGTTCGGTCAAGCCGTTGAACAACTCGACCATAACTCAGGAGGCTTTCGCTTACAACCCCGCCATGAATAATCCGGGAATTCACGGTTTGCCCGCTTAGTCTCGGACGGTCGGGTCTGGCACCCCTGTGCAGCGTTGAAGACAGAGGTGACGCTCGGACTCAGCGAAAGCAGACGAAGCCACCCCGTCGAGTCCCACCTGCGCCCCTGACGAGCATCTGACCAGTCCCTGTCCTTCGACGCTGGCCGCGACAATCTGGACGCCCCGCCTGTCCGCGCACGATGACTTCTGAATGGGGAGATCTGGACGGAGAGGACAGGATAGAAACGCGACCAGAATCGCGTCCCCAACGCGTGTTCAACGCGGATCGACGCGCATCAGGCACATGCTGCCCCTCCGAGAGGCGGGTGTCTTCGTGCAAGCGGCGAAGCAGGCACCACGAATCGGGGGTGTGCGTGGTGCGCTGACCCGCCAGTGCCCGGCCGTGTCTCCATCATGCGCGGGGGCACTGCGCGGGATGCTCGGTCCAACGCGTCGTGCCAGATGATGCGGGAGCTTGCGCCGGCGCCGGCGCCCAAGTCGCGTCGCGGGCGCTGGTTCCTCTGGCTGCTCGGAGTGTCCGCCCGTTCCTGATGGTCGTTCGCTCGTGTGCTTCTTGGAGACGTGCGGGGCCTCCCGGAGATCCCGAGGGCCAGGCAGCCATCTCGAGCCGCCCGATCCCCCCGCGCCAGCGGCGGTGCGGGCGCGCGACGGGGGACGCGGGGGGCTC
>CADDYW010000218.1 GCA_902810745.1 Chloroflexota bacterium | reverse complement strand
AGCGGATGACCGCCTGCCCGATGGGCGTGTGCCAACCGTGCCGGGCTACGATCCCGGAGCCACGATCTCAGCCAGGCGTACCGGCCGATGCTCGGCCATCGATCGGTACGCGGCGAAGACGAGGGCAAGCGTTTTGAGGTTGTCACGCCCGCTGTGCGGCGGGACTCTCCCCTCGTCGATCGCACGCATGAGGCTAGCCATCGTCCCCACGAATCCGTCGGGGAACCAGCGTCCCTCCAGGGCCGGCTCAATCCAAGCATCACCGGTGATCGGCGCTGCGCGGTAGCAGATCGTGTCGGGCCGCCCAACTGGATAGTCGAAGAGAGCTCCGAACGTACCCTTGGCGGTACCACTGGTACCTTCGAGGCGGAACGAGCACGACCAATCTCGTTCGTCGTTCAGGTTATTGTGCTCGGCGCGCACCAGCCCCCATCGCTCGTCTGGGTACTCGAGCAGCGTCGTCGTCCGCGTCTCCCCTCGCGCTTTCTGGCCAGGGTAGTGCTGGCCAAGGCAGTAGACCGAATCGGGATCGCCCAGCAGCATCCTCAGTGCATCCAAATAGTGGATGCTGTGGTACATGATCTCCAGCCGATCCAGCGACAGGATCCAGCCCCAGAGATCCCACGGGGTCTTCACGTTGACCTGGATCTCGGCGCTCACCAGCTGACCGAGCCAGCCGCGCTCGACCAGCGTGCGCGCGGCGCTGATGAGTGGGGAGAAGCGCATGTTCTGGTTCACCGCGACGCGAAGCTTGGCGGCGTCGGCGGCGTTCACGATCCGAAGCGCTTCGGGGTACGTCTCGGCGAACGGCTTCTGGCAGAGCAGGTGCTTGCCCGCGGCGATCGCTCGCAGGGCCACCTCCGGCTGAGCCCGGGCCGGGACGGCGATGTCGGCGATGTTGACCTCCGGACGATCCAGCAGTTCGTCCAGGCGCGCGCAGGCGCGCGGGATGCCGAACTGATCGGCGAGTCGCCGCGCCTTCTCCGGGACCAGGTCGTAAATCGCCTCGACCCGGAAGCCGGCCTTCCGGTACGCGGGGAGGTGAGCAGACTCGACGATGCCACCCGCGCCGACGATCCCAATCCCGTACCGCTTCGGATCGGCCGGGAGACGAGGCATCTCTTCCAGGTCGAAGACATCACGGGCGTCCACCTCCTTCGCCTCCTTTCGCGTAATAACCCGCCTGGTCGAGGATTGCTTCGACTTCCTCGGCGGCACGGTTCAATGCCTGGGAAACCGTCGTCTGCCCCTTGACCGCCGTTTCGACCATCTGATTGAGCACCTCGTTGATGGCCGGGTACTCCGGAATCGCGGGCGGGCTGTGAACGTTCTGGTGTACAGCCTCGATGATCTGGTAGTACGGGTAGAGCGCACGTACCTCGGGATCGCGCCAGGTCGAAAGCCGCGTCCCGTTTCCTCCTGCCAGCGACGTGATCTTGTCCATGGCTGGGCTAGAAACGTGCTTGATGAACTGATATGCCTCTGCCTGATGCGCGCTTCCCACGGGAATCGTCAGCACCCAGTAAATGTTCAGTGACGTGTGCTGCCCCTCCGGGTTGGCGCCGCGGGGTACGATCGTACAGACGTTCGTGCCGCTGATGCTGGAAAACGCCGGCAATTCGGCGACAGCGGCAAAGCCACACCAGTTCCACATCATCGCGGCTTTGCCCGAGGCGTAATAGAAGCCGCACTTCACGCTATCAAGATTGAGGCACTCCGAGGATACAACTGAGTCGCGGTGGAAGAGATCGACGTAGAACTGCAGCGCCTCCTGTCCGAATCGATCGTGGAAGCGCGGGCGCCAGCGCGCGTCGAACAGGTCACCGCCCCGACTCCAGAGGTGAATGAGGAAGTCGTAGACGTTGTTGTGACCATCTGGAAAGGCCGCGACGCAAGTGCCCCACAGTCCCTCGTCAGGTCGCGTGAAGAAGTGAGCGACGTCGAGGAATTGCGACCACGTCTCAGGCGGGCGCAACGGGTAGCCGAAGCGGGCCGCGAACCGCTCTTGCTCGCTGCGGTCGCCGAACAGATCGGCGCGATACATGAAGACTTCTGGTCCGTCGTGGTAGGCGATACCGTAGGTCTTCCCGTCGGCGGCCATTTGGAGACCGCGCATGGTCGGCGCCCAAGCGTCGGGCCACCCGTCGGGAGGGTCTTCCGCCAGAAATTCGTCGAGTGGCGCCAGAAGCCCTTTCGCCGTTGCTTCGGGAAGCCAATCGGTGACGCAGAGAAAGAGGTCATAGTCGCCGCTACGCGCTCATTCGTCCTCGATCACCTCGCGGTAGAGCTGGGAGATCTCGACGAAGCGGCGGTCGACGGCGAGATCCGGGTAGGCTTGCGAGAAGCTCTGGGATTGCTGGGAGAACGACCGCTCGAACCCCTCGAACTCGCGGGAGATCAGGTGCAGCGTGCGTGGTGCCATCTCATTCTCCCTTCTCCAGGACGATCATCTCGTGGATGCGTAGCTCGGGCACGGCGAAGCGTAGCGCGCCGTCGCCTGTCGTGAGTTCTAGTTCCTGGCCGTCCGGGACCCGGATCGCTCGGGCCACCGGATACGGAGGGCGGACGCGCACTCCGAGTCCCAAACGCACCGGAACGCCCTCGACGAGGTTCGCACCGCTGCTTCGATTGGCCGCGAACTGGATCAGGTGTACTATCCAGGTACCATCCTTTTCTGTCAACGAAACCTCAATGTTCGGCGAGGGCTGCTCGAGTTCGATCAGGCGCTCTGTTGGCGGAACAAGGAGATCCAGCGCGTTGCTCAGGATTCGGCGCATCGCCGGATTGCCGGTCCGGAAGTAGTCGGCGGCGATTGGCGCGGCGATACAGACGACCTCACCCGCGCCCGAGCGGGCGTGCGTTGCCCCGACATAGGGGGCTTCATCTCCTGGCGGCGCGTGGAAATGGCCGAACTTCGGCGGAGTGTCCTGCCCTTCGTAGGGATGGAGCACGCGGGCGAGAACCGTGGTGCCGGGCCGAGGGAACAGACGAGCGAAGCGGCCGTCCACATAGTGCGGCATGGCTGGCTGGTCGATGGCCAACGAGCTACCTGCTGGCAGACTCAGGTATTCGCCGTGAAACAGTCCGTCGCCATCATACCGCACGCTAAGCAAATCTTCCAGAACCGAACGGACGTCGGATGCCTGCCAGGGTTCTGCCCCGGTGACAATCAGCTTGCCGCCAGCCGCGACGTACCGCGCAATGCGTTCAGCAGCCTGCACCGTCAGACGCCGGTTTTCGGCCAGGATCAGGCAGCAGTACGTTAGCCAGTCGCCGTCGAGATCAACCACGTCGAAGTGATAGCTAGCATCTAGCAGCGCCTTTGCCGCCCCGTAGGTATGATCTGACTCGTGGTCGGGAGCGCGGGGGTCGGCGAGTACGGCCACGTCCGGCACGGAGCGCGCGCCGAGTGTCCAGGGCTCCCGTGCCCGGACGTAGTCGTATGCCTGCCTGATGCTCTCGTAGACTGCCGGCTCCGGCTCGCCCGAGGGGTGCAGGTGATCGCCGATACAGACCGCGCCCGCCGTCGCGAGGATCGTCGCGCACTCGAAGATGATTTGCGGCGTCGGATTGAGAGTGCCGAAGTAGCCCCAGCTTCGAAGAAATCGCGTGGTCATGCCGTCGAAGGGGATACCGCACGTACGGGCGTAGCGCGCGCGGATTGGGTAGGACCAAGTGCTCCAGGAGATCGGAGCCTCGAGCTCGACGTAATCCATCCAGCGGCGGCGACGTCTCAGGATGCCGAAGTCGACCTGATTGTTGCAGGTGAACGCCACCTCCGGCGCGAGGTCCTTCACGAGATGGTAGGTCTGCTCCATGAAGCGATCCAGGCTGCGCTGGACGAACTCGTGGTGCGCGAGACGGTCGGTGGGATCGACGTCCTCCTCCCGCATACGCTGCTGGCAGAAGCTGCAGTAGCAGGCCCCGCGCGGGAAGGTGACCATATCGAGAAAGATCCCGTGGGGACAGTACTTCCCCAGGAATTCCCGCAGCAATGGCCAGACAAGGTCGGTCACGTACGGCGAGTTGAGGCAGGGCCAGGCCCAGCCGCGCTCCGGACCGCCGTCGTACCGACTGCCATCCTCGCGAATGCAGGCCCACTCTGGGTGCTGCTCCACCGCGCGGTTGTTGATCGCCATCGAGAAGTGGATGTAGACCTGGATTCCACTCCCTTCGGCTGCTCGCAGGAGGTCGGCCGCCAGATCCTTCGCCAAACCAGGATGCCGGACATCATCTCTCGTCGTGTTCCAGTAGGCGTTGCCACAGGCACAGAGTCCGAAGACGGCAGTGACCGCGTTGACGTGCGCCTGACGGAGGGTCTCGACGAAACGTGGACCGTCGAAGCGGTGCCCGACCCGCTTGACCCAGTGTGGAGTGTGGAAGTCGAGGTGAACGCGTCGGCTCGCGGCTTCGTAGGAGTAACGCATAACCTTGCACCTCTTTGCAATTGCCTGGCGATTGGATATGTATTTTAGATCTATACAAGCGTGCTGTCTATGTGATATAAACGTTGCGCGCCCTATGCCTGGCATTCGCCTCCCCGTTCAGATCAAGCACGAGTGTCTTAAGTGCGAAACAAGTCGACCGAAGCGGCCAACGGC
>CADDYW010000217.1 GCA_902810745.1 Chloroflexota bacterium | reverse complement strand
GTTGGAACCGTTGGGCTGCTTCGCGCGTTGTGTGTAATAGAATGGCCGTGGGCGTCGCGGTGGCTTGCGTCGTTCATGTGAGAACTGCAGATGGCCAGGTGTATCAGACAGAGCACGACGTCGCGCGAGAGAGCCTGACGCGATGAAGAAATGGCCGTTGCTGGCCGTGGCTGGCATCCTCGCAATCGTCGCGGTCGGCTGGCTGGAGCTGCCCGCCGCGTCGCACGCGCTGGCCACTGCTGCCCTGCAGCGCAAGCTCGACGGCCTGGTCGGGAAGACCGGCCTCGACCCGCTCGATCCGGTCCAACCGCTGACCGGCGTCCAGGTTCTCCAGATCGGCCGCTCGCCAACCGGCGGAGACGAGGCCCGGATCCGATTTACCTACGCCGACGGCAGCAGCCGCGTCTACGACACCTGGCTGGCGAATCGTGAACTGCCGTTCGGGGGATGGCGCTACACTGGCCTCGATCGCGCCTTCGCGCCTCACCAGGCGCTGCCCGGGCTGCCGACCGCCGACGCGACTGCGCCGCTCGACCTGGGGCCGCCGGTCCGAATCGACGCCGTCGACGCGATCAACGCGCCGGCCGTCGATCGGTTCGACAGCGCGCTGCTCACGTCACGCTCGACCTGGTCGCCGCGTGGCGACGCGTTGCTGCTCGGGCTCCCATCTCGAATCGGCGGTGAGATGAGCCTCTGGCTGGTGCCGCTCGACGACAGAGAGCCGCGACGCCTCGCCGATGGCGTAATCGCTGCGGAGTGGATGCCGGATAGCCAGGGAATCGCCCTCTTGAAGTGGCCCGAGCGGCCGGAAACTCAGAAGGCGCGCCTCGCGCTGGTGAACCGCCAGGGCGCGGTCCGCTGGAGCCTCGACGTACCGTTGGATCCGGTCCCGGCCTTCGCGACGACCGACCGAGGCGTCCTCTTCGTGCAGGACGGCGCGCTCTGGCTGATGCCCGACGTCTCGCCGCCAAACGGCCAGCCCGAGCGGCTGCGTGACCTGCCCGACGTTCGGCATCAGCTCGAGCAAAGCCAGCCTGCCCCGCCGATCGCTCTGGCGCCTACCGGCGATCGCCTCGCCTACGTCTGTGGCGTCGACGTCTGCCTGGTCGACCTGCGCGGCGGCGCGCCGCAGCGGATCGCCCTCGCACCGCTCGATCCCGCGATTCCACTCGGCAGCCGCGCGACGCCGGTGGCGACGCCGACGCCGATCCTTCCGCTTCCAACCGCGCCGCCAAACCTCAGTCCGACCGTGCCCGGCATGCCGACGCCAGCCCCGACGGCCCTGCCACTCGATCCATCCTCGCTCATGCGGATTCGGCTGGCCTGGAGTCCGGATGGCCAGCGGCTCGCGGTTGCGCGTTCGTCGGCCGAAGCCTTCTGGTGCGATCCGCGGCTCTGCTACCGGTACCAGCCGCGCCTGACCATCCTCGACTCGAGCGGTCAGGCGCTCCTGGACGTCGGGATTGGGCCGGACGGCTTTGTCGACACGCCACAGTGGATGCCCGACGGCGACTTCCTGTTTCTCCCCGACTATCCAGAGAATGGCCGGCGCATCGTTGCCGTCGAGGTGGGGTCTGGTCGCATCTTCGACCTGAGCCGGCCGCGCTGGGATGCCTTCTTCGCGCTAGCGCCCGATGGAACGCGACTGCTCGTGACCAACGCGCGCGGTGGCTTCTGGCTCGCGCCGGTCGTCGAGCAGTCGGCTCAGCCGACCGCCTCGTCTCGAACCGCCGGCCCCCCGATGGACGTTCCGGTGCCGATCACGCCGGGTCCTCCGACGCCGACGCCGCGACCGACGGTCGCCCTCTGGATCGCTCCCGACAGCCGCGACCTCGACGCGCTCCGGGCTGCCGCGCACGAGTATCTCTACCTCCGCAAGCAGGCCTTCATCACTGGCGACCTGAATCGGCTCTGGGCGCGCTATCCCGCGTTGCGGCAGGGGGCCGATCCTTCGACTGGCGTAAACGCCGAGGCGAGCGATATGGCGTCCTTCCACCAGCTTGGACTGATCGACGGTGACATCGCGCCGGAGAGCTACGCGCGCATGGCGATCCGGATGCGTGACGACGATGCCGAGATCACCATTCACGGCTTCGAGATGTACCTGCGTAGGGATTTCTCCCAATCGGGAAGCGAGCTCTGGATCCGCCTGTTCCTTCGTCGCGACGGTCGGCGCTGGACGGTGGTCAAGTCCGACGAGGTCACTGTTGCCGAGTATCACGAGAACGGTCATCTCTACCTCACGCCAACGCCGACGCCCGCGACCAGCGTGGGCGAGCGGCTGTCACAGGAGGACGCCGCGGTCTGGGACCGGGTGATCGCGGGAACACGTCAGACGATCTCGCCGCTGCTCAAGCCGCGGTCCGTGCCGGTGGGCTTCGCCGATGCGCGGCTGCTCCGGGCGGAGGCAGGCACCTTCAGCGTGGAATACACCGGCCCCGGGCTTCGGCTTTCGATCGGCGTCGGCGCGTTCAATCCGCCACCACCTGGACCGGACGGCTACCAGCGGCAGATTGACGTGGATGGCTGGCCGGCGACGCTGCAGGTCGAGAGCGCCAGGACCCCATCCCAGCGCGTGATGATCTGGTGGAACGAGCAGAACGGGACCTGGCTGCCACCGGATGCGGCGGGAGGATCGGCGCGCCCCTTCTATCTGATCGCCGCGGAGGGCCTGGACCCCGACGTGGTCGAAGAGATCGCGTCGTCGCTCGGTCATTGGGACGGATCGTGAGGGATCTTCCCCGCGCACTTCGGTCGCACCACTCCGTCACCGCTGCTCCCGTGCCGCGCGGCGTCAACCGCCCGTAGATCTTCCACCGCCATCCCTTCAACGTCCTGACCGGGCGATTGGTGGCTCGCGCGAAGCGTTCCAGGCTCCGCATCGAACGATTGACGCGAGCCATCGTCGTCGGCAACGTGCGCGGCTAGGGCGACGCCACGGTAATCGTCCCCTCCTCGTTGGCGGCGAGATAGCTTGTCCCGTCGTATCCGCCGACGGCATAGATCTTTCCGTTCGTCGCGGCGGCGGCGCCCAGGTAAGCTCGTGCCGTCGACAGGGCGGTGGCGCTGGACCAGGTGTTGGCCACCGGATCATAGGCGTCGACGAGTGACAAGTAGCCATTGGCCGCCGAGCCGAGTCCGCCGATGGCGTAGACGCGATTGTCGCCCCCATAGACGAGCCCCAGGCCGGATCGCGCGACCGGCAGACTCGCCGCCGTCGACCAGGTATCGGCGGCGGGATCATAGACCTCGACGGTGTCGAGGGCAGCGCCGTTGACCTCCCCGCCGACGGCATAGATCTTCCCGTTCGTCGCGGGGCTGCTTGCGAGGCCGAGATAGGCGCGAGCCGTTGGCATGTTTGACCTGGTCGACCACGTATCGGTCGAGGGATCGTAGACCTCGACGGTGCCGAGATAGCCGAGGCTTTCGTTGTAGCCTCCGATTGCGTAGATCTTGCCATCAGGACCGGTGACCGCGGCCAGGCCGTAGCGCGCCGTCGGCATATCGGCCTTTCTGGTCCAGGTGTTCGTCGACGGATCGTACTCCTCGACGAGAGCGAGCGATGAGATCGCTCCCGCGTATGGTCCTCGCCCGCCGATTGCGTAGATCTTCCCGTTTGAAGCAGCCGCGGCGCCCAACGAGTCGCGAGGCGTAAGCAGACCGGCGAGGCTCGTCCAGCTGTCCGTCGAAGGATCGTACGCCTGGACGTCGTTAGCCGCGACGTAGGGCCGGGTCGGGCTGCTATATTTGCCGCCGACCGCGTAGATCCTCCCATCTCTTGCCCCGACGAGGCCGAGGTTCGAGCGTGCGAGGGGTAGGTCTGCGCGAGCTATCCAGTTCAGCGCGAACACGGGTGTCAGGGCTGGCGTCGGCGTCATCGTCGCCGTCGACGTGGCGGTCGGGGTAGACGTCACGGTTGGCGTAGGAGTGCTGGTGGCAGTCGCGGTAGGTGTCGGGGCAGTGGAAAGGTGGCCAAAGCTAGTCCCGGCCGGAGCACCGACGATGACGCTCGACCCGGCGTTGGTGATGTCGCCGCTGGTCAGCTGAGTCGCTTTCACGCTGATGCCCGACCAGGTGATCGTTCCGCGGCAGCTTCCTGACGACCTCTGCTTGACGTGGATCGTGATGCTAGAGGAAGCTGCTGTCACGATCTCGGTCGTCGACGGCGCGGCGAGGCCGAGGCGAAGCGGATGGTTCCTTCCGTGGCAATCCCCCTGGTCAGTCACCGACGCGACGACGACGCCGTCCGTCGTATCAAACACGAAACCGGCGGGGACCTGGAGGATGATCGTTCCGACACCAATGTCGCCTGCTGTCTGCTCGGCAAGGGATGGACCGCTCAACGTGGCGAATTGCCCAACCACCAGGTTGTCCCCGCCGGTCGCGGCCGTGATCGCAACGCTGGCAAAGGCGATCGAGAGAACGATCATGGACAGGCCGAGGCTGGCAAGGATCGGGATCACCCGGCGAAGCGGGTGATCGACGAAAACGCGATTGATAGAACGGATAAACGCCGCGATATTGCCGGTAGGAGACAAGGCTACCACCTCCTCGCCTGGCGCCCGCCGCGTCGTTTCGACGTTCTCCGGGGCGATCCCGCGTGCGAAGCCTGCCACGGGACCGGGCACATTGCAGGCTATTCGGTTGCCGTACAATCTA
>CADDYW010000216.1 GCA_902810745.1 Chloroflexota bacterium | reverse complement strand
GGGAGAACCCGAACTCGACCCCGAGCGATCCCCCCTCGTGGTTATCGGTCACGTCGGCATACTTGAACCCCAGTGATGCGATCTTCGCGAGCTGCTGCTCGAAGGGAAGGAACGGCTCGAACACGGCGAAGCATCCGATGTACATCGTGGATTGAACCTCCCTTGAAGATAGGTTTTCATCCCCTGGTGGTGCCCAGACGGGCATGACGCACTCCCTAGAAATGGAGTGGAAACGTGCGGTCTCCCCGGCCTCCGGTCAGGATATGCGGCTATTCCTTGAGGGCGCCGATCATAACCCCCTTGACGAAGTATCGCTGGAGGAAGGGATAGGTCAGGATGATCGGCACGAGCGTGACGATGATGGACGCATACTTGACCCGCTCCACCAGAGCCATGCTCGCCCACGCCCGCAGGATATCGGCACTGCTCGTCTCACCTCCGTAGGTGTACGAGAGAATCAGGATCTTGCGAAGGTAGAGGGACAGGGGCTCGAGGTTGGGATCGTTCAAGAAAATCAACGGTCCCCAGAAGTCATTCCAGTGGCCGACGCCATAGTACAGGGCCAGCACAGCCACGATGGGCATGGAGAGAGGCAAGACGATCGAGAAAAAGATGACCACGTCGTTGGCCCCATCGACCTTGGCCGCGTCGGTCAACTCCTCGGGGATCGTGGACTGGAAGAAGACTCGGGCCAGCAGAAGATACCATGCGCTGACAGCGCCGGGGATGATCACCGCCCAGCGGGTGTTGATCAGGCCAAGCTGATTGACCAGCAGGTAAAAGGGGATCAGACCTCCGGAAAAGTACATGGTGATAACGAGAAAGATCATCAACGGACTTCTCAGCGAGTATCCCTTGCGTGACAACGGATAGGCCGCGGCGGTGGTCATCAAGACGTTGAGGAATGTCCCGACGACCGTGTAGAAGATGGTGTTGCCATAGGCCAGCAAGACCTCGTCTGTCGAGAAGACGATCTTGTAAGAGTCCAGGGTGAACCCCACCGGCCAGAGGATCACCTGCTGCCGGGCCAGGGCGTCTTCGCTACTGAACGATGCCCCCAGGATGTAGAGGAATGGGTAGATCGTTATGAGCGCCAGCAATGCCAGCAAGATGGTATTCGCCGCGTCAAAGGTCCTTTCCCCCAGACTTCGCTGGTGTGCCACCATCCACCCTCCTACCAGAGTGAGAACTCGGTGACCTTCCTCGCGATGTAATTAGCAATGATCAGAAGAGCGAGGTTCACGATGTTGTTGAACAGCCCAACCGCAGCGCCAAAGCTGAACTCGCCTCCCAGCAAGGATCGCCGGTACACGTAGGACGCGATCACATCCCCCGTTTCATACGTGCGAGGGCTGTATAGCAGGATAATCTTTTCGGCCCCTACGCTCATGAGCCCGCCGATACTCAGGATGAGGAGCAGGATGACCGTGGGCAGAATGGTGGGTATCGAGATGTGGATCGCCTGCTGGAATCGGCTTGCCCCGTCCATCGCCGCCGCCTCGTAGAGCTCGAGGGGGACGGCGCTCAACGCCGCCAGGTAGATGATCGAGCCCCAGCCAAATTGCTGCCAGATACCCGACGAGACGTAGAGGAAGCGGAACCAATGGGGATCGCCTAGAAAATCGATGGGATCGTGACCCAGGTTGGCCAGGGCCACGTTGACCAGCCCGTTGGTGGAGGAGAGGAAGATATTCATCAAGCCAACGACGATGACGATCGAGACAAAGTGCGGAAAATAGGTGACGGTCTGGACAACCCGCTTGAACAGCCGATGCCTGGTTTCGTTCAGCAGCAGTGCGAAGATCAGGGGCACGGGAAAGCCGAAGATCAAGGAGTAGAGGCTGATCAGGAAAGTGTTGCGCAGCAGGCGCCAGAAGTACGGCGAGCTGAAGAAGTCCTGAAAATGGGCCAGACCGACCCACGGGCTCCCCCAAAACCCGTGCAAAGGCGAGTAGTCCTGGAACGCTACGACGATGCCGTACATCGGGACATAGTGGAAGATGATGAAATAGATGACCGTCGGAAGGATCAAGAGGTGGAGGAACTTCTCCTGGTTGAGCTTGATCAGGAATCTGCTGATCCTGGCAGTATACAGCACCCTGACGGCGTCAGCCCGCGCTAGCATTGCTCCACCTCCCACGGAGAACCGGGACCGGGGATGATTGGGGACTCGGCACCCCAACCAGCCCCAAACCATTCCCCGTGCCTCGGCCTGAATCAGAAGCAGACGCCTGAAGGTCGAATGTCATTGCGCTCGCGTGCTCGCGGCATAGGCATCCTGGTACATCTTCTGCACCTTGCCCAACCCCATCTCTTCGAGCGTCTTGACGTATTTCTCGAAATTGGCGGCGGTCAGGGGCGTATCGCCGGCAACGAACTTGGCCCAGCTCTCATCCTTGTACGTCGTGTAATCCGTGACAAGCTTTTTCGCCTCCTTGGCCTGCTCCGGCGGCAGGATCGGCGTCTGGAACGCCGGGCGCGCGTACCGGACATTTTGCTCGACCGAATCACGGGCCCACTGGGGGATCTGCCAGGTCTTCCACTGCTGGAGCCCCTGTCTCTCATCGAGGATGATCGGAATAGTCACGCAGCCGCCCCACCACTTGCCGGCGAGAGGGCCACTGTCGACCTCGTCCTGCGAGTTGATCTTGACCAGCATCTGGACAGTACCATCGGTGTTGCGCTTGTAGGTCACCCCTTCTTTGCCGTAGCTGTAGATGTCTCTCCCTTCCTGGGACGCAAAGGTAAAGTCGTACCACCGAATCGCGGCGACTGGATCCTTGCACTGGCGGGTGATGCCGTAGACGCGCCCCCGGGTGGCGACCGGCTCACGGTAGAGGATCTTCTGCCCATCGTCGGTCTCGGGCGGCGGGCCCATGATCCACTGGGCCTTTGGATCATTCTTCCTCATCTGGCCCTGGGGCCAATTGAGCAGTCCGACGACGCTGCCAAACATCCCGACCCACAGACCGAGCTGTCCGTTGTAAATGCGCGCGATCACGTGCTGGAAGTCGAGAGTCGGATCATTATAGTCTGGCGGCAGCGCCCTCTCCTGGAGGGCTTTATGCATGAAGTCCAGCAGATCCTTGACTTTGGGGTTGACGAAATCGTTCACGACCTTGCCTTCCCGGACGCGCCACCCACCGCCGCCGAAAGACAGATCGAAGGAATGTCCGAAGTGCTCGAGCAGGCCATTGAGTCTGTCAGCGGATAGCATCCCGACTTCATCGGGCTTGCCGTTTCCGTTGGGATCCCGGGTGGCAAAGGCCTTGGCGATATTGAGGTAATCCTCCCGGGTGCCGGGCATCGCCAGAGCGAGCTTGTCGAGCCAGTCCTTGCGGATGAGGAACGAGGCAAACAGGTACTTCGAGATATTGGCGTTACCGATACCGTAGAGCTTGCCATCGGTCAGGGTGAGGGCTTCCCGGTACTCCGGATGCTGCGTCACGAGGGCCTTCAGGTTCGGAGCGTGCTGGTCGATCAGGTCGTTTAAGGGAAGAGTTAGACCGTCTCGCGCATACTGCGCGATGTAGGAGCCATCTCCCGGGCCCTCCATCTGGATCAGGTCTGCCTTGATCTGCCCCGCCGCTGCCTTGAGCTGGAAGACGTTCTCGTAGTCCTGCTCCGGGATCAGCTCAAACGCGATGTGGATGCCGGTGGCCTCCTCCCACCACTGCCACACCAGCGGGGTCTCGCGGGCGAGGCTGTGCTTGGGGCATTCGGATTCCGCCCGCATGAACGTCAAGGTGACCGGTTGGGCGACCGTGGGCGATGGCTGGGCCGAGACGACCGTCGCCGCTCCGGTTGGCGCAGCAGTAGGCGCGACCGTCTTCTCCACGGCGGGCGCCGTGGTGGGTGCCATGGTCGGTGCAGTGGTGGGTGCGCTGGTTGGCGCGCTGGTCGGAGATGGCGCTGCAGGCGAGGCGCACGCTGCCAGGACGATGCTTGCCGCGCTCAGCGTGCTCCAGCGCAGCAGCTGCCGTCGGGTAAGACCGTTCACCATTCCCTCCTCGCAAGTCCCATTTATGCTTTCGGTGCGAAACCGAGTACGATACCAATCGAAGGCGAGAACCTCACGTCTCGAATGGCGCACCGCGCACCGGTTTTCTCCCTGCCCGTTGAACCGCTCGGCAAGCTGGCCGGCCAGTTCCCGGTCGTGCTGCGCGAGCTCGCGGCCGCTCTGGATGGTGCTGCTCGCACTCCATTCCCTTGAAGCGGCCACACGGTTGATGCGTATGAAGCCGTCGGATTCCTTCATGAGCGCACGCCACGGTGCCCCGACCGAGGGCACGCCTGGCGGTGTCCCCCCACGATCCTGCTCCGGGGAGCGGGAATGCCGGAGGGTACCCCCGGGGCCCCAACCCTGACGGGATGCTACGAACCTACGGCCGGCCTCGTGGCTGGCCCGGCCGCCTCGAAGACCCGCGCCAGCGGGAATGCCGGATCGGTGTAGGGCAGGGTGACCAGCCGCTGCTCCAGGCCGGAGGCGTAGGCCGCCATCAGCACCTCGGTCACTTGGCGGCCATGCCGGCCACTCAGCCGCGGCTCTTCCCCGGTCTCGATGGCACGGATCAGGTCACGGATCGCCGCGACAAACCCGTCCTCGCCATCCCGTGCCTCCGAGGCCGGGTCCGGCGCGATTCCACCGACGAGTCGTAATCCCTGGCTGCCGCCGA
>CADDYW010000215.1 GCA_902810745.1 Chloroflexota bacterium | reverse complement strand
TCCACCGCGTGGGCGACGCGCACGCTGTCGTGATCGCCAAACACGAGTAGCGTCGGCGCCTTGATCGCCGACACCTGGGCCGACCAATCGTAATCCTGGCGGAGTAGCTCGCCGACCTTCGTGACCAGCACCGGCCAGTCCTCCGGCCTCGGCGCGACGCCGGCGTACATCGCGTAGATTGGACTCTGCTTCATCATCTCGGCCGCCTCTGGCCCCATCTGCGCCATGCCGGCAAGGTTCTCCGCGTGCCAGCCATCGCGTCGGAAGACCGTCGAGACGAGCACCAGTTTTCTGACGACCTCGGGATGCTGGATGGCCAGTCGCAGCGCAACGCCGCCGCCGAGCGAGTAACCCATGACGCCGGCCGTCTCGATCCCGAGATAGCCCAGCAGCGCGGCGACGTCGTCCGCCATCGTCTCGAACCTCAGCGGCCGATCGACGTCGGCGGTGCGCCCGTGGGCCTGCAAGTCGACGGCGACCACGCGCCGAAACTCCGCGAGCGGCGGCAGGATGACGCCGAGCGTCTCGGTCGACCCCAGCCCCCCGTGCAGCACGACCAATGGCTCCCCCGAGCCGTGGATCTCGTAATACAGATTCAGACCGTTCACCGGGGCGTAGCCGGTCCTGGGCGAAGTGGTTTCCATGTAAGCTCCTTATGTCTCTCGTCCCGTACGCGGTCGAGTTTCCGATGGTTTCTACAGCCCGAAGTCGGCTGGCTCGTACACCTGCCAGACGTCGACCACGCCCCCGCCGATTAGCTCCAGGAAGTGCAACGTCCGCTCGATTGCCTCCTCCTTCGATCCCACCTCGATTAGCGCGTAGCTGGCGATCAGCTCCTTGGACTCGGTGAAGGGTCCATCCGTGACGACGCGCTTGTCACCAGCAAACGTGACCCGGGTCGCGCTAACGCTCGGCTGCAGCCCTCCAGTAGCCAGCAGCCAACCTGCCTTCCTGGCTTCCTCGATGAACGCGTCCATCCGAGCGAGGTCTTCCTTGCTCGGGACGTACGCCTCGGACTCTCGACTGCCTTTGAGCAGCGCCATGAACTTCATTGCCCGATCTCTCCCTCGATCTCGTTCCACCGACGGACCCGACTGAAACCGTCTCCATCGATGCGCCGAACAAGCGTGCGAAATGTCGACGTCACCATCTTATCGTCGCCTGCCAGGAACCGCCATAGATCTTTCCTTACTGGGTCGTTCAGGCGGATTGATCGCTCCCGTTCCCGGTGTCAGGAGATGACGCCGATCGCTGACCACCGGCCATATGCGACTAACGCCGCCAGTAGCCCGACGACGAGTGGGACAAGTGCCGATGCGACCCCACTAACCGCCAGCGTGAGAATCGTCGCCCCGATCATGACGATCACCAGTCCGGCCGCGGCCAGAGAGGTCAGACGTGCTCGAATCCGAAGAAGTCCGGGCAGGATCAATCCGGCGGCGCCCAGTAGCTCAGCCACGCCGACGAACCGCAGGAACGAGCCAGGTAGCGGTAGTTGCGCCGTCATGACCTCCACGGGCAGCAGACATTTCATGCTCCCGGCGAAGAGGAAGATCACGGCAAGCATCGCTTGAACGATCCAGAGCGGAGCATTCGCCCGACGCAGGCGCCCGCGGGCCCCTAACGCCCGGTCCGCCCGTCGGTTCGAGTAAGAGCTTGTCCCGGTGGACAGCTTCGCCTCGCCCACTTCAATCGATCGCATGGTCACGTCTCCTTCCGTTAAGGTGCAGAACCGGGCTTCCATTCGTGTGGGTTGCACTCGGCTCTACTAAGACGTCGAACATGTGATCGCGAAATCGACATGACCCGGAGATGAATCTGAGAGATCTCTGTCGATCACCTGCGAACTCCGGTAGGATCGTGACGAACGAAGCAACCCGAATTGAGCAAAGTCAGAAACCGATACCGCGAAGACGAGACCCCAGGGGTGCCTCACGCCGGAGACGAGACGCGGCGACACGGGGACGTGGGGTGAGATCACCACGTCTGCCCGTCGCCATGTCCCCGCATCGCACCGTGTGCCCTTCGCGCCTTCGCGGTGATCAGCCTCCGGGGCCACGCTCCGCAAATTCGCGATGCTCCATGAGATCCACTCTCTACTCGGAAGCGGTGTCACTCGCGTTGACTGAAGCGACGCTGCGAGTCCAGACCGTCGAGGATGGCTTTGAGGTCGAACTCGAAGCTGCTTTCGGATGATGCGGCGTAGGCGGCGGCTGTACCGAGGCGGACACGCGACCGTGGGAAATGCGTTGCGATCTCCCCGGCGCTTGCCACGCACGCGCGCCGTAGCTCCTCGGCGTTACCGCCGCCGTGGCTGGGCTTCTTGCCAAGCGCTGCCGCCGCTGCAGAGCCACGAGAGAGCGTTGCCGAGCACAAACGTGAAGATGGTAGCCGTCGTCTGATCGGCTTGCACGATGGCGAATCCGGCCACCGCGTAGACGGCGATGCCGTGGTCGTCGTAGCGAGCAAGGCCGGGGCCGTACACCGCGTACGAGCCGAGGGCTTGGATCAGCCAGCAGCACTTTCAAGTGGCGGGGTGGCTTCTGCACCCGCGATGGGCCCGGACGATCGCTTTACGAAGCGGTTGGACCCGCCGGAAGCGGAATCCCAAGCTCCATCCGCAGGGCGAGCTGGTCGATCACGTCCCAGTGCTCGATGACCCGGCCATCTGCAAGGCGAAAGATGTGGACTTCCGGCCAGCTTCCGCGGCGTCCGGTCGGCCCGCTCCCGAACAGCGAGCCCGTCAATGTTCCACTCGCTCTGCCATAGGTGACCAGAAGATCGCCTTCGGTCACCTCGAGCTCGATGGTGAAGCGAAAGTCAGGGAGCGCCTCGGTGAGAATTCCAACGAAACGCTTGAGCGACTCCACGCCGGGCGGCAGGCCTGGGGGCACGGCGTGATCGAAGAAAGCTGGTGCAACCGCCTCGTCGACCAACGCGGGATTCCGAAGGTTGAACGCGTCGAGTAAGCGATGAGCCGCTGCTCGGTCCAAATCGGTGACCATGTGCGATCTCCTCGTGTATAATTATCCGGGATGCCCGGGCAATTATATCCAGGTAACCTGGATAAGTCAATAGGTTCATCAGTCGTGCAAGCCCCCGACGACCTCAAGTCGTTGCTCCGCGATTGCCTGCGCTGGACGCAGTGGCAGGTGCATCGTCGGCTGGTCGAAGCGGGCTACGCCGACCTTCGTCCCGCCGACGCCAACGTCCTGCAGTATCTGGATTGGGGTGAGGGTTCGCGCATCCAGGATCTGGCCGCTCGCGCCCAGATGACCTGGCAGTCCATGGCAGAGCTGGTCGCTCACCTGGAACGGGGCGGCTACGTGGCGCGTCGGACGGACCCGCGCGACCGGCGGGCTCGGATCGTGTATTTGACCGAGCGTGGGCGCGCGCTGACCCCCATCGCCATCTCCGCCCTCGACGAAGCCGAGGCCAAATGGCGCGAGATCGTGGGCCAGGCAGCGCTCGACAACCTCCGTCGTACCCTCCAAGACATCTGGTCCCATCTGCAGGAGTAGCGAGCCACCCGTCAGCATACCCGGAGCCGATCGTGTCACACTGGGCGTGCACGACTTGCTCCCACGCGCCGAGGTCGACCGCCTCCGCAACGAAGGCGGATAGAGTATGAGTACTTCCCGAAAACTGGCGTGCCTCAGGCTCGGATCGCGACGACCTCAAGGTACTCGGAATCGATGCGCGTCGTCCCGTCGTCAGCGCAGTTGCTGTCGTCCCAGAACCGCGTCAGGTCTCGTCGGAATTCCGCCTTTTGGGCAGCGTCGAGCGCGGCGTACGCGCGCTGAATCGCGCCGAGGTTGCGAATGTAGAGCTCGGCCACGTCGGCGGGCCCGAACGGGAACGCGATCGAGTGTCGACGTCGCTCGATCCGCAGTTCAGCTACTCCCTCCCGCAGGCGCTCGCGCACCGTGTCCTCGACGCCCCAGAGCACCGTCGGTGCGATCATCGGCGGAGGCGGCGCGTAACGATCGACGAGCGCGGCGAGCCGGCCGACGAAGCTGTCCGGCGTCCTGTTGGTCATGACGATACGGCTGCCGGGTCGGCACACGCGGACGAGCTCGGCGGCGACAAGCTCTGGCCGGGCGGCGAACATCGCGCCGAACATGCTGACGACGGTATCGAAGGCGCCGTCGGCGTAGGGCAGATCCTCGGCGTCGCCCTCGTCGAATTGGATCACGAGCCCCCGGCCGCCGCCCGTGCTCGCGCCTGGACGAGCAAATTCGGCGCGAAGTCGACGCCGGTCACGCTCGCACCGATGCGAGCGGCCGGCAGCGCGAAGTTGCCCGTGCCACAGGCGACGTCGAGCACCCGCTCTCCGGGCTGGAGACCGAGGCGCCGCGCGAAATCCTCGCCTCCCCGGGTGTCATACCGCGCGATCTGGCCGAAGTCCCCATCCGTCCATGCCGCGCGCATCCCCGCTTTGAGCGCTTCCAGCATCGGCAGCGCACCAGCCATCATCGTCTCCTTACCGCGATTCTCAACACTGTCCATGGCTCTCCCTCCTATCCCGAACGATTCACGGGTCCGTGGCAGCAAATCGGAATGCCAGTCCGCCGAGATGAGCCACATCCACGCATCACGCTATTGCGGGTCGCGCAGTAGCGACTTCACCCCGGAATTCGGCCGCGGCAAGAGACCGATCTGCTCCAGCATGGCGAATCGATCGGGGATACCCCAGTGTTCGACCATAGTCGATCGACATCCTCGCCGAGGTTGTCGAAGTCGCGGGCGATCGTTCGACGTAGTCGTAGAGCCGAGGTTCAGACCGTCGCCATCGATCGAGAGCCGTGGCTCAGATAGATGAAAGCAGGAGACA
>CADDYW010000214.1 GCA_902810745.1 Chloroflexota bacterium | reverse complement strand
GAATGCACCGAAAAATTTTCAACGCATTTAGAAACTCCTATAGAGTTTTTTACCGCGTCCTCGCCGATGGGCCTGCTACCCGTCAAACCGCCAAAAGTGCTGTTCTTTTACACCGCCGCCAACACGACACCTCGCGGGTGGCGATCACGCTCGCCCGCCAGCGGCTGATGACCGCCGTCTTCGACTACTACGAGCTGGCGCATCCGGAGGAGGGCGTGGGCAGTGGCTTCAAGTACAAGACCGTGCCGCACGTGACGCTCAAATCCATCGCCAACAACCCGGAGATCGACGGCATCTACGCGCGGATGCATCCGGCCATCGAGCAGGCTTTGGCCAACCTCAACGCCGCGCTCAAGGGCACCCAGGTGAAGTTCAAGGTTGAGCGCGGCGGCCGTGCAGGCCATGTGGTGGATTTTGCCGCGCCAGATTCCACCACGTTCACGATGCCGAGCGGCCAAGTCGTGAAGGTCAACCAGTTGGTGGAATGGGAGGTGCCGTTCGAGTTTCCCAAGGACTGGCCCGAAGCCGCCCGCGCTCCGTTCGAGCGCTTCCACCAGGCCCGCCGCGCCATGCAAAAACAGATGGACGAGGCCATCGCGCGCCACGGGCCGCAGGAGACGCTCTACGATCAGCCCTTCGTGGACCACAAGAAGGTGCGCGTGACCGGGCCGTTCACGGTGGAGGCGGTGCCGGCGCCGGCGGTGAAGTCGGTGGATGAGATTCTGGAGCCAAAGCCCGAGCCGGCCGACGCCTCTATCGCCCGTTCCGGCGAGACCCTGCGCCAGGCCGAGTGGCGCGATGAACTGCTGAAAGCCGGCATCCGCGGCAAGGCTGGGCAGTACCTCCGGTTCGCCCGGCTTGAGCCGTTGCCCGGCTGCCGCTGGCTGCATGCCGATGGGGAGACCCGGCCCAGCGACGAGGGAGCCGATTCAGTCCGCGAGACGGCCCCGGCATACAGTCCGATGCGCGTGGTCGTTTCCTTCGGCCCGGAACACGGGCCGCTGGAGCAGCGGCAGGTGGCCCAGGCCATCGAGGAGGCGCAGACGCTGGTGCCCAAACCCAAGCTCATCGTCTTCGCCGCCTTCCAGTTCGACCCGGAGGCAGCCAAGGACATCGACGAGACCAACTGGCCGGGCGTGACCCTGCTCAAGGTCCAGATGAACGCCGACTTGCTCACCGAAGACCTGAAGAAGAAGCGCGCCAGCAATGAATCGTTCTGGCTCATCGGCCAGCCGGATGTGGAGGTGCGCAAGGAGAACGGCAAGTACGTGGTCGAGGTGCACGGCTTCGACTACTACAACCCCAAGACCGGCGGTATCGAGTCGGGCGGCTCGGACAAGATCGCGGTCTGGATGCTCGATACCGACTACGACGGACGCAGTCTCTACCCCCGCCAGGTCTTCTTTCCCATGGCTGGAGACAACGACGGGTGGGCGCGGCTGGCGAAGAACCTCAAGGCGGAGATCGACGAGGACTTGATCGAAGCCTATCGCGGCACGGTATCCCTGCCCTTCGCGCCGGGCGTGCACAAGCGCATCGCAGTCAAAATCGTGGACAACCGAGGGATCGAGAGCCTGAAAGTGGTGGAGGTGGAGTGATGGGCAAAACCACCATCGACCGCCTGATCATCAACTCGCCTTACGAGGAGCCCGCGCGCCACTGGCGCTACGACCGCGAGACGCGCACCTTCGATCTGGTAGACGGCCGCCGCCCGGCGGGCTACGTGGTGGCCACGCCGGGTTCGAAGGCCTTCGACGATCCCGGCATATTCATCGAGATTCCACTCGTCAACCAGATCCGGCCGCGCGTCAAGGCGTGGCGCGAGGCGGGGTATCCGGGCGTCACCAGCATCACCAAGCGACTGTTGGAGCACTGGCGCGACCCGGAGCGGGACCAGCGCTTCTTCTTCTGCCAGCTAGAGGCGATCGAGACGCTCATCTGGCTCACGGAGGCGCCGGCCGCCGAGCGTGTAGGTATCGAGATTCCGGGCGACGGTGGGAACTTCGTGCGGCAGTGCTGCAAGATGGCGACGGGCTCGGGCAAGACCATCGTCATGGCGATGGTCATCGCCTGGCAAATCCTCAACAAGGTGGCGAACCCGCAGGACGCCCGCTTTTCCAAGAATGTGCTCGTGGTCGCGCCGGGGCTGACGGTAAAAAATCGGCTGGCGGTGCTGGAGCCGGCCGCGCGGGACAACTACTACGAGACCTTCGACATCGTGCCGTCGGCCCTGCTCGACAAGCTGCGCCAGGGCAAGGTGCTGGTGCGCAACTGGCACGCGCTGGCCTGGGACAGTGAGGAGCAGATCAAGAAGCGCCGCAGCGTGGACAACCGCGGCGCGAAGAGCGACGAGGCCTACACCCGCGACGTGCTGGGCGAGATGGCGAATGCCCGGAACCTGCTCGTGATCAACGACGAGGCGCACCATGCCTGGCGGGTGAACTGGGAGGCCGAGGGCAAGTACCTGCACGCCCGCGACCTGAAGGACAGCGCCGAGGAAGCGACGGTGTGGATCGGCGGGCTCGACCGGCTGCACAGCTCGCGCGGCATTCTGACCTGCTACGACTTTTCCGCTACGCCGTTCACGCCCTCGGGAAAGAAGAGCAGTGAAGAGGCACTGTTCGGCTGGATCGTCAGCGACTTCGGCCTGAACGACGCCATCGAATCGGGGCTGGTGAAAACCCCGCGCGTCGTGGTGCGCGACGACGCCGTGCCCGCCGCCAAAACGTACAAGTCGCGCCTCTACCACATCTACAACGACCCGGACGTGAAGGACGACCTGAACCGTCGCGCCGAGCCGGATGAGCCGCTGCCCGACCTGGTATTGAACGCCTATTACCTGCTCGGCTACGACTGGCGGGAGGCGTGGAAGGCATGGCGCGAGGCCGAGCTGCCCACCCCGCCGGTGATGATCACCGTCTGCAACCGCACCGAGACCGCCGCGCGCATCAAGCACGCTTTCGACTCAAAGCGCATCCATATCGACGAGCTGTGCGACCCGGAGCGGGTGCTGCACATCGACTCGAAAGTGCTGGACGAGGCGGAGGCCAAGGAGGAACCCGCCGCGCCACTAGACGTGCCGGACGAGAGCAATGATGCGGAAGAGAAGGATGCGCCGGTCGAGCGCAAGCTGACCAAGGCGGCGCAGGCGGAGCTGCTGCGGCGGACCGTGGATACGGTGGGCAAGGTGGGTCAACCGGGCGAGAAGATCCAAAACGTCATCTCCGTCGGCATGCTCTCCGAAGGCTGGGACGCCAAGACGGTCACGCATATCATGGGCCTGCGCGCCTTCACGTCGCAGCTTCTGTGCGAGCAAGTGGTAGGGAGGGGCCTGCGGCGCACGTCGTACGAGGTGAATCCGGAAACGGGGCTGTTCGAGCCGGAGTACGTCAACATCTTCGGCGTGCCCTTCACCTTCCTGCCGCACGAGGGCGGTGAGGACGGCCCGCCGCCGCCCCCGAAGCCCAAGACCCCGGTCGAACCCGATCCCGCGAAGGCGGAGTTCGAAATCCGCTGGCCGAATGTGGTGCGCATCGACCGCGTCTTTCAACCCAGGTTGACGCTGGATTGGTCGAGGGTGCGTCCGCTGGAACTGAACGCGGCCCAAACAGCCCAGGTAGCCGAGCTGGCACCGATCCTCGAAGGCAAGCCGGACGTGACCAAGATCGATTGCATCGAGCTGGAGCGCCTGGCGCGCGAGTTCCGCACTCAACGCATCATCTTCGAGACCGCGCGGGATGTGTTCGACCAGGTGAAGCACACCTGGCAAGGGAGCCGCGAAGTCTTGCTGGCGCAGTTGGTGCAGATCGTCGAGCAGTTCATCCGCTCCGACCGTATTGCCATCTCGCCGCCGCTCTTCTATCAGGATGAACTACGCCGGCGCTTGATCATCACGCTCAACATGTCGCGCGTGGTGCAACATGTGTGGGAGGCGGTGCGACAGGAGAACACCGAGCGCCTGATGCCAGTGTTCGACCGTGACCACCCGATCCGCTCCACGGGCGACATGCGCACCTGGTACACGGGCAAGCCGTGCGAGCGAACCCGCAAGTCGCACATCAACGTCTGCGTCTACGACAGCACTTGGGAAGCTTCGGACGCCTTCGTGCTCGACAACAGTGATGCTGTGAGCGCCTGGGTCAAGAACGATCACCTGGGCTTCGAGGTGCTATACGTCTATTGGGGCGTGGTGCGGAAATATCGGCCCGATTTTCTGGTGCGTTTGAAGAATGGCGACATGCTCGTTCTGGAAACCAAGGGCCAGGATACGGAACAGGACAAAGTGAAGCGCCGCTATCTCGACGAATGGACGCAGGCCGTGAACGCGCACGGCGGGTTCGGCCAGTGGCGTTCGGCTGTCGTGAGGAGCCCTGGAGAGATTCGCGACATTCTCCTTGGTGCTTCGCCCACCACATCGCCTTCGTAATCGCCGACGAGGCACACCGCAGCCAGTACAACTTCATCGACGGCTTCGCCCGCCACATGCGCGACGCGCTGCCCAATGCCTCGTTCATCGGCTTCACGGGCACGCCGCGGGAGCTCGAGGACAGGAACACCCGCTCGGTGTTCGGCGACTACATCTCCATCTACGACATCCAGCGCGCCGTCGAGGACAGGGCAACGGTCCCGATCTATTACGAAAGCCGGCTCGCCAAGCTCGATCTCCCGGAGGAGCTCAAGCCGAAGGTCGACGAGGAGTTCGAGGAGGTCACCGAGGGCGAGGAGGTCGAGCGCAAGGAGAAGCTCAAGACCAGGTGGGCGCAGCAGGATGGATGTACCCCCGGTCTATGAGCCGAAGGAGTGGGGAAGAAGTGGTGATCGCCGTTGAAATCTATGAAAGGCGAGCGGC
>CADDYW010000213.1 GCA_902810745.1 Chloroflexota bacterium | reverse complement strand
CTCGTCTGCCTCAAGATTCGTTGCGAGCGTGGCGACTTTCGCGAGTTGACTGACGCTCAGAAATGCCTCGCCCATTTGCGGTTTCTCCGCTGGCTCGCCGACCGCGGGCGCTTCGACGACGGAGAGCCGGCGGGCCACCGTTTCGAAGAAAGGAGTGCCCGATGATAACGAGCAGGCCACCAGCGCTCAGCACCAATGAGCGGTCGAGTGCCTTTCGAACTCCCCTTCAGGAACGCATCTTCCTGGACCGCTACGCCTTGAAAGACGAGCGGGGAGTTCCGATCGAGCGCCATCCCGAAGAGATGTGGCAGCGCGTCGCGACAGCAATCGCGGCAGTCGAGCCCACCGAGGAGAAGCGCCGGGAGTGGTCGCAACGGTTTTTCGCGGCGATGCAGGACTTCCGCTTTGTCCCCGCCGGGCGCATCCTGGCCGGAGCGGGAACTGGTCACACCGTGACCTACTACAACTGCTTCTGCATCCCTTCCCCGGAGGACAGCCGCGCGGGGATCCTCGACAACCTCAAGCTGGCGGTCGAGATCATGGCTCGCGGTGGTGGGTTCGGCGTGAACCTCTCCTCCCTGCGTCCACGGGGAAGCCACATTGCCTCCGTGAACGGCACCAGCTCCGGTCCCTGCGCTTGGGCCGAGTTGTACTCGGTGGCGACTGGTGACGTGATCCAGCAGGGCGGAAGTCGCCGCGGTGCTGCCATGATCATGCTGGACGATAACCATCCCGACATCGAGGAGTTCGTCACCGCCAAGCGCCATCCGGGTGTTCTCGAGCACGCCAACCTCTCGGTCTGCGTCTCCGACCGCCTGATGGGCGCCGTGACCACCGACGCCCCGTGGGATTTGGTCTGGGACGGCAAGGTTCACAAGACAATCCGCGCGCGCTCCCTCTGGAATCTCATCGGCGAGTCGGCCTGGGCGTCGGCGGAGCCGGGCGTCGTTTTCATCGACCGCTACAACAAGCTTTCGAATACCTGGTACTACGAGACTATCCGCTGCGTTAACCCGTGCGGCGAGGAAGGCTTGCCGCCGTTCGGAGTCTGCAACCTCGGGGCGCTCAACCTGGCGGCGTTCGTCGAGGACGGCACACTGGATTACGCCGCCCTCGCCGACCACGCCCGAGTCGCCATCCGGTTTCTCGACGACGTGATCGATGCCAGCCCCTACTTTCTGGAGGAGAACCGCCAGGCGCAGTTGGGGACCCGGCGGACTGGTCTCGGCACGATGGGGCTCGCCGACGCGCTCCTCATGCTCGGCGTGCGCTACGGGAGCGACGCCTCGCTGGAGATCATCGAGCGGATCTATCGCACGATTCGGGATGCCGCCTACGCCGCCTCCTGCGACCTTGCCGAAGAGAAATGCGCCTTCCCCCACTTCGATCGCGAGAAGTACCTCCAGGGCGAGTTCATTGCGCAGTTGCCGGTCGATCTCCGGGCGAAGATCGAGGATCAGGGGATCCGTAACGCCGTCCTGCTCTGCCAGGCGCCAACCGGAACCACCAGCCTCCTCGCCGGGGTCAGCTCGGGGATCGAGCCGATCTTCGACTTTGCGCTGGTCCGCCGGGATCGGATGGGCGAGCACCTGATCTACCACCCGCTCTATCAGCGCTGGCAGGCTGCGCACCCCCATGATCCACTGCCGGATTCCTTCGTGAAGGCGGCCGATCTGGCACCGGAGGAGCACGTGATCGTCCAGGCGACGATCCAGCGTTACACCGACGCGAGCATCTCCAAGACGGTCAACGCGCCCAGCCATCACACGGTCCACGACGTTGAAACGCTCTACCACCTCGCCTACGACCTCGGCTGCAAGGGAGTCACCTATTACCGCGACGGCTCGCGCGACGCCGTCCTGAGCCACCTCGACGCCAAGACGGACGGATCGCACCTGGTGGCCGCCACTTCCGACGCCAGGTCCCAGCTCCGTCCACGCCCGCGCGTCCTCCGGGGCGCGACCCATCGCGTGCCGACGCCGGTGGGGACGGCGTTCATCACCCTGAACCACGACGATGCTGGCCGCCTCCGCGAGATCTTCGTCACGGTGGGGCGGGCCGGCTCCGATCTCGCCGCCGACGCCGAGGCGATCGGACGGCTCATCTCCCTCGTCCTGCGCATCCCAACCGACGTTCCTCATCCCGACTTGCTTGAGGCCATCATCGACCAGTTGGCCGGCATCGGCGGGAGCAACTCCCTCGGCTTTGGCGCCGAGCGCGTCCGCTCCCTGGCCGACGCCGTCGCAAAGGTGCTCACGTCTCACACGGATCCCATCGGGAACGGAGACGTCGGGGCACCGCATCTCGATGGAGCAGCCGATAGGCCAGCCGACAATCATCGTACCGTTCTGGTCAGTCCGCGGACTTCGGACCTCTGCCCGCAATGTGGAGAGGCGGCATGTGTCTGGGAAGAGGGCTGCCGAAAGTGTTACGCCTGTGGCTTCTCCTCTTGCTGAGTCCCGCGCACCTGGTGAACGGGCGCTATCTCGGCGGTCGCGATCTCATTGAGGAAAACTGCCGAACGCCGTAACGGGGGATTACCGGGTCGGTCGGAGTTCCCATCCTACGCCGACCCAGATCCGGGGCGATCACGACGACCGCTTTTGCCCCACATACAGAAGGTGACTGCACAAGCCAAGGATGCTCGGGTCGTTCGCAGTTCGAAGAATTACATCCATGACGGCCCGATGTGCGACCGGGTCGGTCGCAGCGAGCTCGGCCACCGCATCCTCGACGCCGGCCGCGATCCCTTGGCAACCAAGCAAGGTCAGCATTTCGAGGCCATGGCGCTCAAAGAATGACCCGACCTCCTCGGGGCGGACACCCCATCCTCCGGTAAACCGACCAGGGATATCGTTGAGAAAGACGCCTTCATCCAGAATGTGCGAGAGAAAGCCGGGCTGAGTCAGGTGAGATCGCTCGTCCTTTGCCACCAGCGTTCGTCGGAGAAAAGCGTACCGCGGCATCAACGCGACGAAGGCGATCCCTTCGGGACGCAGCACGCGCGATAGCTCGGTCGCCGCCTGTTCCCGATCAGTCGATTCAGGTAGATGATAAAAGGGACCAAGGCTGACGACCGCATCGAAGCTGGCGTCACCCCACCGGGCCAGGTCGCGCGCATCGGCCACGACAATCTCCTCAACCTGTTGGGCAACACCAGCCTCGTCGATGTGCGCTCTCGCAATGGCAACGAGTTCAGGAGAGAGATCTCCCAACACAACGCGATAACCGCGACGGGCTAGCCAGATGGCGTATCGACCGGGGCCGCCACCGATGTCCAGGATCCGCCCGTTGGCCGGGAGAAAGCTGCTGAGCGCCTCACACGTCACCGTGAACTCGATCGTTCCCTCCGGTCGCGTCAGGCGGTCCCACTCCCGCTCTCCAAACCTCGCCTAGTAAGCCCGCACATCGTCTTGGCTCACGGTTTTTTCACCCCTCGATTTCCCCACGTCCTGTGACTCGGCTTCGCGCTCAGGAATTGTACCCCACCTGGGAAAGCGACGATGCCGAGTCGGATTCAGACAAAACAATGGAGGTGATCTATGCCGCGTGGTCCACCCGCGCGCTCGGCAGAGACTGACCCCTCGGCCAACGTCGATCGCTAACGTTGGTATAAACAAGCTGTTCCCACGGAGAAGAGTCTATGCCCAAACGTCACCCGGTACCGCTCACCAAGCCGGCACTCAAGCTTATTCGCGCCGCCGGTCGGCTCCCGCATTTGGGCATGCAGGTGTGCCGTTCCCTTCGCCGCTGGCATCGCCGTCGCATCCCGGTGGAAGTGGTAATCGCGGACCGAAGTCGGCGCTCCACCCTGGGGCGTGAACTCACCTGGGGCCTACGCCGATTACGGCGTATCCTCGGCGACATTCTCCCCTCCACCCTAGCCGTGGTCGCCCAGCAGGTGATCGCGACCGACCATCAGCTGGCCGGCTGCTACCAGGTGGGGCAGCGTCCCGACGGCACCCGCTTCGCGCTGATCCGCCTCGCCTTGCAGGTCAACGGGCGCCGCCTCACGACCGACGAACTCCTGGCCGTTCTCGCGGAGCAGTGCATCGCGCTCGCCACGCAAGGAAGCGGCCCGTCCGTTCTCGTGCCGATCGACCTCGAACCGGCGCCGGCGCACGAGGCCGGCCAGCATCCGCCGCGGCCGGCCGACCCGCTCGCGCCGTCTCCGAATGGTGTCTCGCGGCTGGACCGACCAGGTCCAGGCCAGCGAGGTGCGTAGTCAACTTACAATTCGAGGAGGTTTGTCATGTCCCAATCAGTCGTGCTCAAGAGTTTTGCGGAGCTCGAGGCGTTCTTCGGTTCCGCCGATCCCGCGGATCCGGATCCGGTGCCGATCGAGGAAGTGACGACCGGCGCGCGTGATGCGTCGGCCGATCTCTCGGTCCTGCTTCAGGAGCTGGAAAGCGCCGGGACGGCGCTCGCGCGGATCATCGTCCGCGACCAGGAGGAGCGGGCACGCGCCGCGCGCGATCTGGAGCGCTACGACGCCCTCGTTGGCCACCAGCGGGAGGCCGAGAGCGCCCGGGAGCGGGCCGGCCAGATTCGGCGGGAAGCGGAAGCGTTCGCCGAGCTCGCCTACGCGGAGGACGCGCGGGCCGAGGCCGCGCGCATCGTTGCCATCGCTCAGAAGGCGGAAGAGGTCGCGATCCAGCACGCTACCCGTTGGCGCGAGGAGGCCAAGCGGCTGGCCGATGATCTGAACCTGGAGCGCCTCCTCGCCGTGCGCCGGCGTCAGGAGGAGATTGAGAAAGAGAAAGCCGCCGCGGCCGAACGGGCCCGGCGGCTTTCCGAGGTCCTCGCCCGAGCGAGATCAGCGCTCGGCGCGGGACAGCTCGCGGAAGCACACGGTTTGTTGGCTCTCCTAAGCACA
>CADDYW010000212.1 GCA_902810745.1 Chloroflexota bacterium | reverse complement strand
TCATCGACTCGTTGAGTGGAAGGACGTCGACAAGCCGCGAGAACTGGCGGAAGCCCGCCTCGGCGGCGGGCAGATCCCTTCCGTGGTAGACAGCCTCATCGATCTCGGCCTACGTCGTGTGAGGCGGATTGCGTTTGCAGGCCGTGCCAGAAGAGCCAAAATTGGCGTACAGGCCATAGATCCGCCGGATCAGTGGTGCCGAGAGCTGCGTACGCGCGGCGAGCGCGGACCGACTTTCGCCGGACTGGGGACGATGGTCGGCCCGGCCGCGGCCGCCCTCGCGTAGCCCTTCAGCCGCTCGGCGTACTGATCGATCTTCTCGCTCACCAGCGCGTGGATCGTGCCTGGCTCCCACCGTCCATCTGCCTGGCGCTGGCCCGCCTTCACGCCGGTCAGGATCTCGATCCCCTCGTCGATCCGGCGAACTGCCCAGACGTGGAAGCGCCCGCTCGCGATCGCCTCGGCTACCTCGTCGCGTAGCATTAGATGCTGCACGTTCGCGGCCGGCACGATCACGCCCTGTTGGCCGGTCAATCCTTTGCGCTTGCAAACGTCAAAGAATCCCTCGATCTTACGGGTAACGCCGCCGACTGGCTGGACGTTGCCGTGCTGGTCGACCGAGCCGGTCACCGCGATATCCTGGCGAAGTGGCACGCCAGAGAGGTCGGAGAGTAGCGCGTAGAGCTCAGTGCTGGACGCGCTGTCGCCTTCGATCTCATCGTAGGTCTGCTCGAAGGTCAGGTGAGCCGCCATCGCCAGGGGCCGGTCCTGGGCATAGGTGCCGCGCAGGAAGCTGCTCAGGATCAGGAAGCCCTTGCTGTGGATGGGTCCCGAGAGCTTGGTCTCGCGCTCGATGTTGAGGATACCCTCGTGTCCCAGGGACGTCTGGGCGGTGATGCGGACCGGGAGCCCGAACTCGTAATCTCCGAGCGAGATGATCGATAATCCATTGACCTGTCCAAGACGGGTGCCCTCGGTCTCGATCAAGAGGGTTCCCTCCTGGATCAGCTCATCGAGCTTCTCCTGGATCAGGTTGGCGCGCTCGGTCCGGGCGTCGATGGCCTGCTTCACGTGCGAGGCCTGGACGGTCGGCGCCCCGGCCAGCCCGGCTCGATAGCTGGCTTCAGTAGCCAGGTCGGCAACCTCGCTGAACCGGGCAGACAGCTTGCGCTGGTGCTGGGCGTGACGACCGGCCTCGTCGATGATCGCGGCAACGGCGCTTGGCTCGAAGGGTAGAAGCTTTCTCGCCTGTGCCTCCTGCCGGATGAAGGCAGCGTACTCGGCCACGTGATCGGCAGTTCGATCTACGATTGTATCGAAGTCGGCTTTGATCTTGAAGAGACGCGGGAAGTCCTCGTCGAAGAAGTAGAGGAGATAATACAGTCGTGGCGGGCCAATCAGGACGACCTTCACGTCGAGCGGTATCGGCTCTGGACGCAGGCTCGTCGTGGGCGTAGCAGAGAATTGCTCGCCAAGATTCTCGATGCGAATCTCGCCGGTGCGCAGAGCCCGCTTCAGCGCGTCCCAGGCAAACGGGTTGAGGAGAACGTCGAGGGCGTGGAGGATCAGGTAGCCGCCGTTGGCCCGATGCAACGCGCCCGGCTTGATCAGCCGGAAGCTCGTGGTGGCGACGCCGAGCTGTGGACGGTATTCGATGCGTCCGAGCAGATTATAGTAGGTCGGATTTGACTCGATGATGACCGGCGCGGCCTTGGCCGCATCGTTCGTGACCAGGACGTTCACCTTGTAGCGGTCGAAGAAAGCACCACGTTCGGCACGCGTTAGAGACCTCAGCAGGGCGTCGGCCTCGCTCTCGTCATCAGAGGGCTGGACTGCTCGCTGGAATTCACTGACGTGCTCGATAATGTCGTCGCGGACCTGGTCGAGATAGGTGACGACCTGCGGGTGACCGGCGTACTGGTCCTTGAGATCGCGAATCAGTGGCCCGATGACGAAGGCAACGACATCGCGGTTGAGCTTAGCGATCTCCTCGCTCCGCTCCTTCTCCAGCGCTTCGACCTGGCTGAGGGCGCGGTCGATCTCCTCCCGCAGTCCCTCTGCCTTTTCTCGCAATTCCCTTTTCTTCTCGGGCGGGAGCGCGGCAAACTCCTCGTCGGTCATCGGGCGACCGTCGACGAGCGGGACCGTGGCAATGCCGATCGGTCCGACCGAAAGGGCAAAGCCCTGGCTCTTCGCGGTCTCGGCGAGCTGCTCGACGATCTGCTGACGATGATGGCGTTCCTCGGTCTCGATCTGCTCGCGGCGGTGTCGATAGTCTTCACTCGCGAAGGCCTGGGCGATCCGACCGCGAGCGGCCTCGATCAGCTGATCCATTCGCTGGGCGAACTGGGGGCCTCCTCCGGCCGGCAGCTCGATTGCCCGGGGTGTGTAGGGGTCGGCAAAGTTATCGACGTAGCACCAGTCGCTGGGGGCGGGGCGCTGCTTTGCTGCCTGATCCACGCAGAGCCGTGCCGTCGCCATGCGGCGTGTCCCGGGCTCGCCGGAGACGAAGACGTTGAAGCCCTTTGCCTGCATGCCCACCCCGACCTCAAGCGCGTGGACGGCACGGCCCTGGCCGATCACTCCGACCGGTGCGACCTCTCGGTGTTCCCTGATTGAAGCGATCTCTTGAGGGGTACAGTGCCTCTGCAAACGATCGACCGGGACAGCCCACTGGGCGGCGGGTGGCGCGGGCTGGAGTGGTGCCCTGGCTTCCTCGGCCGGCTTGGGCGCTCGTTGCTCTTGTGAACGTGATGACCGCATCGGTAGGATCCTCCTGGGCTTTCGCTGGATCCAGAGGGTCGCAACTTCCCTGCCGTCGGTCCGCGCCGCGTGCCCGGGAACGCACGGTTATCGGGCGGCCGACGGTCAGAAAGACTGGAACCCTAACGGCCCCGACGGCCCGGAGGTGCCGGGGAAAAGCCGGGCGGACCAGCCGAGGGCCTGGCTTCCTCTGGATCTGAGCAATCCAGAAGCGACCGCTACCCGGCGTCAGCTCACGGTCAGCTCGTTGACCACGTCGACGACGCCGGGAACACCCCAGGCATCGTCGGCTGCCTGATCGATCTGGTAGTACGTCGGAACACTACCTCGCAGGTAGACGACGCCGTTGACCACGCTGACGGTGATCCGCGCGGCGTTGATGTCGGGATCGGTATCCAGTGCCCGTCGCACGCCTGCCTCGATCTCGGCATCCGTCCGCCGGCTCGGTGGTGCCACGACGATGTCGTTGATCACGTCGACGACTCCCGGCGCGGCCCAGGCATCGTCGGCCGCGGCCGTCTTCTGGCGGTGGCTCGGAACCGTTCCGGTCAGGGTTACGACGCCACCACTGACCGCGACGTTGATGTCGGCCGGGGTGGTGATACGAACGTCCCGGTCGAGGTTACGACGAATGGTGTCACGGATCTCCTGGTCGGTCCAAACCCGAGGGAGGCGGACGACGAGGTTGTTGACGACGTCGACAACCCCCTTGATCCGTCGCGCATCCTGGGCGGCGATGACCTTTTGCGAGTAGGTCGGGACAGTTCCATCCAGGTAGACGATCCCGTCGGTGACGGTCACGGTGATACTGGACGAGTCGATACGGACGTCGTGAGAGATCTCATCCCAGACGTTCTGCCGAATCTCCTGGTCGGTGTAGGTGATTGCCATAATCTCTCCTTTCGCTCGCCGTGCAGGCAGTTGTTGGCGCGGCCAGCCCGGCAAGAACTGTTCCGCCACCAGGTCGCCCGTGACGTTGCGTGGAGAGTCTGGATTCAGCGCGGCGCGGCGGTAAGGGGGCAAAAGCGCGAATTTCTTTGAGGTACTTCCTCGCATCCCCCAGTCAAGGCGCAAGTGCCAGGCCGATCACGCCTATCGTCGTGATGATGGATCCGATCAGACGGTTGGCGGAGTGGGGCTCGTGCAGGACACAGCGGCCGAGGAGAACGCTTGCGACGATCGAGAGATTGCGCGCCGGAGCGACGTAGCTGACCCGGCTGAACGTAAAGGCGATCAGGATGAAAAGATAGGCGAGTGGCGCGAGGATGCCCGCTGCCAGGATAGCCAGCGGGTGGGACCGGATTTCCCGCGCGAGGGCGCTTCGTCTGGTCCAGAGGACATAGGGGGTGGACCCGATCGCAACGCCGACGAAGATACCCGTGATCAGGACCGCCGGTGGAACGGCGCGAACTGCACTCTTGTCCCAGAGCTGGATGATGGCGATGGTCACGCCGGTCACGAGGGCGAGCTGCGAGTCGGAGGCTCGGAGGAGCTGAAGTCCCTGGCGCAGTGCCTCCCAGAGGGTCCCTTCCGTGTGTGTCAGCAGTACGCCGACCAGGATCACGCTCATCGCCAGGAGACCGAGCGTGGAGATGTGCTCTCGAAGCAGGAGGGCAGCGACGAGGGGTACCAGGCCAAGACCGGTCCCACGCGCGATCGGGTAGGCGACGGAGAGGTCTGACCGCGTGTAAGCGGCGGCGAGCGCGTAGAAGTAGACGAGGTGCAGGATGACGGTGCCGATCACGTAGACGATCTCTCCGGACGAGAGCGCCTGACCGTGGAGGGCGACGATACCCGGCGGGAGATAGATGACGGACGCCACGACAGTCATTGCCCAGATGAACGCGAAGGGATCGATGCTCGATTTCGTGAGCACGTTCCAGGTCGCGTGCGCACCCGCGGAGGCAACGACCAGGAGGAGCGCGAGAAACGTCACTGCGGGCTCCGGTGCTGATGACCTCGTGCCGAACGCCGCTGGCGTCGAGCGGCACGGGTACGGTCCGATCGATCTCGGGATACTCGGCGAAGCGATGATCGACCGGCAAGGGGTGGACCAGGTCGTGGCAGATGATGGCCGGTGCCGGTGTCCGGGGATGAATACGTATCAAGTACCTCGGA
>CADDYW010000211.1 GCA_902810745.1 Chloroflexota bacterium | reverse complement strand
TCGACTGCTCCTCACAGCCACGCCAGTGATGAGAAAATGACCGGCCACACCAACGATTCGATCGCGATCCCTCCGTGATTGGCAGCATTGCAGCGATGAGCATCCACAGAGATGGTCGTCGACTAGGCGTGGGCAGTGCGGATCTCGGCGGTGATACCAAGGTCGGTGAGACCATTAGGATGCGCTGCCGAGAAGCAGCACGGACAGTTCTCCTGCCAGTCGCGGAGCCCCCTCATGTGGCCCCACGCTTCGGTGCAGGTGACACAAATTCTGGCGTCGTCGAGACCAAGATCGCGTGGCGCCTCTGCCAGCTGGTGGCCCGCCCGCCGGCATTGCTCCGTCGCCGCCAGCAATGACCGACCCTGGTGGGCATGTCCGATTGCGTTTGCCGCCATCTTGCTGTACCTCCGTGCCCCTAACGCTAGTAAAGAAGTGGCGGGACGTTCCATGCGCCAGCGCATGGAATTCGGCGGACGGGTCAGTATGCTGCGGGTGCGCGGAGCTTCGATCAGCGACGACACTGCGCGGGAGACGCCCCGAGCGGTATCGAGAGCTGGCATCCGTGGCAGGGAGGCAGAAAAGCGCAATGCTCGCCAAAACCCCTTCTCGGCCAGAATCGGTACCCTCGGCTCCGGCTCCCCTCGTCTGGATGGTTCCCCTGACGAGTGCGATCCGCGCGGCGTTTGGAGTCATCTGGGCGGTGGACGCATTCCTCGCCTGGCAGCCCGGCTTCGGCGCGCACTACGTTGGCTACCTCGAGAACGCCGCGCGCGGCCAGCCAGCCTGGCTTCGCCCCTGGTTCGATTTCTGGCTGGCGGTGGTCACACCCAACGCGCCGCTCTTCGTCGGACTTACGCGCCTGATCGAGACACTGATCGCGCTCGGCCTGCTCCTCGGCCTCGTACGCAAATGGACGTACGTCCTGGGCGCCGCTTTCAGCCTGCTCATCTGGGCAACCGCCGAGGGTCTGGGTGGTCCCTACGTCGCCGGGACCTCGAACCTGGGCCCGGCCTTCGCCTACGTGCTCGTGTTCGTGGCGCTGGTCGTTTTCGATCGCCTCGAAGGGCGTACGCCCTACAGCGTCGATTATTACCTCGAGGCGCGCGTGGCCTGGTGGTCTGGCTTGGCCGAGTGGGCGCCGCCGGAGATCGTCGCGCGCACTCCGCCGCGTCTTCCCTGGTCGGAGCAGGGTGTCGCTATCGTCGCGATCCTGGCCGCGCTCGTGTTCCTGGTTGGCAGCCTCGAGAGCGCCCTGGGCACGCAACCGGCGACGCCCAGTAACGCGGAGGCCGCCGTCTCGCCATTGAGCTTGATGGCAAGCGCGCCGGTTGCGACCGCGCGGAATGCGACACTGCCACCGTTGCTGGGTACCGGCGCCGCCGAGCCCGTCCACCTCGTCGTGACCGATACGTCAGTCGAAATCGCCAGCGGGGTAACCTACAAGGCGTGGACCTTCGGCGGATCGGTGCCCGGGCCGATCATTCACGTCCGGCAGGGCCAGACCGTGCAGGTGACCCTCACCAACAATGGCATCATGCCCCACTCGATCGACTTCCACGCCGCGCAGATCGCGCCCGACGTGGCTTTCCACGACGTCAACCCGGGCCAGTCGGAGCAGTTCTCGTTTGTCGCGACGACGCCGGGCGTGTTCCTCTACCACTGCGGCACGGAGCCAGTCCTGCTGCACATCTCCAACGGGATGTACGGGGCACTGATCGTGGATCCGTCTCAGCCGCTGCCTCCCGCCGACGCGAGCTACGTGCTGGTCCAGGGCGAATGGTACACCAGCCAGGACGAGGGCACGGTGATGATTGGAAACTGGGACAAGATGCTGGGAGCAACGCCCGACGAGGTCGTCTTCAACGGCACTGCTTCCAGTATCGCGACCATCCGCTGACCGCACGGGTCGGGCAGCGTATCCGCCTGTACGTGGTGAATGCCGGGCCCAACCTGACGAGCGCCTTCCACGTGATCGGGGCGATCTTCACCGCAGTCTACCCGGACGGCAATGCCGCCCACGCGCTGAATGGAGTGTCGGTGTATCCGGTGGCGCCGGGTCAAGGCGTCATCTTCGATCTCGTCATTCCCCAGCCCGGTAAGTACGCGTTTGTCGACCACAGCATGCGCGACATGCAGATCGGCGCAGTCGGGCTGATCAACGTCACGCCCTGACGATCCAGGATATCCGACGGGTAAACCGGGGCACTGGAAAAGCGGAAGCCCTTCCAGGGGGCTCGGAACCGGTCTCCGATAGCCCTTCCGCATAAATTGAGTCGGCCATCCTCCGAGCCCGAGCATTCCTCCCAATACGCAGTGAGTCGGCTCAAGGGGGGACCTACGTGAAGGCTGTCATCACGCTGCACACCGTAACGGCGGCATTCGTCGCGCTCCTTCTGGCTGGATGCGGCCGTTCCGCTTCCGTGACGCCAGGGTCGGGCGCAAGCGCGACTCCAGCGACCACTGGAGCCGCCAGCTCTCGCCCGTCTGTCGAACCCAGCTCATCGCGCGTCAGCCCGACCACCGTGGCCACGGCGGCTTCAACGAACGCATCGGGCGCGGCACCGTCGAACAGTGCGTCTGGTGCTCCTGCACCTGACCCGTGCTCGCTGCTGACGGTCGACCAGATCCGCAAAGCGTACAACACTCCCTTTCTCGCTGGGCAGCGAAACGACACCGTCGATCAAGATGGTGCCAAGCGTCACGAGTGCACCTGGCAGAGCTCCGCCCCCGGCACGCACGTGCACCTGTATCTGGACGTTCAGACGAACGCCGATCTTGCCGCGCTCCCAAAGGACATCAACACGGTCGATACGTTCGTGCGAAGTACCAGTCATTTCATCGTAGCCAAACCGACCCAGATTGCCGGTCTGAAAGGCGGCGCCGCTTTGCGCAATGGAGCGAACGGGATTGACATCGTCTTCCCGGGGCTGTTGCTCCGAGTTTCGGGCGACAGTGTTCCCGCCGTTCTCCCCGGCCTCGCGGCAGCCGCCGCGGCACGCATCGCGACTCAGGGTGGCCAGGCGAGCGCCGCGGCAACGCCCGCGGCCAGCAGCACCTCTGCCCAGGCCAGCAGCGACTGCGAGCCGGGCGGTAGCCTCGAGAAGATCAACGGGGTCACCGTTCAGGTGTTCTGCGGTGGCACAGCAAGCGCCGAGGCAACCTACAACGGACAGAACATGAGCTGGACCGGTGGGAAGTGCGACGTCGTGAACAACAACAAGCAGCTCGCCGTCCACGTCGGCACGGATCTGGTGGTTCCGTCCTCGATACCGCCGCGAATGTCCAGGTTCAGAAGCAATTCGATTACTTCCAGCTCTTCACCCCGAACCAGCTCGAAGCCTCCACTGGCCCGTACAAGGGCGACGGAAACTACAAGGGCGACCTGTACGTCCGCTTCAAGGGGACCTTGATCGAGAGTCCGTCGGCGACGATCACCGTCAGCGACACTGGCAAACGGGGAACGTTCACCGGCCAGGCTTGGACTTACGCGCTGGATACGTACGCGGCGCTAACGAATCAAGCGCAATCCCTGACCGGCTCCTGGTCCTGCTGAGGTGAGCTGGCTCGGGTCGACTCGAAGGCACAGGTTGGGTCCAACGCTTTGCGAGCGGTGGACCGGTTAGAATGCCAGCACCGCTTCCTGAGCCTGAGCTGACCAGCGCATTTTCGCCGACACCGTGAGGAACCGGCTCTGAAAGCCCCGTCGGCGACGCGAGCGTGACCGCGGGCGCGGGGCGAGGGCTGACACGCTGATCTTGCCTGGGCGTCCCCGTCCTGTCGAGGGAAGGCAGAGGCCCGGCCCCGTGCGCCGGCACGTGCTTGCCACCGTGTGATATAATGCGCGAGATCTTGTCAGAAGCAACTGGATTCGCTTCGGAGCGATGCTCTCCCCACTGACGCGTCGCTCGCGCCCGCCTCGTTTCTCACCAGGCGGATAGGATCGTTGGCATGATGGTCAGGTACAACGTCTCCGATCGAGATGGGAGAAGTCCGGCCTGCCTCCGTGGCGCTGAGCCCACGGCTCGCTCCTCCGCCCGGGGCACGCCAGGGGAATTCGCGGGATCGTGGAGCGCATCGCCGATGCCTTGTTCGTCTTCGAGCGGCGGTGGCGCTCCTCGGCCGTGAACGAGCGAGCCTGCCAGCTCCTGCACCACTCCCGGGACGCCATGAGCTCGGCGCCGAGCTCATCGCGACGATCCGCCTGAAGGGAGCAGGAAAGGATGCGACTCGACAGCGCAACGAGCTCCCCCGCTCGGTCGCTCACGGCCTCCGGAACTGCCGTGCTGTGGTCAGATGCCACGCACGACTGCTCCGACGCGAGGTGGAGGGGCATGTCAGGGCGACGCTGGCTATCGCAGTTGTGCGAACGGGCACCATTGAGAAGGGAGCAGTGTCCATGAACGCCCGGACCGGCGAGCTGCTGGACGCGACGCAGCTCCAGCGTCGGCCGACGGATCTCGTCAAGCTCGCCCGCCAGGTCGTGGCCGAGCACCAGGCCCGGATCGAGCGACGTAGCCTCACCTGCGAGACGACGCTGTCGGATCTGGTCGGGTCCTGGGATCCGGATCGCCTGGAACGAGCGCTAGCGAGCTTGATCGGCAACGCGATCCGGTACGGTCCGGATGGTCGCCGAATCACGATCCGATTGACGCGCCAGGAGAATGGGCACGGGGCGTGGGCAATACTGACCGTCCAGGACGAGGTATCGGGCGTTCCCGGCAGCGATCTTCCGCCTGGCGATGGCTCGGCCAGTCAGGCGAGAGACTTATCCGAGAAGGTACGCGGCGCGGGTCTGGGATTGGCAGGAGTCCGTCGGATCATCGAGCAGCACGGGGGAACGATCGACGTTACACGCCAGGACGGGATCGGCACGATCTTCAGCGTACGGCTGCCACTGAGCCAGGGTGTGCAGGCTGCGCCCCCACCATCCCTCCCCCAGG
>CADDYW010000210.1 GCA_902810745.1 Chloroflexota bacterium | reverse complement strand
CCAACGACGGTGGGCAGCCCTGGCGACCGCTCGCGCCAGCCCGAGCTACCTGCTGGGGATCAGGAACTACCGCTCGTCTCGCAGCCGCCGGTCCATTTTCCGGCGCTTTTACATGTTCGGCAACAGATAGCAGGGGCTCCGGCTGTGTCGCTGCTGTGCTCTGCGTGCTGGGCATCCCGGACATACCCGGCATGCCGGCCCCCATGCTCTGCGTTCCTCGGTCGTACGGGAGGTTGAGCAGCCGGAAACGGCCCTCCCGTGTGAGGCGCACCAGCACCTCGGCCCGCTCCGCGGGGCCCAGCAGGAGTTCCGCGGCCTCCACGGGTCTTTCGATGAAGCCGCCGTCGGTGGCGATGAGGTAGAGGGGGTGCTGCTCCAGCTTGAGCAGGTAGTAGCGGGCGTTGCTGGCGTTCAGAATCCGGAGCCGCATCGTGGCCGTTCTCGCGCTCAGTAGCGGGCGGACGGCCCCGTTGACCAACAGGAGATTCCCTTCTTTCCCGTTCATCCAGTCCGCTGAGGTATGCGGAGCGACCTTAGCGCCAGCCACCGCCAGGTCCTTGAGCACGAGCACGTGCTGCTCGGCGCCCTTCAGCTCGGGCATCGCGTCCAGGGGCCCCTCGATCACGATGACTCCCGCCAGCCCGGCAAAGAGCTGCGTGGCCACGCTCCCGTGCACGTGGGGATGATACCAATACGTCCCCGCGGCGCCTCGAGGGACCGTAAACTCATAGACGGCGTTCCCCCCCGAGGGGATCTCCAGGAACGCGTTGTCGATACTCGGGGAGATATGGAGACCGTGCCAATGCAAGTTGGTGGCCGTGCCCAGTCGATTGGTGAGGCGCAACCGGACGCTCTCGCCTTCTCGTAACTTGAGCGTGGGGCCGGGAAAGCTCCCGCCGTAAGTCAAGAGCGTGACGGCGTGCCCAGCCACCCGGACGCGCGTGGGCGCGGCCACGAGTTCGAATTCGGAGCCACTCTTGGCGGGCGGCTCGGGGAGAGAGGCCGCTTGCGCCTCCGTATGTCCCAGGTGGAGCTGGGTCGCCGCGACGCTGAGAGCCGCCAGTCTCAAGGCTTCGCGACGCGCGTACTTCGGCATGGCTGTCCTCGCATGGCGCAGTCGGTCCAGGGCCTGGTGTGCTAGCGTGCTTCAGTGTGCCACGGGATGATGCTACCGTCAACAGTGGCCAACGATCGGGGCATCGCCAGGGAGAGCCGGAGGCGTGCCAGAAGACGATAACGCGCCGTAGATAAGCCTGTATAGGTGCGAGTGCAAGCGTCTGGGAGGCCGACATGCAGCGGTATCGGGAAGAGAGGGCGCGGGCCGAGGCGCGCTATCTTCCCCCAGAGAGTAACTACACAGCCGGGTGCGTGACGCCCGGCCACGCGATTTCCCGCCGCATCGTCAAGACCCGGCGGATCTTGCGAATGCGCTTGCGCGACCATGAGAACCTGACATGGTTCCGGGGCCGCCGAACATAGAGCGAGTCCCACGCGTCCGGGGTGTCGGGAAGGAACCGTTCCTCGACCGCGCCTGGGAACTCGGCGTCCGCGACCTCATCGGCCACAGGACATACGGGCCGACGCCGGTCCGGCCTCCGCCGCGAGGGAGCCGTGATCTCTCCCCGAAGGAGGCGCGTCATCGCCTCCCCGTAGGCGGTTTGCACCTGAGCCCGGGCGGCCTCGAAAGAGGCGTCCTGCTCGAGAGCGATCCTTCGCGCCCGCCGGCTGTCCGTAACGGGCAGCAGGAGCAGCGCAAGCCACCGGCGGGCGCGACCCGACAGGCTTCGCCACGCCGCGCAAGCCACCGCCCGGTATCTCTCTGAGAGCTCCTGGATCAGCTCCTGATCGGCCACCAGGTCGACATCAGCGGCCGGGTCGCGGATATCGACTCCCGCTTCCTGCGCGCGTTCGAGGCTCATGATATCGATGGCGATCCAGAGATCGCCGACCTTCTGACGATGCGTTCGAGTCTCGTGCCGGAGCAGGTCGATCATGCGGTGAGTCACGACCAAGTGGATTCGCCGGTGGAACCTCCGCATGAACCCATCAAGGTCCTCCCCGGGCTCCGGGGTGACCTTCTCGACCTCAGGAAGCGCGCGGAGCAGACCTTCCTGGATCAGATCGTCGTAGTCGGTCGTCCGCGGCGGCCTGGCCACGGTTCGATGCACGGCCTGCGCAACGAGCGGGGACAGCACAGCAACAGCGGCGTCTGCGCACGCGCAGACGCCATGGAGCGCAAGCTCTTCTGTTGTCAAGGTTCTCCCTCCTTTGTGAGGAGGGCCACAGTCACGCATCCCCCGAAGGGGTCTGTGGACCCCCTCGGGTATGGAACGGGACACACTCTCTGGGGAAGCTGGTGCCCGGTGGGCGCCCTCTCCCGGGGCTACGGTATTCTTTCAGAGGAAGTATCGAGGGGCAACCTGCCGGGGAAAGGTCGACGACGGCTGTTCTCCGGCGCAATCTTGTCCAGCCAGCCAGCTCAGGGGAATCGGCGCGTCTGCTCCTTACGAAGAGGCAGCCTGCGCTCCCCCGCGAGCCATCACGGCCTGGAGGAGAGCTACGCTGAGGGGGCGGCGGGAGCGGTAGCTGTCGCCCCATCTTCGAGGGTCGGGTCGGCGACCTCCTGGCAGGCCGCGACGAGCGTAGCGAGCGGTAGCCCCGTTTTGTCGGCGAGCAGCAGGAGGTGACTGTCCCGGAAGATGGGGCTGAGGGGAGCAAGATCAGCTAACACAAGTTTGACTTCGTTCTCAATCTCCCACAAGCGTTTCCGCGGCACCATCGGGAGACGCTCGATCTGCAGCGCCCAGGGGGTCAGGCTCTCCTCCATGGCCGCGCCGATCAGCTTCCTAAATACCTCGGGATCGCCTTTCGCGGTGCTACACAGCCAGTCGTTCAGATCCCCCTTCGCCCCTAGGTCTTCGGGGGGCACGATGACCCGGCCCCGCACCCCGAACTCTCGAGCGAGGGCGGTGCTCTTGTCGGTGGCATCGCGGTCGAGGGCGACGTAGACGCGCTCGCACCGTCGGAACTTTACCCGGTAGACTTCACGCCATCCCTGGGCGCCGTACAGACCGCACGCGGGGATGCCGGTCCGGAGGACGCTCAGGGCATCCGGGATCCCTTCGCAGACGACGACCACTCTGTGCAACGCAGCCGGTTCGTTGAAGAGATGACTGTGCGGCCGGGGAAGGTTCAGATATAGGGGACCCACCCGTTCTCTCTCGGTGACCAATGTCCCGCGGGGCTGCAGGAGGCGGCCCTGGAGATCGACGGTGTGCCCGCCGAGGCGGTTCGGAAAGACGATCCGCCCACCAAACACGTCCCGGCGGGTGCGATCGAGAACGCCGATCTCGAGCGCCTCCCGCAACAGCCCTCGCCTCTCGTACACTGCCCGGAGATCGCCGGAGCCCCCAGGGGGCGCATACCCAAGGTGCCAGTCCGTGACGAAGGCCTTCGGGAACCCGCGACCGTCCAGGTACGCGAGGACCTCGTCCGCGATGTGCTGCTCGTAGTATTGCGTTGCCAGATCTAAGACGGGTGGTGGCTGTCCGTCCCTGGGCGCTTTCGACGGCGAGGAGATGTGATGTTTCTCAGCCAGCGCGCGTAGGGTCGAGACGTAATCCGGATACCCGTCCAGCAGTTGAACAAGATCGAAGACGTCGCCCCGCTGGCCGCAGCCGAAGCAGCGGAAGCGCTCCGTCTGGTCTTTGACCGAAAAAACCCGGAAGCTGGGCGTGTCCTCCCGGTGAAGGGGGCAGAGCGCGAATGCTCGACCGCCGGGCTTCTCATGCAACGCGACGCCCATATCCCGGAGCACCCGTCGGATCGTTACGGTCTCCCTGAGCTGCTGGGCGATCTCAGCAAGAGCAGGGTTGGTCATCATGTGGATGCACCTGTGGAGGGTCGAGCTACGTCACAATGCTACTGATCGCGGCCCAGAGCGGGCCGCACCCCGTATGAGCTGCTGATGTCGCGGAAACCTACGGGGTCATAGACCCCGCAGATCTAATCGGGCGATGCGCGCCACCCACGGTACCACGAGAGCGCTCCGCTCAGATGCCCGGACGCCAACGGCGACGGTGTCTAACTTGTCGGGAGACCCACGATTGTTGGGGAACGGGACGCGTCACACCCATTCAGCCCTTTCCGAACATGCAATGTCGCGAAGGCGGGCAAGCGCCGCACGATAGAGTTGGCGGACCCGAGCGCTGCTGAGGGCGCACATCTGGGCCAGTTCCTCAAACGTTCGTGGCGGGCCATCAAGGCCGAATCGACTCCGGAGGATCACACGCTCCCGTACCGGGAGGGCGTCGAGCAGGTGATCGAGCTTCTCCCTGGTTGCCGCATCGAGCACGACCGTCTCGGGATCCCTGGCGCTGGCATCCGGGACTGCCTCGCTGAGTGGCGCATCGTCACGCTCGGCCGGGGCGCTGAGCGAGACGGGTCGATCCAGCGCTCGGATAGCGCGCTCGCAGATGTCGGGGTCGATCTCCAGCGCGTCCGCGAGCTCGGTGATCGTCGGCAGGCGTCCGAGCACCGCGGAGAGTCTGGTCATAGCATGGTTGATCATCCGTATCAGATACGCCGGGACATGGACGAGCGGTGAATGCTCGAAGATCGCGTTGCGAATCGCCTCGCGAACCCGGTAGCGCGCGTAGGTCCAGAACCTGACCCCACGTCCCGGATCGTAGCGGTCGGCCGCGATGAGTAGCCCACACATCCCCTCTTGCACGAGGTCGTCGATCTCGAGTCCGGAGCCGGTGTGGGACCAGGCCACCAGGTACACGAGGCGGCGGTGCCGGAGCACCAGTGCGGTGCGGTCGAGCGTGCGCTCCACTGGATGGAGCATGGAAGCACAGGTCTGGCGCGTCACAACGACCATCCCAGTCCAGGGGCGAGCCACGTGCTCGATCGGCACGTATCTGGCGCGGCGCCACCCGGGAGCGTTCGACCTCCTCATCGCCGATGAGGAGCAAGATTTCAAGGGATCAGGAACCGCCAACGGCATGCTCCT
>CADDYW010000209.1 GCA_902810745.1 Chloroflexota bacterium | reverse complement strand
GTTCACGACAGAGCCGATGGTCCCGGCCATCGACGTACCTCAGGGAGACCAGGCCGCCGCATAGCCGCTCAGCAAGCCAGCGCCAACCAGGAGAACTGAGTCCAGGACGGTCACTAGCACGACGTTTGACCTGAGTTGCAGCCCGAGTCGCATCGCCAGATTCGGCACTTGATAAGTGACCCCTGGGTGCATGAGATTTTGGTGCCACAGGCGCCGGAGCAGTAGGCCTTGCGGTTACAGCAGTGCGGGCGGCAGGTCCCACCGTCGCCCAATAGGCACTTGCTCGAACCGGTGCCACAGCCCCCGCAGCAGTCATGCCAGCGGGTGCAGTTGTTCGGGTTGTTCGTGCACGGTCCGCCGTTTGCATCCCACCATCCACACGAGCACGATCCCGCCGGGCAGCTGTTCTGGTATTCGCAGCACTGGTCACACCTGATCGAATTGGTTTCGTTCGCACAGGAGGTGCAGTTGCTGCAAGGGGACCCGTCGCAGGCCGCATACGCGCTATCTACGCCCACGACAGTCCCACCGAGCGCGAGCGCAAGGCCTCCTCGCCCAACATCACCGAGAAACGACCGCCGAGTGAAGCGATTCGCTAGGCCACGCGCGAGGCGTTCCGAGGCAGTATCGAACGGAGAACGGTCGGGCGGTGCTGGGGCGCCCTCGTGTCTACTCCGTGTTCGGACGATCGTCACCTCTCCCACCTCCGATCACTGTTAGCCGTTCGGCAGCGTCGCTGGCGCCATCGAAGTCCACGGCGACGTTGTCATCTCCGTCGCTCCCCAGGTATGCCCAGTATTGGCCGCGCGCCATGTCGACCAGATCCTCGAGCTGCTCCAACGAATTGACGATGCCTCCAGCGAGGAGAATCTGTCGCTTCTCACCCCCGTTGCCATCGAGGTCCGCGAGCGCGAGCAGGTACGGGGCCCCGATCCCCTTGACCTCATAATGGTCGGCAAAGTCGGGGTGGCACACGAGCGGGAGTTGCAGGTCATGGCGATCGCGGTACTCCTGCGCCTCGGGCGCGGGTGCGTCGGTTGCGAGAGCAAACGAGAGCAGGCCTCGCTCGTGAGGAGCCGCAGAGCGGGTCACGGCTTCGATGAAGCCAGGGATGCGCTCGCAAAGCGCGCATCCCGGCGTCACGTAGGCGATAACCGTCAACGGCGCAGTGCCGAGGCCGTCGCTCGTAGATCCCGGGACCAGGGACGTTGCCAGGTGTTCGAATGTCTGTCCGGGCTGCGGCCCCACCGATCCTGGTCCCGTCGGGGGAACGCGCTGGTGAAGAACCCCCACTTGCCGCATGGTCGCGACCAGCAGGACCGAGTTGGCGACCGTAAGGATCGCCAGAAGCCCGAAGGCCGCATACCAGGTCTCACTCACCAGTGCTCTCCTTCAGCGTTGCCGAAGTCGCAGTGGCTTCGACCAGGCTCCAGCCGAAGACCCAGGCGAGGATCGCTCCCGCGCCAGCAGCGGGGTCAATACTGGGAGTGCCGACCGCGACGCCAGCCGCGAGAGATGCGCCGAGAAGCCCGTTTCGCAGGGGAATCGCCCAGGTCAGTCGCTTGCTGAATTGTCCGAGACAGGCACATCGGATCGAGGTCTGCCCGCGCTGCAGGTTCACGACGACCGCGGCACTGAAGATCGCGAGGAGCCCGAATAGAACAGCGCCGCCCAGTGCGTGCGTCGTCGGCACAAAAGTGAGTACCGCGCCGGCAAGCTCAGCGGCTGGAACGATCAGTGCGAAAGGCAGAAGGAGTTGATCCGGCACAAGGCCGTAATCGTCAAGCTCGGCACGAAAGTCGCCGAGGCGTCCGAGCTTCAGAAGGGCCGCCACGCCAAACAGCGACGCTGCCCCCAAGCTCAGCAGATAGACGATGCCAACCGTCTCTCCTCCTTGTGACGGAAGCTACCACCCAAGGTGTGGCCGCTATTGGACGCTCCCCGAAAAGTGTTCGGAATTTGCGGGCTTTCTTCCGACGAGCTGCGGGGATGTGGCGTCGTGGCCGCTGAGGCGTCACGTTGGCTACCGAACCCAGGCCAAGACCAAATCCGTCCCCGCCTCTCAGTGTCGATAAGCGGAGCCGCCGCCGACCCCGTGCTCGTCGCGAGTGCGGGGTCGGCGGCGGCGGAGCGCCGTTGAACCGCATGGTCCAGCGAACGAATGCGGAACTCGCTTCCGCGGGCTTTTCCGTGGGTCGCGCTCGTCGCCGGTGCCGTCGGCGATCCCTACGAGCCTTTCCTCACGAGCCACCCGGAGTGGCGATTTCTGACGCAACGCCGTGCGAGGCCGAGGTCACCACATCTCCAACCACACGCCCGTCAGCGAGTTGCACCAGGCGATCGCACCGACCGGCAACCTCTGGATCATGGGTGGCGATCAGAACGGTGGTGCCGCGACGATCGCGCAACGACAGGATGAGCTCGATGATCTCACCGCCGGTCCTCGAATCGAGGTTCCCGGTTGGCTCGTCGGCGAGGATCACCGCCGGCTCCCAGACGAGCGCGCGGGCGATCGCAACCCTCTGCTGCTGACCACCCGATAGCCGCGAGGGCAGCGAGTTTTCGCGACCCGCGAGCCCAACGGCGTCGAGCAGCCGTCGGGCACGCGCGCCGGCGTCGAAGTCGACGCGAAACGGCAGCACGGGCGCGAGCACGTTGTCCGCCGCGGTAAGCGCCGGCAAGAGGTTGAACTGCTGGAAGACGAACCCGACCCGCCGGCGGTGCGCCGCGAGTTCGCGTCCTGAGAGCGAGCTGAGTTCGCGGTCGCCTACGTTCACGCTTCCCGCGTCCGGGCGTTCGAGCCCTCCAATCACGTGCAGGAGGGTCGATTTCCCGGAACCGGACGGGCCGAGGATCGCGACCGCGCTCCCTGACGCAACGCTGAGGCTGACACCATCGAGGGCGGTGATCGCCTGCGTCTCGTCCACGCGGTATCGGCGCGTGACATCGCGAAGCTCGATCCGGGCGGCCGACGTTGCGGCGTCAGTTGACATCCGCATCCTTTGCTAACGCGACGGCGCGTCCTCTGACGCGAGCGGACGGTATGAACCCAACCACGGTGACAAGCGGAATGAATCCGAGTTGTCGCGAGTCCTCGCTATGCGGATTGTCACCCGCGACCGCGACGTGTCCCGGTGGGACCGACCGCAGCTCGCGACCACCATCCGCGAGCCAACCCGGGAGCGCATCTCCGGCGACTGCCGCAACCCGCTTGACGCGCCAGGCAGGATTGGTATCGCTTGTCGCTCCGTTTCGACGCGGCGTTTGGAATACCACGATGTCAGAGGAACGCACCATGCGCCCCCTCAATCGGCGAGCGAGGATGCGCTCGCCGTTGCGAAGCGTCGGGGACATGCTGTTTCCCCGCACCGTGACGAGAAGCCATCGACGGCGTGCTGACATCGCCGCCAACAAGCTCACGGCGAGGCCCGCCTCTAACCACCGCCGATTCACCCGACGGCCTCCAGGGCGCCGACCCGCGGATCCTGATAGCGGCGCGCTTGCAGCCTGAACAGCGCCGCATACCGCCCATCGGCGCTCATCAGCTCGTCGTGGGTCCCCTGCTCGACGACACGCCCATCAGCCAGTACCACGATGAGATCGGCGTCGCGGATCGCGCTCAAGCGGTGGGAGACGAGAAGTCGGGTCCGGCCTCCGCCCGTTTCGCGCAGCGCGACCTGCAGCTCGTGCTCCGCATAAGCGTCGAGGTTGGAACTTGGCTCGTCAAGGATGAGCACGTCGGCCTGGTTGCGCATCAGGGTGCGCGCCACAGCGACCCGTTGCCATTCGCCGCCGGAGAGCAGCGCCCCTGGACACTCCTCGTCGGGGTCGCCGAAGGTGCGACTCAGCAAAGTGTCGTACCCACGGGGTAGTTGGCCAAGCCGCCCGTCGATTCCGGCCTTGCGGGCCGCACCTCGGATCCGCTCTCGATCACTCAGATGCGGGATGTCTCCGAGGCCGACGTTCTCGGCCGCACTCAGCTCGTAGGTCATGAAATCTTGGAAAGTCACCGCGATCCTGCGCCGAAGCTCGGTCACTTCAAGGTCGCGCAGATCAACACCGTCCCACAGGACCCGCCCTCGGTCCGGGTCATACAGGCGACAAAGAAGCTTCACGAGCGTGCTCTTCCCCGCTCCGTTAGGGCCGACCAGGCCGATCGTCCGTCCCGCCGGGATGACGAAATCAACGCCTCGGAGCGCCCACGCCCCCCCGGGGTCATAGCGGAACCAGACGTCGTGAAAGGCAATCTTCGATCGAAGCGACCGTGGCGCGCGGTCTGTCGTCCGAAAATCGTTCGGGACAGAGAGGACATCGAGGTAATTCCGAAACAGGCGGACGCCGCGACTGGCCTGACCGGATTGGATCACGATCGTCGCGAATGCGCCCTGAACACCGACAAGCGCCGCCAGGAACAGCGTGACGTCCCCGACCGAAAAGCGGCCGTTCGCGGCGCCGAGTGCGACGATCGCGGTGCCTCCGGCGGCGAGAACGGAGCCGCCGAGGGTAAGGACCGACTGGACGACCGCGCCGCGGCGCTCTATGTCGAGCAAGGGCGTATTGCTCTCCCGGAAGGCGCCGACGAGGCGTCCGTGAAAGAGTCGGCCGAGCCCGAAGAGCCGTATCTCTTTCGCAGCCCGCAGGTCGATAAGAAGGCTCCGAAACAGGGCCCTCCGGCGGGACATCGCGACGGCGGCCTCCATGGCCTGTGTCTCCCGACGAGCGTTGGCGATTCGCGCGAGCAAGGCCGGTAAGGACCCGGCCACGAGTAGACCGAACATTGGTGGCCAGATTGCGATCAGCGCAGCCGCGAAGGTTGCGATGGTGACCATACCTCGCAGCCCGTCCTGGACGAGTTGGCCGACCGCGCGGGGCGCTTCGTCAGCGGCCTGGCCAGCAAGGCGAAGGCGGTCGTGGAAAAGGGGATCCTCAAGGGTCCTAAGCCCCGACAGCTGATTCACCTTCTCGAACAGACGCGCCTCCGCCTCAAGCCCGACCCGATAGCGGATCACCGCCCCGGCGTA
>CADDYW010000208.1 GCA_902810745.1 Chloroflexota bacterium | reverse complement strand
GGCAGTGGTCGCGGCGGCGGTTGGCTGCGGCGCGGCTGTTGGTGAAGCCTGCTGCGCCGGCTGGGTTGGCGGTGCTGGCGCGGTCGTCGGTGTCGCCGGGCTGCTCGAGCAGCCGGCCAGGAACGCCATCACGCCGAACGTTCCCCCAGCTGCGAAGGCTTTCACCAGCTGGCGGCGTCGCATCTTCATGCGACGGACATACGAGCGATGCGATTCTTCCCTGGTACTCACCCAGTGCCTCCTCCAAAACTGATCTCCCTCTTTGCGAGTGCAGGCGATGAGATCAGAACTAGAACGCGGGCCAAAAACTTGTGCACTCCGGTCAACTTTATACTCGGGGGTGCAGGCAGAGTCAAGATCCTCGCTCAAGTTCCCCGGTCTAGCTGCCCCGAGCGCGTCGAATTCTTGACGGCGGATGGCGGTCATTGTATTCTTGATCTGTCCATCTAAGACGCCAGACACCATGTATAATGTGATCACTTTGACTGGGGGAGAGGAGTAATGATGGTTGGCACCGACGAAGCCCTACTTCCACCATCCCACAAGACCCTTCGCGACTGGGTCTTCGATTGCCTGCGTACGTCGATCGTCTCGGGGGATCTGGCCCCCGGTCAACGGATCGTCGAGGCCGATCTGGCCAAGCAGCTCGACGTGAGCAAGTCTCCGGTGCGGGAGGCGATTCTGCAGCTCAAACAGGATGGGCTGGTGATCGATGCACCAAAAGGACGTGGGGTCGTCGTCGCGCCGCTCAAGCCCAGTGACGTTCGTGAGATTTACGCCGTCCGAGAGGCCCTCGAAGGTCTTGCCGTGCGCATCCTTGCCGCGGATCCGCAGCCGGAGCGCCTGGCGACGCTGCGCACCATCATCGACCGGATGCGCGAGGCGCTGGCCGAGGGTGACGTGCGCCGCCAGTTCGAGCTCGACGTCGAGTTCCACACGAGCCTCTGCAACGCCACCGGGAACCGCCGCCTGCACGATCTCTTCTCGAGCCTGCGCCCGGACCTGCAGCGCATCTTCCTCTTCGCCGTGAACGCTATGACGCTCGAGGATCACGATTCGCCGCGGCAGGCCTTGATCGAGCACGAGGAGCTGCTGCAGGCGATCGCGGATGGAGACGCGGATCTTGCCGCGGCCCGGCTTTCCGCGCACACCGGCGGCCGCGCCCACCGCATCGCCGCGGCGCTCGGCGGCCACTAGAGTCCGTGGAGCCCACGGACGTGATCCAGGAGCGGGTCGACGTTCTCCAGCGCGCCGCCGGGCGGCGGGCCAAGAAGGTCCTGCGGGGTCTCGCCAGCCAGCGCCATGATCACCGCGACGACGCTGCTCGCGAGCGCGCCGAGATCGTAACCCCCCTCTAGACTCAGCGCGAGTCTGCCGCCACAGAGCTCGGTCGCGAGGCGGTCGAGCGATCGAGCTAGCTCGACGAAGCCACTCGTCGAGAGGCGCATGTGAGCCAGCGGATCCGCCCAGTGCGCGTCAAACCCGGCCGAGGCGACGATGATCTCTGGCTGAAAGCGTCGAAGGACCGGCTCGACCACGCGATCGAAGGCGGCGCGGTAGGCGACGTCGCCGCATCCCGGCGGTAGGGGCAGGTTCACGGTGAGACCGCGCGCGCTGCCTTCGCCAATCTCCTCGGCCCGTCCCGTTCCCGGGTACAGCGGGAACTGGTGCAGGGAGCAGAAAAGCACGCGTGGATCGTCGATGAACGCGTCCTGGGTCCCATTGCCGTGGTGCACGTCGAAGTCGACGATGGCCACCCGACGCGCGCCTTTCTCCTCGAGTAGTACGCGCGTGGCGACCGCGACGTTATTGAACAGACAGAATCCCATCGCCGTATCGGGCGTGGCGTGGTGGCCCGGTGGGCGCACCAGGGCAAAGGTACGCCGGTCTGGCGTATCCCAGGCGGTCTCGACGGCCTGGATGGTTCCACCCGCGGCGATCAGCGCCGCGTCGAACGAGCGCCGTGACACGACGGTGTCGAGTCCGATCATGCCTCCACCGCGCGCCGCCATCGTGCGGATCTCGTCGATGAGCCGAGGCTGATGCACGCGAAGGATCCGTGGCACCGTCGCCGGTGCCGGCGTCAGCCAGGAGACATTCGGAGGTAACGACGCGGCCTGCAGCGCGTCCCAGATGGCCTGGAGCCGCTCGGGCTTCTCCGGGTGCCACTCGCCAGTCTCGTGCGCCAGGCACTCGGGGTGCATGATCAGCGCGACGCCGCTCACTAGGAGAGCCTGCGCAGCGCGGGATTGGGGGTGAGACCCGGAATGCGGCCTCGCTTGGCCACCGGATGCCCGCCGATTGCCTTGATGTCGGCGGTGAAGTCGATCGGGGGTGCGCTCGAGATCGCGGACCCGACCCCGAACCCGGCGATCGGTAGCCCGCTTTCGCGGAACTGGCGAAGGCGCTCGACGGTCAGGCCGCCGCTGACAAAGATCTGGACGTGCGCGTGGCCAGCCAGATCCAGCCGGGCGCGCACCTCGCGCACCAGCTCCAGCGTCACCCCGCCGCGCTCGGCCGGCGTATCCAGTCGCACGCTTTTGAGCCGGTCGCCCAGCGCGGCAGCGACCCGCACGCTCTCCTCGGCCTCGTCGTGAAAGGTGTCCACCAGCACGGTGCGCGGGACATCTGGCGGCATGACTCGGTCGAACGCCTCGGCTGCCGCGACGGTATCGCCAATGATCAAAATCAGCGCGTGAGGCATCGTCCCGGCCGGCTCGCGGCCGGCTAGGTGCGAGCCGGCCGGCGTCGAACCGGTCACACAGCCACCGACGATCGCGGCGTAATCGAGAATCGGCGCGACCCGCGGATGAACGTGGCGGGCGCCGAAGCTGTAGACCGGGATCGGGTGCGCCGCTTCCACGCAGGCTCGCGCTGCCGTCGCCCAGCCGGTCGACTGCGAGAGGATCCCAAGCAGTGCCGTCTCGTAGATCCCGAATGCACGATAGCGACCGGTGATCCGCAACGCGACCTGCTTCGGCTCGATCGGCGCGCCCTCGTCCATTGCCTCGATCAGCAGGCCAGCGCCGCCCGCGGCCACGTTCAGAAACTCCACGGCCTCACGAATCCCGCAGAGGATACCTGCCCTCGCCGGGAAGAACTCCATCGTCACACTCGCGTCGATCCCTTCCCGCTCGAGGATCTCGCGGCTCCGCAGGAAGTAGACGTCGGCGGTATCGCCGGCCAGCACCTCCGGCAGCACGGCAAACGTCAGTGATGCCTGATGAGTGATGCGAGATGAGAGCGCAGGCGGACGCGGAGACGCGGCGACACGGCCAGGCAGTGAGTGGCGGAGCGGGCTGATCGCGGGATGCTCCGGACTTCTGGATTCTGACCCGTGACTTCTGACTCCTGACTCCTTACTCATCACTCATCACTCATTGCTCATCACTCAGGATGATCGAATCGCCCGCGTGGAGTCCCAAGGTAATGGCCGCGCTGCCCCCGTTCAGGGCGATCTCCAGCCGACCGGAGCTTCCCACCAACGCCAGCAGGCCGGTGCGCTCGGCGTAGTGGTGGCTGATACCGACGATCCGATGGCCGGCCGCCTCGACGACGGGACTGATCAGCTGCTTCAGATCATCCTCGGTCACGTCGGTGATCAGGTTTCCGAAACGATCGACGTGAACGATGTGGCCCACGATCCGATCACCCCGGTGCTCCGGTCGTGGCATCGGCAGGGTGATCAGGTCGGTCAGTGGCGGCCCCAGCGCCTCGACCGGGGTCCCCAGCGACAGGTGGGCGGCGACCGGCGCGAAGATATCGCGCCCATGAAAGGTGGCGCTGACGTTGGGCAAGAAGTATCGCTCCTCGGCGAGCACGACCCCGACGACAGGCGAGCCGCCTAGCGACGCCCGTCCACCATCCCGCGGCATCGCAACTCCGAAGTCTCGGACGACCATCCCGAAAAGCCCGTTATCAGGTCCGACGAACGTCCCGCGTGGGGTTCTCAGCGCGATCGGACGCCGCTCACTTCCCACGCCCGGATCGACGACCGCGACGAAGATCGTCTCCGGCGCGAAGTAGCGGTAGCTGGTCGCCAGCAGAAAGGCACCCTCGGCGACCGCCTGGGGCGCGACCGCGTGGCAGAGGTCGACGATCGTGGCCGTCGGGTTGATTCGCAGGATAACTCCCTTCATCGTCCCGACGTAGGCGTCGTCGAGACCGAAATCGGTGAGCAAGGCGATTGGCCCAGCCATCCTCTATTTCTCTAGCGCCGGCTGGCCATATTCTACCACGGGTCCAGGTTCCGGGTGATGGGTCGTGGGTGGGAGGTGGTGGATGCTGGGTGATCGGTGCTGGGTAGAAGGTGCCGGAGATTAGTGATGCGGCGGAAGGGCCAGAGTATTTGCCTCGGCCGACTCGCGCCGGTCACCGTATCGCCAGGCGGTGACCCGAGGAAAGCCGGCCCCAACACCGATCACCCATCCCGGTCACCCAGTCGTTGCGCCACGGGTGGTGCCACGAGCAACGCGAGGGCCGCGCCCAGCGACAATCCGGCGACGACGTCGCTGAGCCAGTGGTAGCCCAGATAGACGCGCGTGAGGCCGGCGAGGAGCGCGAATAGGATCAGGGCGAATGCCCCGAGCCACGCCAGGATTCCTCGTCGCCCTCCGAGGAGGATGGCGGGGAAAGCGCAGAGGAATGCGCCGCGCATCGCGTGGCCGCTCGGAAAGGTGCCCTGGAGGACGACGGTCGCCAGCGGGTAGTACACGCCGCGGTAGAACTCGGGCGGAACCGCTGGCTGGTGAATCACAGCCTTCAGCGCGAGCTCGAGCGGTACCAGGGCGACGAATGCCAGCGGCGCGAGCGACCAGCGCCCGAGGCCGGCGCGCCAGAGCAGGAGGGCACCGATTGCCCCGTAGGCTACCGTCAGCTCGCCGGAGAAGGCGATTCCGACGACCTCGGAGAAGCGGTCGAGGGAGGCACTGACGATGGCCTGCTTGGCCTCGGCCGCCGCGAGATCGACCCCGGCCAGCATCCGCGCCTGAACCAGAACCGCGACGCCGACGAAGACGAGAAAAGCCGCAGCGG
>CADDYW010000207.1 GCA_902810745.1 Chloroflexota bacterium | reverse complement strand
CCTGGTCTTTACCCGAACCGGTCTCTCACCGGCTGGTCGATGTGGACTTATGCGAGTGAAACCCGTTCTAGACCATCACCTCCTTCCTCGGGTCTCCCGCTACCTGGGTGCACCCGGATCCGGGTTGACATTACCTCGATTCCTGTCGCATTCTCAAATCGGAAATCCGGGCTGACACCTGACGAAGGAGCGTGACCCTCGAGTTGGCGCAGCAACACATGGGCGTCTCGATCATCGTCCCGGCCTACAACGAGGAGGAGAGTCTGCCAACGCTCCACGGCGAGATCGCGCGCGCTCTGGACGGGCTGGATATGCCATGGCAGGTCGTCTACGTCGACGACGGCAGTTGCGACCGGACGTTCGAAGTCCTGGAGTCCATCGCAAGTCGCGATGATCGCGTCGTCGTCGTCAGGTTCCGGCGCAACTTCGGCCAGACCGCGGCCATCGCGGCCGGCATCGATCATGCCACGGGCAACATCATCGTGCCCATCGACGCGGACCTGCAGAACGACCCCGCGGACATTCCCAGGCTGCTGGCCAAGATCCGCGAAGGCTACGATGTCGTCAGCGGCTGGCGCAGGGACCGCCGGGACCCCTTCTGGAAGCGGCGGCTCCCGTCCATGCTGGCGAATTCTATCATCTCCGCCTTGGTGGGCCTTCGGCTGCACGACTACGGCTGCACCCTCAAGGCGTACCGGAGGGACGTGCTCGACCACGTGCAACTCTACGGTGAGATGCACCGCCTCATCCCCGCCTATACCGCGTCGGTCGGGGCGAGGATCACGGAACTCCCGGTCAACCATCGCGAGCGCCGCTTCGGCAGATCGAAGTACGGGATCGTGCGCACGTTCAAGGTCCTCCTGGATCTTCTGGCCATCAAGTTTCTCACCGGCTACCTCACCAAGCCCATCTATGTCTTCGGCGGGTGGGGGCTTGCGCTGGCCGCGGCGGCGACCGCCCTGACGACTGTCGTGGCCGTACAAAAAGTGGCGTACGGCGTGTGGGTCCATCGCAACCCGCTGGCCTGGATCGCCGGGTTCTGCTTCGTCTCCGCCCTGCAACTCATGCTGATGGGGCTGCTGGCGGAGCTCGTCGCCCGCACGTACCACGAGTCCCAAGGCAAGCCCACCTACGTCGTGCGCCAGGTTGTCAATCACCACGAGCGTGTGGCCGATGTGCGGCATATCCGGGTTCGTCAGCACCTCTCTTGACGCGGACCGCGCCGGACCGATCCTGCGCGGCATGTGCGCGGCGATCCGGCACAGAGGACCGGACGACGAGGGCTACTACGCGGACGGCCACGCTGCGCTGGGTATCCGGCGGCTCAGCATCATCGACGTCGCCGGCGGGCACCAGCCAATCAGCAACGAGGATGGGACCATTTGGATCGTGTTCAACGGGGAGATCTACAACTTCGCCGAGCTACGAGACGAATTGCGGTCACGTGGCCATCGCTTCCGGACGCGGTCGGATACGGAGGTGATCGTGCACCTCTATGAGGATGCGGGGCTCGACTGCGTCACCCGGCTGGACGGCATGTTCGCGTTTGCCATTTGGGACAAGGCCCGGCGGCGCCTGTTCCTGGCCAGGGACAGAATCGGTAAGAAACCGCTCCACTATGCTGCCCTCAGCGACGGCATCGTCTTCTGCTCGGAGCTGAAAGGGTTGCTCAAACATCCCGGCATCACCCGCGACCTCTCGATCCCCGCATTGACGCGCTACCTCATACACGACTACGTCCCTGCGCCTCGCACGATCTTTCGCGACATCTTCAAGGTACCGCCGGGGCACCGGCTCGTGTACGAAGCGGGCAGTGTACACGCGAGTCAATACTGGGACTTCCCCGCTCCGGACCGCAGGGCGGACATGCCGGACGAAGAGGGAGCCGAGCGACTGCAGGCGCTGCTCGACGCAGCCACGCGGCGCCGGCTGGTCAGCGAGGTGCCGCTCGGTGCATTCCTCAGCGGAGGGATCGACTCCTCGGCCGTCGCCGCCCTCATGGCACGGAACTCACCGAGTACGGTGAAGACTTTCTGCGTCGGATTCCCGGAGAAGTCCTTCGACGAAACCGGGTACGCGCGGCGAGTGGCGAGTTACCTCGGCACGGAACACCACGAAGACGTTATGACGCCTCGAGCGATTCTCGACCTCATCGGCCGTATCGCCGACCTGCTCGACGAGCCGCTGGCGGATGCCTCTGTGCTGCCGACGTACCTGCTGTCCCGCTTCACCCGCGAACGCGTCACCGTCGCCCTCTCCGGCGACGGGGGCGACGAGATGTTCGCCGGCTACCCGACCTACCAGGCCCATCGGGTGGCGCGGCTCATGACATGGGCGCCCCACCCCGTGCTCGGCTGGACGCGTGGCGTCGCGGCCAGGTTACCTGTGTCTTACGATAATTTCAGCCTGGACTTCAAAATCAAGAAGTTCGTGTCCGGCCTCGGCCATCCACCGGAACTTCGACACGCGATCTGGCTCGGCTCCTTTGCCACCCAGGAACTGCCCAGTCTGTTCGCTCGAGAGACCTGGCAGCAGGTCTGCGAGGACGACCCTTTCTCAGAGGTACGCGCCTACGCGCGGGCGGCGGGAAATCGGGATTGGCTCGGCAGGCTCCTCTATCTCGATGCGAAACTCTATCTGCAGGACGGCGTGTTGGTCAAGGTGGACCGCGCCAGCATGGCATGTTCGCTGGAGGTCCGCTGCCCATTCCTCGACACGGCGGTCGTCGAGTTCACCAGCCGCCTGCCGGCGTCGAAGAAACTCCGAGGCCTGACGACCAAACACCTGTTGAAACGCAGTCTCAGGAGCCTGCTCCCGCCCGAGATCCTGAATCGCCCCAAGAAGGGGTTCGGCGTCCCCCTGGGATTCTGGATCCGCGGCGATCTGCGGGCGCTGTTCCAGGACATGCTGAGCCCTGCGCGCATCGCTCGTCAGGGCATCTTCAACGAGAGCGCGGTCGACCGGCTGCTTTCCGAGCACATTGCCGGACGGCAGGACCACCGGAAGAAACTGTGGAACCTGTTCGTGTTCCAGATGTGGTATCAGACCTACCTGGAAGGCAGCCTTGAACGCGCCCGCTCCGCGCATGCGCCGATCGAAGTCCGGTACTAGCCGGACCTCCGAGCATCCTGCAGCGGCCGCAGGCGTCACGCCAGCCGCCGCCTGATCGCGAGCCGTCGCCCCATGAGCGTACGCCGGGACACGATTCCAGCCGTTCGACACTATGAGTTCGGTAGGAACTGGCAGCGTTTCCTGGCGACGCTCAACGGAGCGCGGATCTCGGCCGCGGAGCGATCGCTGAAACAGATGCTGGAAGTCGATAATCTCGCCGATAAGACGTTCCTGGATGTCGGCTCGGGGAGCGGCCTCTTCAGCCTGGCCGCCAGGCGGCTGGGCGCTCGCCACGTGCACTCCTTCGATTACGACCCCGACTCGGTGGGGTGTACATGCGAGCTGAAGCGACGATACTTTCCGGACGACGATCAGTGGACCATCGAGCAGGGATCCGTCCTGGACACCGGCTATCTCGATCGCCTGGGCACATTCGACATCGTGTACGCGTGGGGCGTCCTCCACCACACCGGCGCCATGTGGCAGGCCCTCGAGAACGTCCTGATTCCCTTGGCCGAAGGCGGCGCACTCTTCATCGCCATCTACAACGACCAGGGGTGGATCAGCGCGTACTGGCGGCAGATCAAGCGCCTCTACACGACCCACCCGGCATCCAGGTTCCTGATCGTGTGCACCCACGCACCCGTGCTGCTCTGCTCGCGTGCCCTGCCCAGGCTCATGAACGGGCGACTGAAGTCGGATCGCGGCATGGCGCTTTGGTACGACCTGAAAGACTGGTTGGGCGGGTATCCGTTCGAAGTTGCAACGCGCGCGTCGATTGTCGGCTTCTACGAGAGCCGGGGCTGCACGTTATTGAAACTTCGGCCCTGCGGCGATCCAAGCGGCAACAACGAATTCGTGTTTAGGCGCGCGGCGACTTCGCGTCCTCGCCAAGCGGGGACCGGACCATGAATCAAGCCGAGCATATGGAGCAAATCTTCGACCGCTACGTGGCCGCCCGATTCGACTCCGTGGCAAACAAGGCCTACTACGACTTCTGGTGCGATCGGGTACTTAGCCAGGTGCGCCCGGAGGCGCGCTCGGGCGTCTTCTTGGAACTCATGTGCGGGACGGGCGAACTTATCACTCGGTTCGATGCCCCGCCGGGCGTCCGCAAACTCGGGATCGATCTCACACACCGCATGCTCTCGTACGGCGCGTCTCGACACGGAGTGGTTGGCCAGTTTGTGTGCGGGGACGCCCGGAGGCTGCCGCTCGCCGATGCATCGATTCGCACCATAGTCATCCAAGGCGGGCTCCACCACGTCGCGCACGATCTTCTCACCGTCATCGCGGAGATCGGGCGAGTACTGACCCCAGGCGGCATCCTCGTATGCACAGAACCCTGCGATGATCACTGGGCAGTCCGATCCATCCGTAGGATAGTGTACCGCTGTTTCAAGATCTTCGACGCGGAGTCCGAGAGTGGATTGCGGCGCTCGGAGTTGTCTGCCGCCTTCCAGGCCGCCGGGCTGACGCTGGAAGAGTTCCAGCCCTTCGGATACGTCGGCTACGCACTCATTGGCAACACCGACGTCCTGGGGCTGTGCCGAAACCTACAATGGCCACCGGCGGTGCGCTTTTTGGTCTGGTTGGACGCGGTGCTCCAGCGGCTTCCCGTACTGTCAAGGTTGGCGTGGTTATGCATACTGCGAGCCCGCAAAACAGATCCGACTCTTCGGAAAGTTGCCCGGGTGGGTAGCGAACCAGGGTGCGAGGTCTCGCGCCTACCGATGCGCCCAACCCAGTAGTACCCGCGCCAGGTTGCGCGTCCTAATATTACAACGAGACATCAGCACTGACGGCGCCGCCGGCGGCGCTGGTCCTTGTGGTGGGACCGATAGGCGGCGTAGTTGCATCGTTGGGTTCGACGTACGAGGTCAATGGCCTCGCGGGGTGTGAGAGGACGGCGAGGGATTACGGCGT
>CADDYW010000206.1 GCA_902810745.1 Chloroflexota bacterium | reverse complement strand
GGCAAGACGCGCCTGGCGATCGAAATCGCGTCGCGCGCGGCCGGCGCCTTCGCCGACGGCGTCGCCTTCGTGGATCTGTCGGCCTTGCGCGACCCCGCGCTAGTGCTGTCCACAATTGGCCGGCACCTTGGATTGGACGAGCGTGACAATCTGGCACCGCGAGCACGCCTTGCCTCGGCCTTGCGCGCCAAGCGCCTGCTGCTCGTGCTCGACAACCTCGAGCACCTGCTGGCTGCGCGTGAGGACGTGCGGGCGCTCCTGGAGGACTGCCCACATCTGGTCGTGCTTGCCACGAGCCGGGTGCCGCTGCGCCTGCGCGGCGAGCGCGAGTACCGCGTCGCTCCCCTCGAGCTGCCACCAGAGGGCGCCCATCCCGAGGATCTGGCGCAGGCCGCGTCGGCGGCGCTTTTCCTGGACCGCGTGCGCGCTGCCGGAGTAGACCTGACGCTGAACGATGCGGCCGGAGCCGCCGTGGCGGCGATCTGCCGCCGGCTGGACGGGCTGCCGCTGGCCCTGGAGCTGGCCGCTGCCTGGGCGCCACTCCTGCCGCCAACCGATCTGCTGGCAAGGCTCGAGCGACGCCTGCCGCTGCTGGGAGGCGGACCGTCCGACCTACCGACGCGCCAGCGGACGATGCGGGACGCGATCGCCTGGAGCTACGACCTGCTCGATTCGGCCGAACAGTGCCTCTTCCGGCGGCTGGCCGTCTTCGTGGGAGGCTGCGGGCTCGACGCGGCAGCAGCCATCTGTGGGGATGGCGACGACGTGCACGTGGTGCTGCGCGGGCTGGCGGCGCTGGTAGACAAGAGCCTGCTGCGGCGCGAGGAAGCGGCTACGGGCAGCTCCGAGTCGCGACTGAGCATGCTCGAGACGGTTCGCGAGTACGCGCTGGAGCGGCTGGAGGAGGGCGGCGAAGCCGAGCCGCTGCGCGCGCGACACGCCAATCACTTCCTGTCTCTCGCTGAGGAGGTGGCGCCGGCCCTCGGCGGGCCGGATCAGCTCGCCTGGGCGGCGCGGTTGGAGCGGGATCACGACAACCTGCGTGCGGCGCTCACCTGGGCGCGCGACCGCGGTGACGCCGCGCTGGGGCTGCGGCTGGCCGCGGCGCTGTGGCGCTTCTGGTCAGCCCGCGGCCACATCCGCGAGGGCCGACAATGGCTCAGCCAGGTGCTCGGATTATCCGCAACCGACCGCCCGGTACCTCCCGATCCGGGCGTGCGGATCAAGGCGCTGCGCGGGGCAGCATTGCTCGCGCTCGACGGCGGGGCGCTGGATGAGGCGGCGAAGGCAAGCGCCGAGTGCCTCGCCCTGGCGCGGGCCAACGGCAGCCAGCACGACCTCGTAGACGCCCTCAACGCTTCTGGACTCATTGCTCGCACCAGGGGTGAGTACGCCTCTGCAACGGAGTGCCTGGAGGAGGCGCTACGCGTCGCGACGGCGACTGAGTATCAGGCAGGAGAGGCTACAGCCTTCTACGAGCTCGGCATGGTGTTCTTCCTCACCGGCAGCCCATCCCGCGGGCAGGCGCTGCTGGAGCAGAGCCTCGCCCTCTATCGAGCGCTGGGGGATACCCGAGGCATGGCTTCCGTGCTTCGCGAGCTCGGCTGGATCGCCTGGCATGTTGGTGACGCCGCGCGCGGGGAGGCACTGCGGGAGGAAGCGCTTGGCCTCTTTCGCGCGCTGGGAGATACCGGTCAGGTCGCCGAGACGCTCTGGTCGCTCGGCATTACAGTACACTATCGGGGCGACTACACGCGAGCCACTGCGTTGTACGAGGAGGCCCTGGCGCTACGCCGCGCGCGGGGGGATGAGCGCGGCGCAGCGCAGGTCCTCTCGACGCTAGGGCAGGCGGCTCTCCACCGACGTGACCTGCCGACCGCGCGAACCATCTTGACGGAGGCGCTCGCGATATTTCGCCGGATCGAGGACCGCTGGGCGACAGCCATGGGTCTCGCCCTCTTGGGCCACGTCGAGCTGGTCGCGGGCGATCTTCCGCGCGCGCGTGAGTTCTGCGTCGAGGCCGCCAGGCTCTACGTGGTGATCGGCAATCTGGTCTACCTGCCCTGGTGCCTCGAAGGTCTCGCCGGCATCGCGGCGGCGCAGGGCCAGGCCGCCGATGCCGCGCGCCTCGGTGGCGCCCGCGAGGCCCTGCTCGAGCACCTCGGCCCGGGTCTACCGTCCGCGGATCCGGCTAGCTACGCGCAGACGATTGCGACCGCGCGCGCCGCGCTCGGCGACGCCGCCTTCAACGCGGCCTTCGAGGCGGGACGGGCCCTACCGACCGAGAACGCCATTGCCACGGCGCAAGGCAAATCCTGATCGGCGGGCGCGAGCGACCTCCAATCGTCCGCGTCGATCAGTCAGAGCAACCAAGCGGCGATTAGTTCGTCTACGGTGGCATCGCCAGCCATTCTCTACGGCTGGTGATGCCACCGCGGGAGCGCCAGGCTGAGCCTCCGCACCCGATCTCCGCGCTAGCCGTGGGTCGAAGCAGATGGAACGATCTGCGGCTTGTCCGGCACTGGTGCTGGCGAAGGCGCGTTACCGGGCAGCGTTGGCACAATCCCCGAATCGAGGTAGGTCGCCTCCTGGCCAATCACGACCGGTGGCGCCGCGTCAGCGTCCAGCCAGGAAACCCGATCCAGCAGGACGTGCTCTTCGCCAAGCAGCGCCGCGGTCGCGGGGTCGACGATGAGCACGAAGCGCTCCCTGCCTCCTCGATAGGTCGTCGTCATTGCCACCGCGACACCACGGCGTCCGGCGTGGTCGCTGACGTTGCCGACGAGCTTGACGCCGGGAATCTGCGCGGCAACCCGGTACAGTGACGATCGCAGCGCCGGGGGTACACCCGGCTCACGGAGGAGGTCGCCGACGAGAACAAACGTCTCGACGTCGACGGGAACTTTGGTCTGCTCGGCCCGCTGGCGGATGAGCTTGGCCAGCGCGGCCGGATCGGTCGGGTAGCGGGTGAAGTCTTCGTACCACAGCTCACCCGGGCCGAAGTCCCGATCGATCGGCGCACCGAGGACTGGTCGTCCTGCAGCTTCCCAGGCAGCACGGTCCTTCGCGTTCAAGAAGCTGGGCTCGCCGGCCGTCTCCCGAATGCGCCCCGAGCCATCCGGTGCGATCCAGACCTCTCGCGTCTTGGGCACGAGAGCCGCCATCGTCGGCTGTCCGCTACCGGCGGTCTCTCGCATGGTGAGATCCAGGGTTTCGGACTTCGAGTAACGATAACCGGCTGACGCGGCCGCATCAGCTGCTGGCTGGGTGGCAGTAACGGTTGCAAGGCTGCTGAGCAGCCCCGCCGCGGAGGCGGTGGATGGCTGTCGGCTCAGCAGGGTTGGCCCTCCGGCCAGAAGCACTGCCCCGAGGAGCAGCGCCAGGCCTCCCCGCACGAACATCGGCTGCCGCACTGAGGTGATCCATTCGGAGACTTCGGTCCGGCGATCCCGGCTATGATGATGCTGCTGGGCAGCTAGCTTCGCCGAAAGTGCCGGCCAGAGGTCGAGGTCGTCGGGTATAGCCGTCGCCGCGTAGGTGGTCAACGAATGATGGATTCGATCGATTTCTCGTTCGTTCATCGCGATTCCCCCGTTCGGATAAGGCCTGGCGATTTGTCGGCCCGGATAGTCTCCTGGGATGGCTCCTGATCCTGACCGACCGTGGTGCGAGCGGTCAGGAGAGCGCGTAAGCGGGCACGGGCATCGTAGAGCCGACGTTTCACCGTCCGACTCGGACAACCAAGCTGATCGCCGATGTCGGCCTCGCTGAGCTCGAGGAAGTAGCGCAGGTCGATCGTCGCGCGCAGACGCGGCGCGAGCTTGCCAAGAGCATCATGAACGCTCTGGCGCGTCTCGGCCCGAGCTCAGAGCGCTGCCGGGCCGGGGGCGGGGTCGGCCAGGACCTCGGCGAGGGCGAGGTCGTCATCCACGATTCGGTCGTCCAGAGATACGTGACGTTCCCGCCGGCGAGCCGCCTTGACGGCGTCGTTGACCACGCTCCGCAGAAACCAGGGGCCGAATGGCCGTTGCACGTCATACTGCCCAATTCGCTCGTAGACCCGAAGAAATGCCGCCTGGACGAGGTCTTCGGCCAACGGCCGACCCCGGTCACCAGAAATGCTGCCCGCACGGCTCGGACCTGATAGCAACGCACCAGCGTTTCGAGACCGCCGATGTCGCCGCGTTTCAGCCGTTCGATGGCGACTTTCTCGTCCACGCGTGCTCCTTTCGAAACTGCTTCATCTTGAACCTCCTCACTACTCCTATCCTCCAGCAGCCAAGAAGGTTCGCTTCCGATTACGATCTTGCCTAGCTCTGCGCTGGTGAGCCAGCAGGCCAACCTGCCCTCAAAACATCGCCGTCCGACTGAGATGCGTACGATAGTACCCACCAAAGGCGTAGTCTGCAGGCAGTTGGTTGGTCCACGGGAGCATGGCGTCGGTCGACCAGGATGGAGCGCGCGTTCGTCACCCGGTTGGCACCCCGTCCGACTGGACCAGAGCTTTCGCGAGATCGCTCAGGCCAGGCTCCTGCCGTTGCCCTGCCAGACGGGGTCGCGGAGGATGAGGAGGGCGATAATGGCCACCGTCGCGATCCCGTAGATGCCGATGCCGAAAGAGAAGGCCGAGTCGAATGGCCGATAGCCGATCGCCACGATGAAGCTCTTAACCTGGTTATTGAGAGCGTGTAGATAGGCGGCCAGCAGGACGCTGCCTGACCGCAGCACGGCGTAGCCCAGGACGATGGCGAGACCGGTCGTGTAAAGCGTCATCAGCACCATGCCAAGCACGGGGTGCCCCGGATAGTTGTAGCCCATGAGAACGAGCGGCCGGTGCCAGGCTCCCCAGATCACACCGACCAGGAGAATGCCGCGCACCCGGCCCAGCTTGACCAGCTCAGTTTGGCAGTGATCCTACCAGGACATCCCCACATCTCAGTCAGGATCGCGCGATCCGACTGTCGACAATCTCGGGCGGATCATCCGCCTGCATCGGTCCTGGTGGAATTCTCCCCTCGGCGTGGGTTCCGCACGTCCCTGC